>CAUJJP010000097.1 GCA_963205525.1 Pseudomonadota bacterium | reverse complement strand
GGCCCACGTCAGCGTCAGCGACGAAAGCGACTACGTGACCAGCTTCGTCGTCGTCGAAACCATCCAGCCATGACCCCGCACGCCCCCGTCATCCTCGACATCGCCGGCACCGCGCTCAGCGCCGCCGACCGCCGCCGCCTGCGCCACCCCCTGACCGGCGGCCTGGTCTTGTTCGCGCGCAACTGGCAGGACCGCGCCCAGCTCACCGCCTTGTGCGCGCAGATCAAGTCGCTGCGCGAGGACTTGCTGATCTGCGTCGACCACGAGGGCGGCCGCGTGCAGCGCTTTCGCAGCGACGGCTTTACCCACCTGGCGCCGATGCGCGCGCTCGGCGAGCTCTGGATACGCGACCCGCTCGGTGCCAGCGACGCCGCCAGCGCAGCGGGCTTGGTGCTCGGTGCCGAGCTGCGCGCCTGCGGCGTGGACCTCAGCTTCACGCCGGTGCTGGACCTGGACCACGGTGCGTCCGGCGTGATCGGCGACCGCGCCTTCCACCGCGACCCGCGCGTGGTGGCGCTGCTGGCCAAGAGCCTGATGCACGGCCTGCTGCGCGCCGGCATGGCCCACTGCGGCAAGCACTTCCCCGGTCACGGCCATGCCGCGGCCGACAGCCATGTGGCGGTGCCGGTGGACCGGCGGGGGCTCAAGACCATCCTCGCCGACGACGCGCAGCCCTACGCCTGGCTGTCGACCACGCTCAGCGCCGTGATGCCGGCGCACGTCGTCTACCCGCGTGTCGATGCGCGCCCGGCCGGCTTCTCGCCGCGCTGGCTCAAGGAGATCCTGCGCGAGCGCCTGGGCTTCACCGGCGCCGTGTTCAGCGACGACCTCAGCATGGAAGGCGCGCGCCACCTGGCCGGGCGCAGCGCGCTCGGCTATGCCGAGGCGGCGGCGCTGGCACTGGACGCCGGTTGCGACCTGGTGCTGCTATGCAACCAGAGCCTGGGCGATGGCCGGGCGCTGGATGCGCTGCTCGACGGTCTGGCCGAGGAGGCCGGGCGCGGCCACTGGTGCCCCGACCCGGACAGCGAGCAGCGCCGGCTGGCCCTGCTGCCCAGCGTAGCGCCGCTGAGCTGGGACGCGCTGATGCACGACCCGGTCTACCAGCACGCGCTGGAACGCCTGCCCTGAGCCTGCCGCCCCTTGCTGTGGGGCGCCGGCTCAGGGTTCGGCCGAGGCTTCAGGCAGCCGGCGGCGTCTGCTGCTCGAACGGCAGCTTGAGCTGCGAGAGCTGCTTGCGCGTCTCCACCAGCACCAGCGGGCCTTCGTCGATCACCACCGGCGGCCGCGGCACGCGCGGCACGTGGATGGGCCGGGGTTCGGCGGCCATCGCCGCCTGCACCGCCGCCACCTTGTCGGCGTCGGAGGACACCCACTGCAGGCCGGCGGCTTCGGCGACCGCCTGCAGCTCCCCGGCCGGCAGGGTGTAGGCCGTGGCCGCCGGCAGCGCAGCGGCAAGCGGCGCGGCGTCCTGCGGTGTCGCTTGCGGGGCGGTCTGGACCTCGACCGCGGCTTCGACCGACGCTTCAGCCGTGGTCTCGGCCGTGGTCTCGGCCGCGGTCTCGGCCGTCGTCTCGGCCGACATTGCGGCGCCGATTTCGGCGGCTCCGCCCGGCGCGCGCTCCGGCACCGAGGGCGCGTCGGCGCCTGCCGCTTCGACTGAGCCGCCAGCCGCTGCGACCTGCTCCGGCGCTGCACTGGCCGGTGCGTCGTCCTGGGCCTCGTGCTCAGCGCCGCGATCATCGCGTCGCGAGCGCCCGCGGCCGCGGCGGCGTCCGCCTTCGCGGCCGGCGGCCTCGTCCCTCGCGAGTTCGGAGTCGGTGCTCGCGTCGGCGGGTGTGGGCACCGCGCTCGCCTCGGCCGGCGACTCCAGCCCCTCGCCGTCGTCGGACCCGGTGTCGGCCACGCCCTCCTGGCCCTGATCCAGACCCTCGGCGCGTTCACCGCGCCCGCGGCCACCGCGGCGACGCCGGCGGCGGCTGCCTTCGGTGCTCGCGGCGTTCTCCGTCAGCGCCTCGGAGGCGCCGATTTCGGCCGACGGCGGCAGGGCCGTGGCTTCCAGGCTGCTGTCGCTGCCGGCTTCAGCGGCGACCGCGACCGGGCGTTCGCCGCGTCCGCCGCTGCGGCGTCCTTCACCACGCGGACCGCGCTCGTGCTCCGCTCCACTGCGTTCGGTCCCGCGTTCGGCTCCGCGCTCGGTGCCGCGTTCGGCCCCGCGATCAGTGCCGCGTTCGGCCCGCCCTTCGCGCTCACCCCGTCCCCCGCGCCCTTCGCGCCCTTCGCGACCTTCGCGCCCCTCTCGACCTTCTGCACGTCCCTCGCCGCGTCCGCCGCGGCCACCGCGGCCACCACGGGCGCGCTTGTCCTCGCCGCGAGGCTCGGGCTGCGGTGCGGCGGGCGCTGCTGCCGCGGGCGCCGGTGCCGGAGTCGCTGCCGGCGCGCCGCCGAACAGCTTGCGCACCCAGCCGAAGAAGCCGCTGCCGGCCTCGACCGTCGGCGCCGCGGCGGCCACCGGTGCCGGGGCCGGGACCGGGGCCGCCACCGGGGCCGGCGCCGGTGGTGTGGGTGGCGCGGGTGGTGCCGGCTGGTCGGGTACCACGCCCTTGATGACCGGTTCCTGGCGGTTCTTGCCCGCGCTGTCGCGCCGGCGCGTGATGCCGACCTCGTCCTCGGGCTCCTCGATCATGGTGTAGCTGGCGCGGAAGCTGTCCAGCCGCGGGTCGTCGTGGCGCAGGCGCTCGAGCTTGTAGTTCGGCGTCTCCAGATGCTTGTTCGGGATCAGCAGCACGGTGACGCGCTGCTTGAGCTCGATCTTGGTGATCTCGGCGCGCTTCTCGTTGAGCAGGAAGCTGGTCACCTCCACCGGCACCTGCACGTGCACGGCGGCGGTGTTCTCCTTCATCGCCTCCTCCTGCACCATGCGCAGGATCTGCAGCGCCGAACTCTCGGTGTCGCGGATGTGGCCGGTGCCGTTGCAGCGCGGGCAGGTGATGTGGTTGCCCTCGGACAGGGCAGGGCGCAGGCGCTGGCGCGACAGCTCCAGCAGGCCGAACTTGGAGATCGAGCTGAACTGCACGCGCGCGCGGTCGAAGCGCAGCGCGTCGCGCAGCCGCTGCTCGACCTCGCGCCGGTTCTTGCTCTCGTCCATGTCGATGAAGTCGACCACGATCAGGCCGCCGAGGTCACGCAGCCGCATCTGGCGCGCGATCTCGTCGGCCGCCTCCAGGTTGGTGCGGGTGGCGGTCTCCTCGATGTCGCTGCCGCGGGTGGCGCGCGCCGAGTTGACGTCCACCGACACCAGGGCCTCGGTGTGGTCGATCACGATCGCGCCGCCGCTGGGCAGGTTGACGGTGCGGCTGAACGCGGTCTCGATCTGGTGCTCGATCTGGAAGCGGCTGAACAGCGGCGCGTCATCGCGGTAGCGCTTCACGCGTGCCGCGTTGTCCGGCATCACGTGGTTCATGAACTGCTGCGCCTGATCGAAGATGTCGTCGGTGTCGATCAGGATCTCGCCGATGTCGGCGGTGAAGTAGTCGCGGATCGCGCGGATGACGAGGCTGGACTCCTGGTAGATCAGGAACGCGCCCTTGCCGGCCTTGGACGCGCCGTCGATCGCGTCCCAGAGCTTGAGCATGTAGTTCAGGTCCCACTGCAGCTCGGCGGCCGAGCGGCCGATGCCGGCGGTGCGGGCGATCAGGCTCATGCCCTTGGGGTAGTCGAGCTGGTCCATCGCCTCCTTGAGCTCTTCGCGCTCCTCGCCCTCGATGCGCCGGCTCACGCCGCCGCCGCGCGGGTTGTTGGGCATCAGCACCAGGTAGCGCCCGGCCAGGCTGACGAAGGTGGTCAGCGCCGCGCCCTTGTTGCCGCGCTCCTCCTTCTCGACCTGCACCAGCAGGCTGTCGCCTTCCTTCACCGCGTCGGCGATGCGGGCGTTCTTCGCGTCCACGCCGTCACGGAAGTAGTTGCGGCTGATCTCCTTGAAGGGCAGGAAGCCGTGCCGGTCCTCGCCGTAGTCGACGAAGCAGGCCTCGAGGCTGGGCTCGACGCGGGTGATGACGGCCTTGTAGATGTTGCCCTTGCGCTGCTCGCGGCCTTCGAGTTCGGTCTCGAAGTCCAGCAGTTTCTGGCCGTCGACGATCGCCAGCCGCCGCTCCTCGGGCTGGGTGGCGTTGATGAGCATTCTTTTCATCGGGTCTCCTGATCGGCGCCTTGGCGCACGCTGCGACTTGCCGATGCACGAGAACTGCCGACCGATGCCCTGGCGAAATGCCCTGGACCGCTGCCCTGCGCGCCGTGAGGCCGGCGCGGGATCAGGAACGCGGCGTTGGCGCGTGCGCGCCGCCTGCGCCAGGCCACCGGCCCGCCAGCGCCGCACGGCTGCCGGCGGACGCGATCCGCGGCAGGCCATCGAGGCGGGGTGGGGAGGTGGGCACGGTGGTGGGCGGCGACGCGGGCCACAGTGCGGCGGATCCGGCCGGAGCTGGCTGCCGACTGAGGCCTGGTGTTTCGGTGTTGGCGGCGGGGCCGGGCCCCGTCCGCTCAGCGGGCTGGTTCTTCAGTTCTCTGCCGTCCTGCGCCGCGCGCCGCCGCCTGCGGTGGGCAGATCGGCTGGTGCTGCGAGCACGGGGCGTTGCATCTGTGGGGCCGGGCGACGCCCAGGGCGTCGTCCGGTGCGCCACGTCCTCGTGCAAGCGGCCTGGGCGACCCGAAGGGCGGGTCCCCCCGGGTAAACTCCGCAAAATCAAGCACTTACACCATAGGGCGTGGAACCGCGGATTATAGGACGCAAATCCGGCGCGGTGGACGGCACGCCGCGCCCGGCAGTGCGCGAGCTGGTGGTCGACGAGGGCGGCGACGGCCAGCGCCTGGACAACTACCTGTTCAAGCTGCTCAAGGGCGTGCCCAAGACCCACGTCTACCGCCTGATCCGCAGCGGCGAGCTGCGCGTCAACAAGCGCCGGGCGCAGGCCGACACCCGGCTCGTGGCCGGCGACCGGCTGCGCCTGCCGCCGGTGCGCACCGCCGAGCCGCGTGCCGACGCCGTGCCGGCGCGCGAGTTCAGCGTCCTGTACGAGGACGAGCAGCTGCTGGCGATCGACAAGCCGGCCGGGGTGGCGGTGCACGGCGGCAGCGGGGTGAGCTTCGGCGTCATCGAGCAGCTGCGCCGGGCGCGGCCGCAGGCGCGCTTCCTGGAGCTGGTGCACCGGCTGGATAAGGAGACCTCGGGGGTGCTGCTGCTGGCCAAGAAGCGCAGCGCCCTGACCCGCTTGCAGGAGCAGTTCCGCAGCCGCGACACGCACAAGGTCTACGCCGCGCTCGTCTTCGGCGCCTGGCCTGCGAGCCTGAAGGTGATAGACCTGCCGCTGCTGCGCGGCCTGGACGCTGCCGGCGAGCGCCAGGTGCGGGTGGCGGTGCACGAGCAGGCGCGGCGCTCGATCTCGCTCGTGCGCGTGGCCGCCAGCGGCGGCGGCCTGAGCGCGCTGGAGGTGACGATCAAGACCGGCCGCACGCACCAGATCCGGGTCCACCTGGCGCACCACGGCCACCCCATCGTCGGCGACCCGAAGTACGGTGACTTCGCGCGCAACAAGGCCTTCGCGCGCGAGACCGGCTTCGCGCGCATGGCGCTGCACGCGCGCGAGCTCGCCTTCGACCATCCGGCGCACCCGGCCGGCGCGCAGCGCATCACGCTGGCGAGCCCGCTGCCGGCACAATGGCAGGCCCTGCTGGAACGCCCATGAACGCGCCGCGCCGTTTCGACCTCATCGTCTTCGACTGGGACGGCACCCTGTTCGACAGCACCGCGCTCATCGTGCGCTGCATCCAGGACGCGAGCCGCGACCTCGGCCTGCCGGTGCCCGACGACGCGCGCGCCGCCTATGTCATCGGCCTCGGGCTGCACGACGCGCTGCGCCACGCCGTGCCCGGCCTGGCGCCCGAGCGCTACCCCGAACTGGGCCGGCGCTACCGCGCCCACTACGTGGCGCGCCAGCATGAGCTGGTGCTGTTCCCCGGCACGCTGGCGATGCTGCAGGCGCTGAAGGCGCGCCACCACTGGCTGGCGGTGGCCACCGGCAAGAGCCGCCTCGGGCTGGACGAGGCGCTCGCGCACGCCAGCCTGCGCGGCGTGTTCGACGCCACCCGCACCGCCGACGAGACCGCGAGCAAGCCCGACCCGCTGATGCTGAACCAGCTCATGCGCGAGTTCGGCGCCGAGCCCGAGCGCACGCTGATGATCGGCGACACCACGCACGACCTGCAGCTCGCCGCCAACGCCGGCACCGCCAGCCTGGGCGTGAGCTACGGCGCGCACGAGCCCGAGAGTTTCCGCGCCCTGGGCCCGCTGGCGGTGCTGTCCTCCACCGTGGCGCTGCAGGACTGGCTGCTCGCGCATGCCTGAGCTGCTGCCGCTGTGCGACTCCGGCGCCCTCGCCGAGCGCGGCCGTGCCGTGGTCTGGGAGGTGCAGCAGTGGGGCCGTCCGGTGCGCGCCTTCGCGCTGCGCATCGACGGCCGCGTGGTCGGCTACCTGAACCGCTGCGTGCACGTGCCCACCGAGATGGACTGGCAGGAAGGCGAGTTCCTCGACGGCGAGCGGCGCTGGATCGTCTGCGCGCTGCACGGCGCGCACTACGATCCCGCCAGCGGCCAGTGCATTGCCGGCCCCGGCTGCGGCGGCCGGCTCACGGCGCTGGCCTGCGTCGAGCGCGACGGCCGCGTCTGGTGGCAGCCGACCGAACACATCCGGCCCGTCGAGCGCGATGCGGCCCCCACCGGAGAACCGCATGGACAGTCCTGACACGCCGCGTGCCGGCGGCGCCGAATCGGCGCTCGAACGCGCGGTGCGCGAGCTGATCAGCGAGCGCCGCAGCGAGCGCAACTGGCGCATCTTCTTCCGCCTGGCCTGGCTCGCGCTGCTCATCATCGTGGCCTGGGTGCTGCTGCAGCGCACCGGCCCGGTGAGCAGCACCAGCACCCCGCACACCGCGCTGGTGGAGGTGCGCGGCGAGATCGCGGCCGACACCGAGGCGAGCGCCGAGCGCCTGGTGGCGGCGCTCACCGAGGCTTTCGAGGACCCCGGCGCGCAGGCCGTCGTGCTGCGCTTCAACTCGCCCGGCGGCAGCCCGGTGCAGGCCGGCATCGTGAACGACGAGCTCCGGCGCCTGAAGGCCTTGCACAACAAGAAGGTCTATGCCGTGGTCGAGGAGGCGGCCGCCAGCGGCGCCTACTACATCGCGGTGGCGGCCGACGAGATCTACGCCGACAAGGCCAGCCTGATCGGCAGCATAGGCGTGCTGATGGACGGCTTCGGCTTCGTCGGCACGATGGAGAAGCTGGGTGTCGAGCGCCGGCTGCTCACCGCGGGCGACAACAAGGGCATGCTGGACCCCTTCTCGCCCGACAACCCGCTGCAGACCGCCTACGCCAAGGCGATGCTCGACCAGATCCACCAGCAGTTCATCGACGTCGTCAAGCAGGGCCGCGGCGCGCGCCTGAAGGAGACGCCGCAGACCTTCAGCGGCCTGTTCTGGAACGGCGAAGAGGCGCTCAAGCTCGGCCTGGTGGACAAGCTGGGCAACCTGGACTTCGTCGCCCGCGAGGTGGTGGGGGCGGCCGACATCGTCGACTACAGCTCGCACGACAACCTGGCCGAGCGCCTGGCCAAGCGATTCGGCGCCGGGGTCGGCGCCGGGGCGGTGCACGCGCTGCGCGGCGGCCTCGGCATCCGCTGATGGCGGACCTCGCCGACCGCCTGCGCGTGCTGCCGCAGCACCTGCTGCCCAAGCAGGCGCTCAGCGTGCTGGCCGGGCGGCTGGCGCAGGCCCGCGCCGGGGCGACGACGACCGCGCTCATCCGCCGTTTCATCGCCCGTTACGGGGTGGACATGGGCGAAGCGGCGCAGCCCGACCCGGCCGCCTACGCCAGCTTCAACGAATTCTTCACGCGCGCCCTGGCGCCCGGCGCACGGCCGCTGGCACAGGCCCGCTGGATCTGCCCGGTGGACGGCGCGATCAGCCAGTTCGGCCGCGTCGACGAGGGCCAGCTCATCCAGGCCAAGGGCCAGCGCTACAGCGCCAGTGCCTTGCTCGGCGGCGACGCCGCGCTGGCGGCGCACTTCCAGCGCGCCCACTTCGCCACCCTCTACCTGAGCCCGCGCGACTACCACCGCATCCACATGCCGGCCGACGGCGAGCTGCGCCGCATGGTTCACGTGCCGGGCGCGCTGTACTCGGTCAACCCGCTCACCGCGCGCACCGTGCCGGGGCTGTTCGCGCGCAACGAGCGCGTGGTCTGCGTGTTCGACGGCGCGCATGGCCCCTGGGTGCTGGTGCTGGTGGGGGCGACCATCGTCGGCAGCATGGCCACCGTCTGGCATGGCGTGGTCAACCCGCCGCGGCCCGGCCGGGTGCGCGAATGGTCCTACGAAGCCGGCCAGCACCGGCTGCGCCAGGGTCAGGAGATGGGCCGCTTCCTGCTCGGCTCCACCGTCGTCCTGCTGCTGCCCGGGCCGCTGGCCTTCGATCCCGCCTGGACTGCCGGCGGCGCGGTGCGCATGGGGCAGGCGATGGCCGCGTGACGGCGCCGGCAGGGCGGGCCGCCAGCGCCAGGCGCAGGTCCTGCTGTGGGTGGTGCCGGCGCTGTGGTCGTCCAACGACCTCATCGCCCGTCTCGCCGACGGCGGGATCGCGCCGCACCTGCCGGCCTTCGGCCGCTGGCGCTGGCGTTGATGCTGATGCTTCCCTTCGTCTGGTGCGAGCGGTTCACGCGCGGCCTGCCCTGGCACCGCGAATGGAAGCAGGCCCTGGTGCTCGGTGCCACCGGCATGTGGATCTGCGGCGCCTGGGTCTACCAGGGCGGGCAGGGCACGACGGCGGCCAACATCGCCTTCATCCACGCCGCCTCGCCAGTGGTGATCGCGGTCGTCCGCACCCGGCTGCTGGGCGGCGCCCTCATCCTGCCGAGCATCTGGCTGGCGACGCGCCCGTGCTGAGCCGTGCCGCGGCGGATCGGGCGCGGCCCGGCCCGGGGGTGCTCAGAAGAGCTGCTGGTACAGGCGCACGATGGCGGCGTCGGGCAGGGCTGTGGTCTGCGTGCGTTCGATCGTGAGCAAGACGTAGTAGGCGTAGTTGTAGAAGTCGAAGGTCTGCGCCAGCGGCTCCCACTGGGTCTGCTGGGCGGCGCTGCCGGGGTAGGCGTCGCTGTCGACGCTGCCGATCTTCCAGATGCCGCCGTTGAAGTTGCTGACCCGGTACAGCTCGGCGAGCACGCGCTCGCCCGTGCCCTGGTCCTTGAACACGAGCTCGATCGCGTCCCAGGATGGATCGCCGCCACCGTCCATCGGGTTCACGACGTTGCAGCGCGCATAGATCTTGCCGGTGTTGCTTCCCTTGTGGCGCAGGCGGGCGGCCGACATGTCGTGCTTCGCCGCGCTCGATTCGTCCGGCGTGCAGGCCGCCGCCACATGCGTCCAGACCTGCGCCTGTGCGGCGCCCGGTGCGGCAAGCAGTGCCAGCGCGCAGGCGGCGATGGCCGGGTAGCTTCCAAACGTCTTCGGCAGGGTGATCTTCATCATGATGAAACCTCCTTCGAAACTCGCGCGGTGATGCGGGCCTGCCCAGAGGGCAGGCGCAGGACGACGTGGCGTCCTGCGTGCCAAGCTAGGCGCGGCCGGCTGCGCGCGCGCCCCCTGCCCGGGGGGCAGTTCGAGCGCCCGGGCTTGTCCGTGCGCAAGCATCGCCGCCTTCCATCGATGAACGATGACGCTTTGATGCGCGCGCCGCGCATGCCGCGCATGCCGCGCATGCCGCGCATGAGGGGTGTTCCGACGATGCCCAAGAACGCCGCTGCGATCGCCCATATCCGCGAGCTCTGCGGGCTCGGGCTGGCCGGCGAGCTGCTGATCCCGGCCGTGCTGGAGGCCTTGCACCGCGTGATCGCGTCGGCGCGCAACCTCTTCGACTGGGTCGACGGCGACGGCAGCATCCGGCGCTACTACTTCGAAGGCCCGATCGACCATCGCCTGGCGCGGCTGTACTTCGACGAGTTCCACAACCGGCGCGAGGCCGAGGCGATGCCGCGTTTCGTCGACGTGATACGGGGCGAGACGACGATACGCAGCGCCGAGGAACTCAACCACGCGCAATTCTTCGACTCGGCGCTCTACAACGAGATCTGGCGGCCGCAGCGCCTGCATTACCGGCTGGAAGCCATCGTGCGCGGCCGAGACGGCAAGGCGCTGGGCTCGCTGGTCCTGTACCGGGAACACGGGGACGCGATCTTCAGCCACGACGACGAGCAGACGCTGCGTCTGCTCGTGCCCTATGTCGCCCACGGCCTGCAGCACGAGACGCCGCAGCAGATCGACTATGCCGCAGGAGACCGGCGCGAGGTGCTGGTCAACCTCGATGCGCAGGGCCGCATCGTCCACCTGAGCCGCCACGCACACAAGGTACTGATGCTGGCGCACGGCGGCATCTCGCCGGATGCCGCGGCGCGGGCGCCGACGAGCGAGGACTTTCCGACGCTCGTGCTGCTGCACCGGCAGCTCACGCGTGCCGCTGCGGCCGCTTCAGCCGCCGCGCCTTTCGTGCTCACGCTGAGCAATGCCTGGGGCGAGTTTCGCTTCAGCGCCGAAGCGATGGAGTCGGTCGACGGCAGCGGCGCGGCGCTGGTCGGCGTCGCGATCCGGCACCTCGAGCCGCGCGAAGTCCGCGACCTGAACCTGCTCGAGGCCTCGAACCTGTCGATCGGGCAGAAGAAGGCGTGCGCGCTGCTGCTCTCAAGGAAACGCCGGGCCGTCCCAAGTTTCCTTGACCCCCGCGGGGGGCGGGCTGGGCGCAGCCCGGTCCTGGGGGCGCTCAGAGGCTGTTCGCATGCGCAGATCGCGCAGCAACTGAGGGTCTCGCCGTACACCGCGACCGACTACATCCGCAAGATCTATCTCAAGCTCGACGTGCACTCGGTGGAGGAGCTGCAGCAGCGTCTGCGGGGCCGATCCGCGCCCTTGCCGTGATCCGGGCGCTGCCGGCTGTCGGTGGCTGCGACGGCACTGCCCGACCGAACCCGCACCGGGTGTCAGCGGCCGTTCAGCGCTCTGCGCGCCAGCGCGGCACCGGTGGCGGTGCGACTTCCGGTGGCGGGTGGGCTGCTTCCAGCCTGAGCTTGAGTGCGGCCATCGCGGCAGCGGCTGCACGGCCCTGCGGGCCGGGCAGCAGCCAGCGGTCGGCCCAGTGGCGCAGCGGCGAGGCACTGCGCAGGTCCAGACCGTAGTGCAGTTCGGTGGCGTCGGTGCCCAGCGGCTGCAGGCGCAGCAGCAGGCGCAGCCAGAGAAGCGGCGTGTCCGCGGCAGCCACCCACAGGCGCGGCGGCTCGGCGGCCAGGACGCGCCAGCGCACGAGCTCGCTGCCCTTGGCCCCGGCCTTGGACGTGTCGCGGTGCTCGACGATCTCGCTGCCCGCAGGCTGCGGCCCGGGCGCCAGCGTCTGCATCCGGCGCGTGCCGGGCTGCCATTGCGCCCAGTGCGCGGCATCGGTGACGTAGCGCCAGACCTGGGCTGGGGCGACGTCGATCTGCACCCGCTGCAGCAGTGTCTGCAGGCCCAGCCGGTGCTCGTCGGCGCGCGGCGGCCAGCTCAGGGTGGGCTGCTTCATGGGCGTCGCCGCTGCCGCTATGGATCGTGCCCCGTCGCGTGCCGGTGGATGCAGCCGTGCAGGTCGGCAGGCCCGTGCCCGTGCTAGAGCCAGCCGAAGAACTGGCGCACCGCATGCGCGGTGACGTTGATCGGCTGGCTGGGCGCGAGCGGGAAGGCGGTGACCTCCGGGCCGCGCAGCCCGCCCGCGTTCTGGCCCAGCACCGCCACCGCGCGACGGCGCCAGCCCATGGCCTCGAAGGCGGCCAGGTAGGCCTCGGCGGACGGAAAGCGCTGCGGCGTGTGCGGATGGGCCAGGGGCCACAGCGCGCACAACACCGCCTGCGCGCGCCGCTGCTGCGCTTCGGCGGCGAGTTCCTCGGCGCTGCAGCCCTTGTCCTGCAGCGCGCCCGTGCGCGCGTACAGGCGAATCGGCTGCCGGCCGTCAAGGGGCTGGATCTCGCGCAGGCTGCGGTTGAAACAGCCGCTGAGGCTGCGCATCACCGACGCCTTGCGGGTGCGCGGGTTGCCGACGAGCAGGTACAGATCCATGTCGGGGCAGCATAACCCGCCCGACGCCGCGTTTCGGATCGGGCTTGCCCGGTGCCGCGTCGAGTACGGCTCCCGGGGCCCCGGTCAGAAGCTGACGACCTCGAGCTTGAGGCCGCGCGCGGCGGCGGCGGCGCGCAGGGCCTGGGCCTCCTCGGTGCGCGCGTGCGGCCACCAGACCACGCGCCAGCGCCGGCCGGCGCGCATCAGGTCCAGCCGCGTGTCCTGGCTGCCGCCCAGCTGTGCCTTCAGCCCCTGCAGCAGCGCCTGCTGGGCCTGGGCGTCGTCCAGGCTGGGCAGCGGCGCGGTGACGAGGGCGTAGGCAGGGCCCTTGCCCAGGACTTCGCCGACGGGTGCCGGCCGCAGCGCTCGCGCCTGCTCACGCGCGCGGGCGCGCTCGTCCTCGCTCAGGCGGGGGCGGATCTGCACCAGCGGCCCGGCGGCCTGGCGGTCCTGCATCATGGGTGCGACGTCGACCGGCTGTTGGGCCGGCGTGATCGCCTGCGCAGCGTCGTGTACCGGCTCGTCGATCGCCGCCGAGGCTGCCGAGGGCGCCGACGCCGCCGCCGCCGCTGACGACGTCGACGCCGACGCCGCACCAGCTTCCGGCAGGGCGCCGAGGTTGGGGGATTCGAAGGCGTGCGCCGCGGCACGGTCTGCCGATGTAGCAGCCGCCGATGCAGCCATGGCGGGTGTCGCCGCGTCGACCGCCATCGGGGCCGGCGCGCGCTGGCTCAGCAGCCAGCCGCCGCCCAGCACCAACAGCGCCAGCGCGGCGGCACTGGCGGCCAGCCGGCGCGGGCTGTACAGCCTGCGCCCGAACACCGGTGCGCGCTGCAGCGGCGAGTCGGCCGCCACCAGGACCCGGCTGCGCTGCCCGCCGGCCTCGATCTCGGCGCACAGCAGGTGGCGCAGGGTACGGCCATCCAGCCCGGCGGCGTCGGCGGCGTGGGCTCGCTGGAGCTCGGCGTCGACCTGCCGCCACGGCCATTGGGCGGCAGCCTCCAATGGATAGCGTCCGTGCGCAAGGGCAAAGCGGTCCAGCGCCCGGGCATCGGCACCGAACATCCAGCGCGCGTCGAAGATGGGCGTCAGCGCCAGCCGGGACGGATCAGCGGGCTGTGCGCCGTCGGCCTGCGGCTGGCGCAGGGCGAAGGGCAGGCTGACCACGCCCAGGCTGGTGACCTGGGTGGCCGTGATGCGGCGCGCCAGTGGGTGCCGGTTGTGCCAGGCGAGCACGCGTGCAGCAAGATCGGCCGGCCGTAGCGTGTCCATCGGCCGAATTTTCGGCACCCACCCCGGCAGGCGATCGGGCGAACAGGCGTTGCCGCCGGGCACATTTCGACCACAGCCGCAGCCGCAGCCGCTGCCATCCCCGCCGACGCGCTGCCGGTTCGCGCAGCGGATTCACCTACTCGGGGGCCCGACCATCGAAGCCCACTTCATGCACGGGATGCTGACGGGGTGTCCATCGAGGGCGGGAGTCTACCCGGGGCAGGCATGCCATCATCGCCCGATGCTGGGATCCCTGAAGCACTGGCTGGCCGGGCTGCTGCCGGCCGATGGCGCGGCGGCGGCCGATCCGGGCGCGCTGCGCCTGGCTGCCGCCGTGATGCTGGTGGAGGTGATGCGCGCCGACCTCGAACGCGACGCGCGCGAGCGCGCCGCCGTGGTCGACGCCTTGCGCCGGGTGTTCGCCCTCGGCGCGGACGATGCGGCGCGGCTGCTGGAGCTGGCCGAGGAGGGCGCGCGCCAGGCGAGCGACCTGTTCGGCTTCACCGAACGCATAGACCGCGCCTTCGACATGCAGGCCAAGCTGGACCTGGTGGAGCTGATGTGGCGCGTGGCCTACGCCGACGGCGCGCTGGGCGCCGAGGAGCGCCACATCGTCTGGCGCATCGCCGACCTGCTGCACGTGCCGCCCGGCGCCCTGCAGCACGCGCGGCTGCGTGCCCGCGACGGGCAGGCGCCGGGGCTGGACGCGCCGGCCTGAGCACCGGCCTGAGCGCACCGGCCTGAGCGCGCCCCGGCGGCGCGCCCGGACTTCAGAGAAAGCGCTCCAGCAGCCGGCGCGAGCGCCGGTCCAGGGCCGCGGGGCGGGGGATGACGAAGGCGATGCCGTGCTGGTCCGTCACCAGCAGCCGGCCGTCGGGCAGGCGGCGGATGTCTTCCTCCGCGCCCAGCACCAGCACATGGCGGCCGCGGTCGGTCTGCACCGTCCAGTCGCTGGGGGTGGAGAAGGTCGAAACCGCGAGCAGGGCGTGGATCTCGGGCATGAAGCTGCGCACCGCGAGTTCCTCGTCGATCAGCGCGCGCGCTGGGGCAGGCAGGGTGGCCGGATCCTCCACCCACAGCCGCTCGTGGCCGTCGGGGCCGACCAGCGCCAGCGCGCCGGCCGCGTCTGACAGCGGGAAGGCAAGCACCGGATGCACGTCCTCGTGCCGGCTGCCGTCGGCCAGGGTCAGCCGCAGCCGGCCGTGGGCGTCGCGCTGCAGCTGGATCTCAGCCATGCCGCCGCCCCCTCGTCTGCGCGCGGTCGGGAAGCCTGCCGGTTGGGGTGGGGTTCATTCCTCCAGCCCCGCATGGCGTTGCTGCTGCGCCTCGTGCAGCCGCCAGTAGGCGCCGCGGCCGGCCAGCAGCTCGGCGTGGGTGCCGGTCTCGACGATGCGCCCGCGGTCCAGCACCACCAGGCGGTCGGCGCGCTCCAGGGTCGACAGCCGGTGCGCGATGGCGATCGTGGTGCGGCCCTGGACCAGGTTGTCCAGCGCCTTGCGGATCTCGCCCTCGGTCTCGGTGTCGACCGAGGAGGTGGCCTCGTCCAGGATCAGGATGCGCGGGTCTATGAGCAGGGCGCGCGCGATGCTGATGCGCTGGCGCTCGCCGCCCGACAGGCCCTGGCCGCGCTCGCCGACCAGGCTGTCGTAGCCGTGCGGCAGGCGCAGGATGAACTCGTGCGCATGCGCCGCGCGCGCGGCGGCGACGATCTGCGCGCGCGTGGCCTGCGGCCGGCCGTAGGCGATGTTGTCGGCGATGGTGCCGAAGAACAGGAAGGGTTCCTGCAGCACGACGCCGATCTGGCGCCGCCAGTCGGCGACCGTGAAGCGGCGCAGGTCGGTGCCGTCGGCCAGGATGCGGCCCTCGCTGACATCGTGGAAGCGGCAGATGAGGTTCACCAGGGTGCTCTTGCCCGAGCCGCTGTGGCCCACCAGGCCGATCATCTCGCCCGGGCGGATGTGCAGGTCGAGCCGGCGTATCACCGCCCGCGGCCCGTAGCGGAAACCCACCGCCTGCAGCTGCAGCTCGCCGCGCAGCGCACCCTCGCCCACCGGCACCGGCTGCGCCGGCTCGGGGACGTTGCTCGTGTGGTCCAGGATGTCGAAGATGCGCTTGGCGCCGGCGGCCGCCTTCTGCGTCACCGAGACGATGCGGCTCATCGAGTCCAGGCGGCCGTAGAAGCGCCCGATGTAGGCGATGAAGGCGGTCAGCACGCCGACCGTGATCTGGCCCCGGCTGACGAGCCAGATGCCGAATCCCCAGACCACCAGCAGGCCGATCTCGGTGAGCAGGCCGACGGTGGGCGAGAACAGGCTCCAGGTGCGGTTCAGGCGGTCGTTCACCGCCAGGTTGCGCGCGTTCGCGTCGTGGAAGCGCTGCGCCTCGCGCCGCTCCTGGGCGAAGGCCTTGACGACGCGGATGCCGGGAATGGTGTCGGCAAGCACGCACGTCACCTCGCCCCAGACGCGGTCTATCTTCTCGAAGCCGGTGCGCAGGCGGTCGCGCACGAGGTGGATCATCCAGCCGATGAAGGGCAGCGGCAGCAGCGTCACCAGCGCCAGGGCGGGGTCGATCGAGAACAGGATCGCCGCCGTCATGCCGATCATCAGCACGTCGGTGGCGAAGTCCAGCGCGTGCAGCGAGAGGTAAACGCTGATGCGGTCGGTTTCGCTGCCGATGCGCGCGATCAGGTCGCCGGTACGCTTGGCGCCGAAGTAGTCCAGGCTCAGGTGCAACAGGTGTTCGAAGGTGGCGGTGCGCAGGTCGGCGGCGATGCGTTCGCTCACCAGGGCGAGCAGCCAGGTCTTGGCCCAGCCCAGCAGCCAGGCCACCAGCGCCGCCGCCAGCAGGCCGCCGAGCAGCAGGGCCACCCGCATGGGGTCGATGCGCTGGCCGTTCTGGAACGGGATCAGCACCTCGTCCATGAGCGGGATGGTGAGGTAGGGCGGCACCAGCGAGGCCGCGGTCGCCCCCAGGGTGAGCGCGAATCCGCCCGCCAGCGGCCAGCGGTAGGGGCGGGCAAAGCGCCACAGGCGCAGCAGGACCCAGGTCGAGGGGCGCTCCGGCGCCTCGCTGGCGAAGTCGGTCTCGGGCTCGGTGGCCTCCTCATCGCGGGCGCTGGCGGGGTCGGCCAGGCGCTGCTGCTCGCGCTCGAAGGCCTGCGCCAGCACCAGCGCCGACGGGTTGGCGCCCAGGGTGAAGCGCCAGGCCGCGATCCGGCCCTGGGCGTCGTGCAGCGAAAGCTGGGCCAGGCCGCCGCTGTCGCTGTGCTGCAGTTGCAGGCCCGGCCGCAGCGGCCAGTCCTGCCAGGCGGCGGCGCCGGCCTCGCGTGCGCGCAGCCGGCGATCCGTGAGCAGCAGCTCGCCGCTGGCGAAGTGCCCGTCGGCCGCCAGGTCCAGGCTCATGCGGGCTTTCAGCGCCTCGCCGGGGGCCAGGTCGGGGGCGGTGGGCAGGTCGGTGCTCATCTCGGTCGGCAAGGCGGCGGATTGTCGCGCAAGGGCTGCGGGCCGCCGGTCAACGCACGGCGCAGGCGCGGCGTTGTCCGCCCGGCCGGACCCGGGCGCGAAGGCGCACAATCCCGGCCGCTTCCGTCCTTCCAACGCATCGCGGCCCCAGACCGCATTCACCGATGACCGTCTTCGACGACATCCGCCTGCTGCGCGTGACCTTTCTGCGCGGCCCCAACCTGTGGACCTACCGCTCGGCGCTGGAGGTCTGGCTCGATCTGGGCGTGCTGGAGGATTGGCCGTCCGACCGCATCCCCGGCTTCGTCGACCGCCTGGCGGGCGCCCTGCCGACGCTGCCCGAGCACCACTGCGGCGTCGGCGAGGCGGGCGGCTTCGGCCAGCGGCTGCGCGAAGGCACCTGGCTCGGCCACGTGCTGGAGCACGTCGTGATCGAGCTGCTCAACCTCGCCGGCATGCCCACCGGCTTCGGCCAGACGCGCAGCACCTCGCAGCGCGGGGTCTACCGGATGGTGTTCCGCGCCCGCGACGAGGTGGTGGCGCGCGCCGCCCTGACCCAGGGCCACCGGCTGCTGATGAATCTGGTGAACGGTCTGTCGGTGGACGTGGAGGCCGCGGTGGCGCCGGTGCGCGAGGCGATCGACGACGCCTACCTGGGGCCCAGCACGGCGCACATCGTCGCCTGCGCCAGCGAGCGCGGCATTCCGCACATCCGGCTCAACGAGGGCAACCTGGTCCAGCTCGGCCACGGCCGGCGCCAGCACCGCATCTGGACCGCCGAGACCGACCGCACGAGCGCGATCGCGCAGGCCATCGCGGGCGACAAGGACCTGACCAAGCGGCTGCTGGCCGAGGTCGGCGTGCCGGTGCCCGAAGGCCGCGCAGCGACCTCGCCGGCCGAGGCCTGGGCGATCGCCGAGGACATCGGGCTGCCGGTGGTGGTGAAGCCGGCGGACGGCAACCACGGCCGCGGCGTGGCGCTGGACCTGCGCACGCGCGAGCAGGTCGAGGCCGCCTGGGCGCTGGCCGACAAGCACGGCAGCGAGGTCCTCGTCGAGCGCTGCGTGCCCGGCGACGAGCACCGGCTGCTGGTGGTGGCGGGCCAGGTGGTGGCGGCGGCGCGCGGCGAGTCGGCCTGGGTCACGGGCGACGGCCAGGCCAGCGTGCGCGCCCTGATCGACGCCCAGATCAACACCGACCCGCGGCGCGGCGACAGCGAGGACCATCCGCTGTCGCGCCTGCGCATCGAGGACGACGACGTCATCCGCCACGACCTGGCGCGCCAGGGCCTGGACGCCGACAGCGTGCCCGCCGCAGGGCGCCGGGTGCTCATCCAGCGCAACGGCAACGTGTCCATCGACTGCACCGAGCAGGTCCACCCCGAGCTGGCGCGGGTGGTCGAGCTGGCGGTGCGCACGGTGGGGCTGGACATCGCCGGCGTCGACCTGGTGGCGCAGGACGTGGGCCGGCCGCTGGCCGCGCAGGGCGGCGCGATCGTCGAGATCAACGCCGGCCCCGGGCTGCTGGCGCACCTGAAGCCGGCAGTCGGCCATCCGCGCGCGGTCGGCCACGCCATCGTCGAGCACCTGTTCCCGAAGGAGGAGGAGCACGCCAGCGACGGCCGCATCCCCATCGTCGGCATCGCCGGCAGCCGGGACAGCGCCGCCATCGCGCGCCTCACCGCCTGGCTGCTGCAGCTCGCCGGCCACGCCGTGGGCCTGGCCTGCCGCGACGGCCTGTTCCTCTGCGGGCGCCGCATCGACGACGCCGACGCCACCGACAGCGTGGTCGCGCAGCGCCTGCTGGTGAGCCGCGAAGTCGATTGCGCGGTGTTCGAGAACGGTGCCGCCACCGTGCTCGACCAGGGCCTGGCCTACGACCGCTGCCGCATCGGCGTCGTCACCGACCTCGGCGGCGCCGCCGAGCTGGCGCGCCACGACATCCAGGACGCAAGCCAGCTGCCGCGCGTGCTGCGCACCCAGATGGACGTTGTGCTCGCCGACGGTGCCGGCGTGCTGGCGGCCGACGACCCGGCGGTGGCGGCGCTGGCCGAGCACTGCGATGGCGAGGTGCTGCTGTACGCGAGCGACGTCACCGCGCTCGCCAGCCACCGCGCGAACGGCGGCCGTGCGGTGCGCCACGACGGCCGCAAGCTGTGGCTGTGCGAGGGCGCGGCCGAACGCATGCTGGTGGTGCACGGCGAGCCCAGCCTGGCGCCGCACGTGCTGCTGCCGGCGGTGGCGGCGGCCTGGGCGCACGGCCTGGCGCCGGCCCTGCTTGCTGCCGGCATCGAAACCTACGCCGACCACGCCACGAACTGAGCCCCGAAGCCGAAATGGACATCAGCCGTATCCGCGCCCTGCGCGGCCCCAATCTCTGGACCAAGCACACCGCCATCCAGGCCGTGGTGCGCTGCGAGGCCGACGAGTGCGAGATCGAGGCCGGCTCGCTGCTGGAGCGCCGCCTGCGCGAGCGCCTGCCCGCGGTCGGTGTCGTGCGCGCGGTGGGCAGCCGGGAGCCGATCCCGCTGGCGCGCTGGCTGGAACGCCTGACGCTGACCCTGCAGACCCAGGCCGGCTGCCCGGTGAGCTTCAGCCACACCGTGCCGGCGCCCGACGCGGGCGTGTTCCAGGTGGTCGTCGAGTACACCCAGGAGCAGGTCGGGCTGCGCGCCTTCGAGCAGGCGCAGCGCCTGCTTGCCGCCGCCGCCGCGGACGGCGTCTTCGACGCCGACGCGGTGGTGGCCGAGCTGCGCGCGCTCGACGAAGACCTGCGCCTGGGCCCGAGCACGGGCGCCATCGTGCAGGCGGCGCTCGCGCGCGGCATCCCCTACCGGCGGCTGACCGAAGGCAGCCTGGTGCAGTTCGGCTGGGGTGCCCGCCAGCGCCGCATCTGGGCCGCCGAGATCGACCGCACCGGCGCGGTGGCCGAGTCCATCGCCCAGGACAAGGACTTGAGCAAGTCGCTGCTCGCCGCGGCCGGGGTGCCGGTGCCGCGCGGGCAGCCGGTGGCCAGCGCCGACGAGGGCTGGGCGGTGGCGCAGCGCATCGGCTTGCCGGTGGTCGTCAAGCCGCGCGACGGCAACCAGGGCAAGGGCGTCACGGTCAACATCCAGACCCGCGACTACTTCGACACCGCCTACCGCGCGGCGGCCGAGATCGGCCAGGTGATGGTCGAGCAGTTCCTCTCCGGCCACGACTTCCGGCTGCTGGTGGTCGGCGACCGCCTGGTCGCCGCCGCCCGCCGCGATCCGCCTTACGTGATCGGCGACGGCCAGCACACGGTGCGCGAGCTGGTCGACGCGATCAACACCGACCCCCGGCGCGGCGACGGCCACGCCACCGCGCTGACCCGGATCCGGATCGACGACATCGCCATCGCCCGGCTGGCGATGCTGGGCCTGACCGCCGACGAGGTGCCGATCGCCGGCCTGCGCGTGGTGCTGCGCAACAACGCCAACCTGAGCACCGGCGGCAGCGCCACCGACGTCACCGACGACGTGCACCCCGAGGTGGCGGCGCGCGCGGTGGCGGCGGCGCGCATGGTGGGGCTGGAGATCTGCGGCGTGGACGTGGTTTGCGAGAGCGTCGGCCAGCCGCTGGAGGCGCAGCGCGGCGGCATCGTCGAGGTGAACGCCGCACCGGGTCTGCGCATGCACCTGGCGCCCAGCTTCGGCAAGCCGCGGCCGGTGGGCGAGGCGGTGATCGAGCGCCTGTACGCGGCGGGCGAGGATGGCCGCATCCCGGTGGTGGCGGTCACCGGCACCAACGGCAAGACCACCGTCACCCGGCTCACCGCCCACCTGCTGGCCGCCGCCGGCCACCGCGTGGGCATGACGCTCACCGACGGCGTGTGGGTGGACGGTCACCAGATCGACAGCGGCGACTGCAGCGGCCCGAAGAGCGCGCGCAAGGTGCTGATGCACCCGGACTGCGACGCCGCGGTGCTGGAGACCGCGCGCGGAGGCATCCTGCGCGAGGGCCTGGCCTTCGACCGCTGCCAGGTCGCGGTGGTCACCAACATCGGCGAGGGCGACCACCTGGGGCTGAACTACATCACCACGGTGGAAGACCTCTCGGTGCTCAAGCGCACCATCGTCGCCAACGTCGCCGAGACCGGCTACGCGGTGCTCAACGCCGCCGACCCGCACACCCTGGCGATGGCCGCCGCCTGCCCGGGGCAGGTGATCCTGTTCGCCACCGACCCGCGGCTGCCGGCGCTGGCGGCGCACCGCGCGCAGGGCCGGCGCGTGCTGACGGTGGAGCGCGGCGACATCGTCGCCATCGACGGCGCGGCGCGCGCGCGCATGCCGCTGGCGCAGATCCCGCTCACGCGCGGCGGACGCATCGGTTTCCAGGTCGAGAACGCGCTCGCCGCGGTCGGTGCCGCCTGGGGCTGTGGCGTTCCCTTCGACGCCGTGCGCGCCGGGCTGGCGAGCTTCGTCAACGACGCCGACACCGCCCCGGGGCGCTTCAACCTGATGGACATCGGCGGCGCCACCGTGATCGCCGACTACGGCCACAACCCGGACGCCATGCGCGCCCTGGTGCAGGCGGTGGATGCGCTGCCGGCGGGCCGGCGCGCGGTCGTCATCAGCGCCGCCGGCGACCGCCGCGACGAGGACATCCGGGCCCAGACGCGCATCCTCGGCGCCGCCTTTGACGACGTCATCCTGTACCAGGACGCGGCCCAGCGCGGCCGTGCCGACGGCGAGGTGCTGGCGCTGCTGCGCCAGGGCCTGCAGGATGCACCGCGCACCACGCGCGTGGACGAGATCCACGGCGAGTTCGCCGCCATCGACCACGCCCTGGCGCGGCTGCAGCCGGGCGACCTGTGCCTGGTGCTGGTGGATCAGGTGGACGAAGCGCTGGCGCACCTGGAACGCCACCAGACCACGCGTCCGCTGGCGCGCGTCGACCTCCCGACCTGAGAGACTTCCGTCATGCCGATCTACGAATACACCTGCCGCGACTGTGGCCACCCCTTCGAAACCCTGGTGCGCGCCAGCAGCGTGCCGGCCTGTCCGAGCTGCCACTCGCAGGCGCTGGACAAGCGCCTGTCGGTGCCGGCCGCGCTGACCAGCAGCGCCAGCATGCCGGAATGCCCGCCCATGGGCGGCTGCGGCGCCTGCGGCCACCCCGACGGTCCGGGCGCCTGCGGCATGCCGCCCATGCACTGACGAGGCGCCCGACGAACCGCATCCCGAATCGCCGCTCTCACGGTTCGGGCCGGCGGCGCGGCGATCAGCCTGCGACGACCGCGATGCCCTTCAACTGCCCGGCGACCGTCGATGCCGGCGGGCGCGGCCAGCGCCCGGGGTCCAGGCGGTGCAGCAGTTCGGCCTCGCGCGCGCGCGCCAGCGCCACGTTGGCCGCCTTCACATGGCCGTAGCCGCGCATGGTCTGCGGCAGGGCGGCGATCTGGGTCGCCAGCGCCAGCGTGGCCGGGCTCAGGCGCGCCAGCAGCTCGTCCACGCGCTGCAGGTATTCGACGATCAGGGCGCGCTCCATGCGCCGCTCGGCGCTGTGGCCGAAGGGGTCGCACCAGCGTCCGCGCAGCCGCTTGCCCATCGCCAGCCAGCGCATCGCCGGCATCATCCACGGCCCCAGGCGCAGCTTGCGCGGCGGCTGGCCCATGCGCCCGCGCGCGAGCAGCGGCGGCGCCATGTGGAACTGCAGCTTCAGCTCGCCTTCGAACTGGGCCTGCAGCTTCGCCATGAAGCGGCCGTCGCTGAACAGCCGTGCGACCTCGTACTCGTCCTTGTAGGACATCAGCTTGAACAGGCTGCGCGCCACCGCCTGCGTGAACGGCAGCCCGGCGTCGGCACCCGGCACGGCCGGTGTCGCGTCGCCCAGCGCCTGCTCGGTACGCCGCACGCGCTGCACGACGGCGTCGAATCGGTCTGCCCAGGCGCGGTCCTGCCAGCCCGCGAGGTGCGCCGCCGCATGACCGAGGAAGACGTCCAGCGGCTCGCGCTGTGCGGCCGTTGCGGGCGCCTCCAGCAGCGCCTGCAGGCCTTGCGGATCGGCGGCGGCGAGGCGGCCGAGGGCGAAGGCCATCTGGTTGGCCGGGACCGCCACCGCGTTGAGCTCGATCGCGCGCTGCAGCGCGGCCAGCGCCACCGGCACCAGGCCGCGCTGCCAGGCGATGCCCAGGGCGACGATGTTGGCGACGATGGTGTCGCCCAGGAAGTCCTCGGCCAGGGTCTGGGCGTCGAAGGTCTGCAGCGCCTCGGCGCCCGCCGCGTGGCGCAGCTTGGCCAGCAGCGCCGGCAGCTGCAGGCTGGCGTCCGGGTTCTTCAGCGACTCCGCCACCGGCGTCTCGTGCAGGTTGGCCAGGATGCGCGTGCGCCCGCGGCGCACCGTCTGCAGCGCCTCGGCGCTGGCACCGACCACGAGGTCGCAGGCCAGGATGGCGTCCGCCTGCTGGGTGTCTATGCGCACCTGGTGCAGGCGCTCGGGGCGGTCGGCCCAGCGCACGAAGGACAGCACGGCGCCTCCCTTCTGGGCAAAGCCCATGAAGTCCAGCACGCTGGCGGACTTGCCTTCGAGGTGCGCCGCCATCGCGATCAGGGCGCCGACGGTGACGACGCCGGTGCCGCCGACGCCGGTGACCAGCAGGTCGTAGGGGCCGGTCCACTCGTGCGGCGCGGGCTCGGGTAGCGCCGCCACGCGGGCCAGGAAGGCCTCGCGGCCCTCGACCAGGGCGCCGCTCTTCTTGCGCGGCACGCCGCCCGTCACGCTGACGAAGCTGGGGCAGAAGCCCTTGGCGCAGCTGTAGTCCTTGTTGCAGCTGCTCTGGTCGATGCGCCGCTTGCGACCGAGCGGCGTTTCCAGCGGCAGTACCGCCACGCAGTTGCTCTGCACGCCGCAGTCGCCGCAGCCTTCGCAGACATCGTCGTGGATGAAGAGCCGCTGCGGCGGGTCGTCGAGCTCGCCCTTCTTGCGCCGACGGCGCTTCTCGGCGGCGCAGGTCTGTTCGTAGATCAGCACCGTCACGCCAGCCATCGCGCGCAGCTCACGCTGCACGGCGTCGAGCTCCTCGCGCGGGTGGAACCGGGTGCCGGCCGGGAAGCGATCGCGCAGGCGCTGGTACTTGGCGATGTCGTCGCTCACCACCACCACCGCCTTCACGCCCTCGCTCTCCACCTGGCGCGCGATGGCGTCGACGCTGATCACACCGTCCACCGGCTGGCCGCCCGTCATCGCCACCGCGTCGTTGAACAGGATCTTGTAGGTCAGGGTGGCGCCGGCTGCCACCGCCTGGCGGATCGCGAGGTAGCCGCTGTGGTAGTAGGTGCCGTCACCCAGGTTCTGGAACACGTGCGCTCGGCGCGTGAACATGCTGTGGCTGACCCAGTCCACGCCTTCGCCGCCCATCTGGATCAGGCCGCTGGTGTGGCGGTCCATCCAGCTCGCCATGAAGTGGCAGCCGATGCCGGCGCGCGCCTCCGAGCCCTCGGGCACCCGGGTGCTGGTGTTGTGCGGGCAGCCGGCGCAGAAGTAGGGCAGGCGCTTGACCGCGTCGCCTGCGTTGGACAGCAGCGGCGGCGGCGTGAAGTCGCGCACGTGCTCGCGGTGGCGCTCGAACCCGGGCAGATGCTGCGCCAGCCAGGCGGCGACGATCTCGATCAGCCTGGAGGGCCGCAGCTCGCCGGCGGCGCTGATCAGCGGCGCGCCCGCACGGTCGGTCTTGCCGACGATCACCGGCCGCTCGGGCGCGTTGTAGAGCAGCGCGCGCAGCTGGCGCTCGACCACCGGCGCCTTCTCCTCCACGACCAGGATCTCCTGCAGCCCCTGGGCGAAGGCCTGCATGCGGCTGGTCTCGATCGGAAAACTGAGCCCGACCTTGTACAGGCGCACCCCGGCGTCGGCCAGCATGTCGGGCGTGATCTCCAGCCGGCGCAGGACCTCCATCAGGTCCAGGTGCGCCTTGCCGACGCTGACGATCCCGAATCGCGCCCGGTCGCAGACGATCACCTCGCGGTCGATGCGGTTCACGCGCGCAAACGCGGCCACCGCCGCCAGCTTGTCCGCGAGCCGGGTCTCGATGCGCAGCGAGGGCAGGTCCGGCCAGCGGTAGTGCAGGCCGTCGGCCGGCGCCTGGTGGCCGCTGGCGGCGCGCACGGTGTCGGCATCGGCCCAGGCGGCGGCGCGCGCGTTGATGAGGTCCAGGTCGACGCTGGCGCCGCTTTCCACCACCTCGGACAAGGCGGTGAGGCCGACCCAGGCGCCGCTGTAGCGCGACAAGGCCCAGCCGTAGAGGCCGAACTCGACGATCTCGGCCACGCTGGCGGGGCTGAGCACCGGCATGCTCCAGGCCTGGAAGGCCTCGTCGCTCTGGTGCGGCATGGAGCTGCTGACGCAGCCGTGGTCGTCGCCCGCCACCACCAACACGCCGCCGTGCGGGCTGCTGCCGTAGGCGTTGCCGTGCTTGATGGCGTCGCCGGCGCGGTCCACCCCCGGGCCCTTGCCGTACCACATGGCGAACACGGCGTCGTGCGTGCGCTCGGGGTCGGACTCGACGCGCTGGGTGCCCAGCACCTGGGTGGCGGCAAGCTCCTCGTTGATCGCCGGCACGAAGCGGATGCCGGCCTCGGCGAACTTGGGCCCCGCCTTCCAGATCGCCTGGTCGACCATGCCCAGCGGGCTGCCGCGGTAGCCGCTCACGAATCCCGCGCTGTCCAGCCCGGCGGCGGCGTCGCGCGCGCGCTGCATCAGCAGCAGCCGCACCAGGGCCTGGGTGCCGGTGAGGAAGACCGCACCCCGCGCCGCCCACAGGTTGTCGCTCAGGCGGTAGTCGGGGCGCTGGAGGGCCGGGCTTGCGTGGCGCGTGGACATGGCGACTCCTGGAGGCAGTGGCGGGCGCGCAAGCGTAGATCCCGCATCGGCCAATGTCGTTCTCGAATCTGTGTCGATGGCGCAGAATCGAGGAAATCATTCCTGGAATCAAAGATGAGCGAGGATTTCGTTCTCGACCGTGCGAGCCGGCAGATCCTCGCCGAGCTGCAGCGAGACGCGCGCCAGACCGTGCAGCAGCTCGCCGAGCGCGTCGGCCTCTCGGCCACCCCGTGCTGGAAGCGGGTGAAGGCGATGGAGGCCGCGGGCGTCATCCGCGGCTACACCGCGCTGGTGGACCGCTCGCGGGTGGGTCTGGGCCTGCGGGTGGTGGTGGAGGCCAATGTCCAGCAGCACAGCGAGGATGCGGTGCAGAGATTCGAGCAGGCGGTGGCGGCGAGCCCGCAGATCGTCCACTGCGTGAGCATCACCGGCCAGTCGGACTACATCCTCACCGTGCTGGTGGCCGACATCGCGGCCTACGAGCGCTTCCTGCACGACACCTTGTTCAGGCTGCCCGGCATCACCCACGTGCGCTCCAGCATCGTGCTGCGCGAGATCAAGGCCGAGACCCGGCTGCCGCTGCAGCCGGGCTGAATGTGGGCTGAACGCAGGCTGAGCGTGGGCGGAGCAGCGGCCTGCGGCAAACTGCGCGCCCGGCCGCTTGCCGGTGCAGATCAGGAGCTTCCATGCCCAGCATCCACGTCGAGATGTTCGCCGGCCGCAGCGTCGAGCAAAAACGCGCCCTGGCGAAGGCGCTGACCGAGGCCACGGTGGCGGTGCTGGGCGTGCCGGCGCAGGCGGTCGAGGTGGTGTTCAACGACGTCCAGCGCCACGACCGCGCCACCGGCGGCGAGCTGTGGTGCGACAAGCCCGCCGCGGCCACGCCGGGCCGCTGAAGCGCGTCAGAGCACCGCCAGCAGCCCGGGCAGCAGCTCCGCCAGACGCCTGGCGCCGCCCCATCCGGCACCCACCGCCTGTGCCCACTCGGGGTAGTGAGCGCGCAGCTCGGCTGCGCTCCTGCAGGCGCCGACCTTGTTCACGAAGGGTGCAGCCAGCACCGGGTCCATGAGCCGGCTCACGCTGTTGATCATGTAGTGGCGCGCGGCCGCCACCTCGGCCTCGCTGCGCGTGCTCGCCGGCGGCAGCTGCGCCAGCGGATGCGGCGTCGCGACAGCGGCAGCGGGCGGCGTGGCGGCAGGGCCGGCGGGGCCGGCGGGACCGGCGGGTGCTGGCGCCGCCAGGCGCTCGAGGCAGCCGCGCTGCTCCAGCTCGGCCAGCAGCGGCGCCAGCTCGGCGCCACCGGCCAGCGGCGCCAGCTGCGCCGCCGAGCGCCTGCCGTCGGCCAGCAGCAGCACGCGGCGCAGCAGGGGCGGCAGGCGCAGCGTGCGCTGCTGGATCTCCTGCTGGCCGAGCGCGGTCTTGGCGTAGACGGTCTCGGGGCTGGGTGCGCTGTGGTCCGGCATGGGCGGGTCTGGCGCGGGGGGCCGCAGGCCGCGCCGGGCAGGTGAAGGTGCGATTTTCGACGCCTGGCAGCGGCGCGGATGCGGGATTCCCCTAGATCCTGGCGCGTCTTTCTTGAGAAAGTCACCGATGTCGGGCGGCCAGACCCTGGCCCAGAATGGACCGCTTTCGGTCCCACAGGAAGACACACCGATGAACGGACTCATGCAACAGCATCCGCTGCTCATCTCCTCGCTGCTGGTCCACGCCGAGCGCCACCACGGCGAGCAGCAGATCGTCTCCCGGCGCGTCGAAGGCGACATCCACCGCTACAGCTACCGCGAGCTGGCGGCGCGTTCGCGCCGGCTGGCGAAGGCGCTGGCGGCGCTGGGCGTGGGCGACAGCGACCGCGTCGCCACCCTGGCCTGGAACGGCTACCGCCACATGGAGCTGTACTACGCGGTGAGCGGCATGGGCGCGGTGCTGCACACCCTGAACCCGCGCCTGCACCCGACCCAGGTGGTGTGGATCGCCGGCCACGCCGAGGACCAGGTGCTGTGCTTCGACCTCACCTTCCTGCCGCTGGTGCAGGCGGTGGCGCCGGCGCTCAAGACGGTCAAACACTTCGTGCTCATGGCCGACCGCAGCCACATGCCGGCCGACCCCAAGATCCCCGGCCTGCTGTGCTACGAGGACCTGATCGACGCCCAGGACGACGCCTTCGAGTGGCCGCAACTCGACGAAAACCACGCCAGCTCGCTGTGCTACACCAGCGGCACCACCGGCAACCCCAAGGGCGTGCTCTACAGCCACCGCAGCACGGTGCTGCACGCCTTCGGTGCCGCGCTGCCGGACGCGCTGAACTGTTCCAGCCGCGACGTCATCCTGCCCGTGGTGCCGATGTTCCACGTCAACGCCTGGAGCCTGCCCTACGTGGGCTGCATGGTCGGCAGCAAGCTGGTCTACCCCGGCCCCGGGCTGGACGGCAAGAGCCTGTACGAGCTGTTCGAGTCCGAGCAGGTCACGGTCTCGGCCGGCGTGCCCACGGTCTGGCAGGGACTGCTCGCCTACGTGGACGCCAACGGCCTGAAGTTCAGCACCATGAACCGCACCGTGGTCGGCGGCTCGGCCTGCCCGCCGGCGATGATCCGCGCCTTCCAGGACAAGTACGGCGTGCACGTGCTGCACGCCTGGGGCATGACCGAGATGAGCCCGCTGGGCACGGTGTGCAGCTTCCGCCAGAAGCACCTGTCGCTCGGCGCCGAGGAGCAGCTCGCGCTGCAGACCAAGCAGGGGCAGGCGATCTTCGGCGTCGACATGAAGGTCGTCGACACCACCGGCCAGGACCTGCCCTGGGACGGCCAGGCCAGCGGCGAGCTGCTGGTGCGCGGCCACTGGATCATCGACAAGTACTTCAAGGAGGAGGCCAGCCCGCTGGCCGCCGGCTGGTTCCCGACCGGCGACGTGGCCAACATCGACGCCGACGGCTACATGCACATCAGCGACCGCAGCAAGGACGTCATCAAGTCCGGCGGCGAGTGGATAGGCTCCATCGACCTGGAGAACATCGCGATGGCGCACCCGGCGGTGGCGATGGCCGCCTGCATCGCCGCCAGGCACCCCAAGTGGGACGAGCGTCCGCTGCTGGTGGTGGTGAAGAAGCCCGGCGCCGAGCTCACGCGCGAGGACTTGCTCGCCTTCTACGAGGGCAAGGTCGCCAAGTGGTGGGTGCCCGACGACGTCACCTTCGTCGAGGCGATCCCGCTCGGCGCCACCGGCAAGATGCAGAAGAACAAGCTGCGCGAGCAGTTCGCCGACTACCGGCTGCCGGGCGCATAGGCGCGGTCGTGGCGCGGCGCGGCGCGGCGCCGCAGACGCTCAATGCCCGGTGCTGCCGGAGAACAGGTTCATCACCGCCACCCCGGCGATGATGAGCGCCATCCCCAGCAGCGCCGCGGCGTCGAGCTTCTGCCCGAACACCAGCCAGCCGATGGCGGCGATGAGCACGATGCCCAGGCCGGACCAGATCGCGTAGGCCACGCCGACCGGAATCGTCTTCAACGCCAGCGCCAGCAGGTAGAACGACACCAGGTAGCCCAGCGCGGTGATCACGCTGGGCCACAGCCGCGAGAATCCGTCCGAGGACTTGAGGGCGGAAGTGGCGATCACTTCGCAGACGATGGCGGCGCCGAGGATGAGCGACGAGGCTTGCATGAGGGTCAGGGTGTGTGGATGTGGAGCAAGCCGAGCATAGGGCGGTCCCGGATGGCGGCTGCAGGCGTGCGACCATGAACCCGGCCGAGCCGCACGTGAACCCGCACATCGACCCGCACATCGACCCGCGCGCCTTCCTGCGTGCGCTGTTCGACACCGCCGTCGCGCGCGCCCAGCCGAGCGCGGTGCTGGCGCGTCACCTACCGCCGGCGCCGCCGCGCGGGCGCACCCTGGTCGTCGGCGCCGGCAAGGCCGCGGGCGCGATGGCGCAGGCGTTGGACGCGCTGTGGCCGGCCGAGGCCGCGCTGTCCGGGCTCGTGATCACGCGCTACGGCCATGTGCCGCCGCCGCCCGTCGGCCTGCGCGGGCGCATAGAGATCGTCGAGGCCGCGCACCCGGTGCCCGACGAAGCCGGCCTGCAGGCGGCGCGACGGATGCTCGCCCTGACCGGCGGCCTGAGGCCCGAGGACCTCGTGATCGCCCTCATTTCCGGCGGCGGATCGGCCCTGCTGACGCTGCCCGACGCGCACCTCGACCTGGCCGAGAAGCAGCGCATCAACCGCGCCCTGCTCGCCAGCGGTGTGCCCATCGACGAGATGAACTGCGTGCGCAAGCACCTCTCGGCGATCAAGGGCGGGCGGCTGGCGCTGCGCTGCGCACCGGCGCGCGTGCTGAGCCTGCTGATCTCCGACGTGCCGGGCGACGACCCGGCGGTGATCGCCAGCGGCCCCACGGTGGCCGACGCCAGCACCTGCGCCGATGCGCTGGCGATCCTGGACCGCTACCGCATCCCGATCGGCGCCGCGCTGCGTCAGGCCTTGCGCAGCGGCGCGCTGGAAACGCCCAAGCCGGGCGACGCGCGCCTGGCCAACCACACGCTGGCGCTCATCGCCACCCCGCAGCAAAGCCTGGAGGCGGCGGCGGCGTGCGCGCGCGCGGCCGGCGTCGAGGCCCACATCCTGTCCGACCGCATCGAGGGCGAGAGCCGCGAGGTCGGCAAGGTGCACGCGGCGCTGGCGCGTGCGGTGGCGCAGCGCGGCCAGCCCTTCGCGCGCCCCTGTGTGCTGCTGTCGGGCGGCGAGACCACGGTCAGCCTGGACCGCCCGGCCGGTGGCGGGGGCGCAGGCGCGGGCAGCGCGCGCGGCGGGCGCTGCAGCGAGTTCCTGCTCGGCTGTGCGCTGGCGCTGCAGGGGCAGGCCGGCGTGCACGCGATCGCCGCCGACACCGACGGCATTGACGGCTCGCAGGACAACGCCGGTGCGCTGATCGCGCCCGACACCCTGGCGCGCGCCGCCGCCATCGGCCTGGATGCGCAGGCCCGGCTGGCGGCGCACGACAGCTGGGGTTTCTTCGACGCGCTGGGCGACCTCGTGCACAGCGGGCCGACCCATACCAACGTCAACGACTTCCGCGCCCTGCTGATCCTGTAACCCTGGATCCGGCAGTTGACCGCTCATCGGCGCGGGACTCGTCCGTGTTCTCAAGCACTTGCAGCCACGGCAGCGATCACCTGCTGGGTGAGCTCGCTACGCACCCGATCGAGCCGCGCTGCGGCGCGCTGGCGGCGTTGCTCCTCCTTGCGGGCATGAGCCCGCAGCGTCGTCGCGCCTTGCCAGCACCCCGCAGCGCAGCCCGCTCGGGCGCGTCCAACTGCCGGATCCAGGGTGACCCTGGCCGGCGAATCGCTCCCCGGTGCGCCAGCGGGTGCCGCTCGGGCCCCGGGCCGCAGGCCACACACCCCCAGTTACCCGGGGTCGCGCCAGGACGGTTGACGTGGCGCAAGGCGGCTTGCGGCGCGCTTGGCGACAGTGCATGCCGATCTCCTGGCCTGCATTCGATGAACCTGATGGTCTCCCCTCCAGATGCCCACACGCAGCGCGTGGCCGTGCAGCAACCCTGGCCCGCCTTGCTCGGCTCGCTGGCGGCGCAGGACGCCGAGGCGCTGGACGGCCTGGCGCAGACGCGCCGCGTGAGCGAGGGTCTGACCATCTTCACGCGCGGCGAATCGGCGCGCAGTCTGGTGGCGCTGGTGGACGGGCGCGCTGTCTGCGGCTGCCGCCAGCTCGAGCGCGGCCTGGCCGCCGAACGGGTGCTGCAGGCGCCGGGCTGGCTGGCCCTGGCAGGCCCCTGGGTCGAGGGCCGCCACGGCTGCGACGCCCTCGCCCAGTCCGAGGTCACGGTCGCCGAGTTGCCGCTGCAGGCGCTGCGCAGCATGCTGCTGCGCCACCCGCTGCTGGCGCTGCGTTTCGCCGACGCGCTCGGGCGCGAGGCCAGGCACCTCGATGCCCGCTTGCACGAGCTGATGCACAAGGACGCCGGGGCGCGGCTGGCGGCCTGGATCTGCGCCCAGTCGGCCGACCGGCCGCAGCCCACGGTGCTGCGGCTGGAGGAGCGCAAGCGTGACATCGCGTCCCAGCTCGGCATGACGCCGGAGACCTTGTCGCGCCTGATGCGCAACCTCTCCGACCGCGGCCTGATCGCCGTCAACGGCTACAGCCTGCACGTGCGGGACCCGCAGGGCCTGCGCGAGCTCGCCGGCAGCTGATCTCTGCAGCTTCGTCGATCGCCGCCGGCGCGGCAGGGCGGACCGGGCAGGGTACCGGGCACATCGCGACTGGCAGCACCAGCAGCCCCGGCCAGTGCACGCCCGCCGCCGCAGCAGCGCAACTGCCGCCGGCATCCACACCGTGCGCTGGGCCGACACGCCCCACCCGACCAGCATCGCATAGGCCACGGCCAGCAGCAGGCCGGCCCAGCGCGCCGCCTGCGGCGTTGGCAGCGCCAGCATAAGGCGCGACGACCAGCGCCAGGCCCGGCAGCCTACCGCCGCCGCGAGCCAGCCAAACAGCATCACGTGCAGGTCGCTGAGCGATGTCAGGTGCGCCACGCCGGTGATGCGGAACAGCTCCCAATCGGCGCGGTCGATGGCACCCTTGTCGCCGATGGCCGGCGCCGACCAGCAGCGCCTGCACCGGCGCCGGCCGTACCTCGGTCCGCTGCAACTGCACCCAGGCGCCCAGCAACCAGGCCAGCGCCCATGCGGCCAAGCGTTCCAACGATCGGCCTCACTTTGCCCGTCAAGGCCCGCTCATTCGCCGTCGAATCGTCGCTGGGTGACGTTTCCGGCGACGCCAGCGACAGGAACTGTCTCGTCGGTCCGGTCCAATCCATGCCACCCGAATAGCCACGAGGAAACCCTGTTATGCCGGACATCCCCAACCACTTGGCGCTCGAGCAGTTGCATGCCGAGGCCTTGAGACTCGACGCGATGGGTGCACACCAGCACGCCGAGCCGCTGTTTGCCCAGCTGCTGGCCATCGCCCAAGCCAGGCTGGGTCCCCATCACCCGGACCTGGCCCCGGTGCTGAACGACCTGGCCCGCTGTCGTTTCAACGCCGGTCTGCTGTTGCCAGCCCTGCACGACTACAGGCGTCTGCTGAAGCTGCTAGGCCACGATGCCGAAGACAGCCTGATCCGCCTGACCCGGCACCAGGCCCGACGCTGCATCGACGGGATGCGCCAGCGCGTGGCCAGTGCCGACCTGCAAGCCCAACTGGCCTTGCTGATCCGGCAAGCCCGCGCCCGGCGCGCCGTGGGCGAAACCTCGACCCAGGAACGCCTGCGGCTGCTGGCCCGGCGCCTGATCGCGCGCGGAAGGGTGCAGACCGGCGCGCAGCTGATGCAGCGCTGGCTAGACGATCTGTTGCGGGCCGGCCAGCCGATCGACGACGAGGCCCTGACCAACCTGCACGACCACGCCATCGCCGTGTGGAACGCGGGCTATCCGTGCCTGGCCGCCCCGATGCTGCGCGACATCGTTCGCGTGCGGCAGCGTCAGCAAGCCGACGAGCCCACGGCCTGGGCACCGGCACTGCGCGACTGGGGTGCCTGCCTCTCGGCGGCCGGTCAGGCGCGCTCGGCCAGCGAGACCCTGCGCCTGGCCGAATCGGTCGGCCAGGCAGCTGTACGGGCCCCGGCGGACCTTCCGGAACCGGACGATGGAGCCGCTGCCGCGATGACCCCGCCGAAGCCCAAATCGCCATGGTTGCACGGCCTGATGCTGTCCGTGCTGCAGCGCTGCATCTTCATTTTCGGCCTGGACTGGGAGGACGAACCGGCGCCGCTGGAGATCCGCATCGACGGTGAGACGGCGTGCGTCAGCGGCGCGATCCGCTTCGACGGCAGCTCGGGGCCTTGGCTGCCGCTGCGGCTGTCGACGCCGGCCGAGTCGGAGCCAAGCTTTCCACACCTGGCCGCGTCGCTGCACCTACCGCGGTGCCTGCCGGCGGCCGATACACCGGAACGGGTGCTGGCCGCGATGGCGCAGCTGTCCGACGCCAGCGGCGGCGTGACGGTGGTCTGTGATGCGGCCTCGGGCGACATCACGCTGAGGTCGCGCCTGGTCTACAGCGGCTGCGAGTTCGACCAGCACACGCCTGCAGAGGGCATGCGGATGATCGAAGAAGTAACGATCAACATGGTCGTGGACCTGTTGTGCACCGCCCAGGCCTGGCTGGCATACGGACGAGCCGACCGCGATGCAACACCGCAAGGAGAGGACGATGATGAACCAACACGATGAACTCGAGGCCCTCATGCATGCCATGCCGCTGGATTGGCGTTGCACGGCCCCTGGACTGCGCGTCAGCGCGGACAACGAGGTCGATGCGGTGATCACCGTCCATGGGCCGCAGATCCTGCAAAGCCTAGCACCACCTGCCGACCCGACCGCCGAACGGCGCGGCGGCCTGCGGCAACTGCGCCTGGCCATCGCAGCACGCTCCGGCGTCACGGTCCGTCCCTTGAGCAAGGTCGACGGATCGTCGTTCGTCTGGGCCTTGCCGGACCTGCGCTGGGAAGAGACCGTCAGCGTGGCCTTGCGCTTGCGTGTGCCCGCAGCACGCGCCAGGCCACTGCATCGCCTGGTGCCACTGGCGCAGGCGACGCTGTCGGCCGTGGCAGTCCAGTGCGAAGCCGACCCTGCTGTGCCGGTCAAACTGCAGTTGCAGATGGGCTGTCCGGTGCTGTCGGACGAAGAATTCGCCAACTTTCCCGGTGACCCCGACGCACAACGGGCCCTGCGTGCCCTGATCGGCCGCCCGGTCGTGCCCGGGGTCACCGCGGTGCCGGCGTCCAGCGATCAATCCCTGCACTGAAACCGAGGACCGGACATGACCGCCCAGATTGGAGACGTCCTGCTGTTTGCGGGCAAGCGCTTCGCCCTGGCCTCGGAGCCGTTGGCTCCCTGGCTGCAGCGCCGCCGCAACCGTCACCTGCGCCTGCGTGGCCACACCACGGCCAACAGTCGCGGCTATGTCGCGGAGTGGGAAGTGGTCGACGGCCTGCTGCACCTGAAACAGATCGAAGGAACACTTCTGGACGACACACCGCTCGAAATCCAGACGCTGTTTCCTGACGCCACGGGTCCGGTCCCCGCCACCTGGTTCACGGGGGGCCTGCGCTGCCCGATGGGGAAGATGCTGCGCTACATGCACTGCGGCTACGGCACGGTGCGCGAGTACGACCTGATCCTGTGGTTCATCGAAGGGCAGCTGGTCGAGCAGCGGCTGAATCGCAATCGGGTGCCTCGAGAAATCCCACCGGTCGACGATGACCTCGAGGTGGAGCTGGAAGACTGACCCCGTGGCCCGCCGCTTCCCGCGTCTCGAAACCCAATTGGTGCGCCTGCCGTAGCCACAGCACCGTCCGAGCAAACCCAAGCCAGAGGGATATGGAGCGCATGACACCCGCACCGAGGCCTCGCTACCTGACCAAATCGCGCTTCAAGGTCGCGCTGGAGTGCCCGACCAAGTTGTTCTACACGGGCAAGGAAGACGTCTACTCGGACCTCAAGCGCGAGGACGAATTCCTGCAGGCGCTGGCCGACGGCGGCTTCCAGGTCGGAGAACTGGCCAAGATGATGTTCCCCGGAGGCATCGAGATCACGTCCCGTTCGCATGACGAGCAGGTCGCCGAGACCAAGCGCTTGCTGGAGCGCGATGAGGTCACCTTGTTCGAGGCCGCCATCCGGTACGGCGACCTGTTCGCGCGGATCGACGTGCTGCGCAAGTCCGGCTCGCAGATCGAGCTCATCGAGGTCAAGGCCAAGTCCTTCGATTCCACGTCGGACCGGGCGTTTCGCGGCGCACGCGGCGGCATCGACGGCGGCATGAAGCCCTACCTGCAGGACGTGGCTTTCCAGCGCCATGTGCTGGGCCTGGCCTACCCGCAACTGGGCGCCAGCAGCTTCCTGATGCTCGCCGACAAGGCCAAGACCTGCTCGGTCGACGGACTGAACCAGCGCTTCAGGATCCGCCGGGTCGATGGCCGACCCGAGGTGACGGTGGCCCCCGACACCGACGAGCGGACGATCGGCACGCCGGTACTGGCCCGCGTCAACGTGGACGAACTGGTCGCCGAGATCCTGCGCGAGCCGATCGAAGCGCCCGGGGTAGCGGGCACCCTGTCGGAAGTGGCGGCGCGCTGGGCCGAGCATTACCGTACCGACACGCGCATACCGCCGACCCTCGGCGCCCACTGCGCGAAGTGCGAGTTCCGCACTGACCCGCCTGAAGCCGGAAGGCGCAGTGGGCTGCACGAATGCTGGCGCGAGGCGGCCGGGTTCACCGAAGCGGACATCGCACGCGGCACCGTGCTCGACCTGTGGAATTTTCGAGGCAAGCAGGCACTCATCGAACAACGCGTGCTGCGGCTGGCCGACGTTCCCCTCGACGCGCTGGGCGACCAGGGTGGCGCCGACGGCCTCAGCCGTGGCAGGCGACAGGCGATGCAGGTGACGGGGCAATGGCCTGGCCGCCCCGAGTTCTTCATCGACGCACCGCTGATTCGGCGAGAGATGGACCGCTGGGTCTTCCCACTGCACTTCATCGACTTCGAAACGGCGCGGGTGGCGATCCCGTTCTTCGCGGGGCAGCGGCCGTACGCCGACATCGCCTTCCAGTTCTCGCACCATGTGGTCGAGGCCGACGGGCGCATCGAGCACCGTTCCCAGTTCCTGAGCACGACCCCGGGCAGGAAGCCGAACTACCACTTCGTGCGGGCGTTGCAGGCCGCGCTGGGCGCGACGGGAACGGTGTTCATGTGGTCGCCGCACGAGAACACCACCCTCAATGCGATCCTCGAAGAGCTCGAGCAGGATCCCGCGTCGCCGCCTGACGCTGCCGAGCTCGGTGCGTTCGTTCGCAGCCTGACGATGAGGAAGCCGGGCAAGGGCCAACTACCCGCCGGCAGCCGTGCCATGGTCGACTTGTGCCGCCTGGCCGAGAAGGCGTTCTTCCATCCGGCGACAAAGGGCAGCAACTCGATCAAGAAGGTGCTGCCTGCGGTGATGCAGTCGTCCGACTACCTCAAGCGGCGCTACTCGCAGCCGATATATGGAGCAAAGGGTGGCATCCGGAGCCTGAACTACGTCGATCAGGTGTGGTGGCAGGAAGTGAATGGCGCGGTAGTGGATCCCTACCTGTTGCTGCCGCCGGTGTTCACGGACCTGCCGCGCGAGGTGGTCGATGCACTGGAGGCTGACGACGATCTGCAGATCGCTCAGGGGGGCGCCGCTACGACGGCCTATGCGCGGCTGCAGTTCGAGGACATCGCTCCGCAGGAGCGGCGCTCGATCGAGGCGGCGCTGCTGCGGTATTGCGAACTGGACACAGTGGCGATGGTGATGGTGTACGAGGCGTGGCAAGAGTGGGTGGCGAACAAATGATCCGAAATACAGCGGCAACATGCCTACGGCTACCGTCGTGTGCACGTCATGCTGCGTCGCGAACACAAGCGCCCGGAGACTCACACCCCACCGAAGGAACCTAGCAAGATGCTCTACCAAGTCGTCTACGACTACCTGACGCAGTCGGTTGAATCTGAGCTGATCCGTCGCGGCTATCGGCCCGGCCGCGGTCAGACTCTGGTTGACCTGCATCTCGACGAGCGGTTCTACGTGATGCCGATTCAGGTTGATGTCGCAGCGCAGCAAGTCGTGCTTAGCGAGACGGATCCGCAGGGTGAACTGGTTGAGCGTCTTGCCCACGCGGTCGAGTTTGAAGACCTGACCCACTTTGGCGGCGTCCTCCGCGTCTTCGCCCGAACTCTCCTGAACAGAGCCGGCGTTGGCGACGTATTGCGAGGCCACGCGGCGGACGACGCGAACCTGCGTCGCCATACTGTCCCGCGAGTGAGCCGTGTCCTGGATGCCATTGCTGCGGCCCCAGACTACCTGGCTCTGACCGACTACGACACGCTCCTGGGTGTGATCGAGACGGCCGCCATTGCTTATATAGATCAGGATGGCCCCCAGGGCCTTCTCGCGGAAGACGTTTCTACCATTCGGTCCCTGCGCGCAGCAGGCGTGGGCGCCACCCGGCAGGAGGTGCGTGTTGTGGCGCAGCGGTCCGGCTTGCAGGGGTGGGTCAAGTGGACGAGGGGCCTTTACAGCGGCATCCGATGTCTGTCCGCGGTCTCAGGGTTGGACCCGCAGCGCTTCCAGGCAACGGTCGAGGCATCGATTGCTGCACCCGGCGGGCCGCTGAACCTCGGCCTTCGCCTCGAGGGGTCGGTCCAGGAGATGGGGCTGGCACTGGCGATGAGCTTCTTCGGTGACCTTGGCTACCCGGAGTTCGCCAAGCCTGACCGCCATGTGGTCAACGCGCTTAGGGCCTACGAGGGATCTAGGCTGAGCGCTCGGCAAGCCTTCGAGCAACTTGAGCTGCACTCGCGTCAGGCAGGCATCAATCCGAGGCGACTGGACAAGGTTTTGTATCTCGCGGGGAGCGGAAACTTCTATCTCACCGGCTTCAATTTCGGCCCGAAGTTCAAGGCGGGCCTTCTTGAGCGGTTGCTGCAAGCGGGCGGGCAACGGGCTCTTGTGCAACCGCTCCCCGTGCAGCCGCTCCCCGCAGCCGCTTACCCGGGCAATCCGCTGCCCAACGCGCCCTACGAGGAGCCTGCGGAAGCTGTCGAAGCCGGCGACGAGCTTGCCGCAGAAGTGCGCTTCTACATACGCATGAATGGGTCCGTTGCTGCCCAGGCTCTTGTAGACAGAGTGGACGAGCTGTGTGAGGACCTGCAGGCTGAAGTCCATTTCACGCACACCGCCGGGGGGGATCTGCGTGTGCGCGCGGACCGGCCCAACCCTCACCCGAGGGTCCAGAATGTAGTGACGATGGTTTGGGCGAACAGGAAGAATTACTTCTCCTGCCAGGCGCTCCTGCCAGCGGATGAATGCATCGGACAAGGCATGCCGCCCGAAGGCGTGAGGCAGAACACGGGCCCGCTCTCCACTTGGCTGAACGTCCGCCCAGGCGTCGACGACGAGGCTTTCATGTCCATTGTCGGCCTGTCCGTCCAGCGCTTCCGGGGACAGTAGAGTGCGGTCGGCGATGCGCCCAAGGCCTGGGCAGCACGGCCATGAACTTCCCCGCAACTTCCGTATCTGAGGCCATTCACACCGGATGAGGTTCCTCCACACCGCCGACTGGCACCTGGGTCGCTACCTCCACGGCTCCTCGCTGCTGGATGACCAAGCCTACGTCCTCAATCAGTTCGTCGACCTAGCGCGATCTGAGCATGTCGACGCTGTCGTCGTCGCTGGCGATGTCTATGACCGCGCGGTGCCGCCCGCCGATGCTGTCGCGCTGCTGGACGACGTTCTCGCTCGGCTTGTCGTCGGCGCGGGCATCCCGGTCATCCTCATCGCAGGCAACCACGACAGCGCGGAGCGGATCGGCTTCGGCGGGCGCATCTTCGAGAAGCAAACTGATCCTGCGCGGGGCGCTCGACAAACTCGACGCGGTGGCGCTCACGGACCAGCACGGCGAAGTCGCCTTCCATCCGCTGCCCTACGCCGAACCCACCTTCGCCCGTGCGTTGCCGGGTGCGGAAGTCGTCACCGATCACCAGGCTGGCTCCTATATGTCGATCCGGCTCTGGCTCCAATACGCCGATCCGCGACTGGCTCCTACCTGCCGATCATGAACTGGCTCCTATACGGCGGTCGGTGCACCGCGGCCTGCCCGCGTTCAGGCTGCGCGGCGCCGCGCCGGTACAGGCTCGGCCGGCTTGAGATAGGGCGCGAAGATACGGTCGGGCGGCAGGCCGGCCATCAGTTGCGCGAGGATGTCCGCGCGATAGATGCGAATGTCGGCCTTCAGCGCTTGCTTGTGGTCCCGGTAGTGGGTCCACATGAGCTGCGCGGCAGCTTCCTCCGTGCGCGGCTCTACGGCGGTGACGGTCGCGGGACGAACGGTACGGGCGGTGGCCATCATGAGACTCCTGTCATCGGTGGGGATCTCCAGTGTGGAGACCGGCAGCGACAGAACGTGTCTCGGCCCCGATGCCACTCCGCACCCGACGGCATGGACCGAGCCGCCTGCCTGCGGCACGGTCCGCATGCGCTCAACGGCCGCGCCGAGCCCCGGCATGCCACCAGTCGCGCACGCCCTTCGCTGCCTGGTAGGCCGTGACCATCATCACGATCGTGACCAGGATCGCCAGGGCGAGGCAGAAGATCTCCAGCACCAGCCACAAGGGCACACCCAGCAGGTCGATGGCTGCGGGCTGCCAACGGTTGTGACCGTAGCGATCACGAAGCGCGTCGCGCGCCGACCGCGACCATTGGTCGACCTTGACGAGCAGAAAGATCGATCCAAAGATGACGGCCACCGTGGCCGTCATGATCATCACGCCATGCACGGGAACATCCATCGCGACACCTCGCCAGTTGATTCAGGGTGACCCTGAGCCTCCTGGCCGGCAGCGACAAAGCTTGTCTCCTGTGAGTCGCTGGCATCAGGCCAGGGCTTCGGTTTCCTGGCTGCCCGGCTCGACCTCGTACGCAGGCCCGGCATAGAAGGCGGCAGCGGTCAAGATGCCCGCCGCCACGTCATCGCGCACGGAAGCCGGTCCCAGCACCTCGACGTAGGGCGCGTGACTCCAGAGGAACGGCACCAGCATCACCGTATGCGGCACGGTGGCGGTCACTTCGTACCAGCCGCTGCAAACCGACGGCCGGATGGGCTGCTGCTGGGGCAGCGGGCGTTCGCGGAAGTGGAACAAGGCGTGCTCGTGCACCCGCAACTGCAGTTCGACCGGGCTGGGGCGGTCATGCAGCACATGCGCCAGTTGGTGCTGTGATTCGATGTAGGCGTCGATGTCGAAGCCGGGCCGCATGTCGGCCCGCTGATGAAGCAGGGTCACCGACTTCATCCGGTGCATCGCATAGTGAATCGGCGCGGCGGTCATCGAGCGCGCTCCGATCAGGTAGATGGTGCCGTCCTTCTGCGCCAGCCCCAGCACGCTGAACTCACGCTGCACGACGTCCCCGCCCGGCTTCTCGTATTCGATGCGGATCATGTGCCCCCCCTCCAGCGCATCGATCGCTGTGCGCAAGAAGTCGCTGGCGATGGTGACAAAGGCACGACCGATACCGTCCGGCACGATGCGCACGCGGTCGCGGATCGTCTGCTGGCGGCGCGTCAGTCGGGCCTGGGCGGTCATCTGCGCCAGATCGCCTTCGTCCAGCGCGCCGTTCAACGGGGCCAGCAGGTGCTGCGTCCAATGCAGCCCCAGCGCCACCTGGCCGTGCATGAAATAACCGTAGAGCTTGTGTTCGACGAGGTGGTAGCGCGGCAGCCGCTCCATGCCTTTGACGGGCGGCAACTCCCGCACCAGGCCGTGCCTCATCATTTCGGCCAGGTAGCGGCGCAGGTTGGTCAACTCGGACGTGGCTTTGATGCCGGTGGACCGATCCCCATGCGCAAAGAAGCGGGGGCGGAGGTCCCGCACCGTGACCGCTGCGGCAGGGTCGCGCGGCAGCAGGCCCACCATCTTGATCAGCATGTCCAGTTTCACCAAGGCTCCTTGTGGGCACTTCTGGCCTCACTCGACACGTACTTCGGAGACTCTGGGAGCGTCTTGAGACCACGGGCGTCTTTGTGTAGCAAGGGACCGTGTCGCTTGTCACGGCTCGAGTCCGGCCCGCGATAGCATCCGCCCCGATCTCCCAACCCACCGAAGTTGAGCTGTGTCGGCTAGGATTCGTATCGTAAGTTATTGATTCATATGGAGTGTCCGCTCTTGACGGAGCTGTCTTCGATGTCGGTGTAAGCACTGTACAAACATCCAGTCTCTGCTTCTAGACCTCGCCGATCTCATCGCCTCGCCGCAGTTCGCCGAGCGAGCGCGCCATCCGAACTTCCCTCGCGCCTTCACCCGCTGCCGGCAGTTGCCGCTGCCGGCGTTGATCGCAGCTCTGCTGTCGATGCGTGCGAGTTCGCAGCAGGCGATGCTGGATGAGTTCTTCGCATCGCTGCTGGGCGAGCCGGGCCTGGTGCACGCAGTCAGCGACCGCGCCTTTGCCCAGTCTTACTGTGTCGCAAACGTAGCCGCGTGTTTGCGCGCAGGCAGCACGGGCAGGGCACCGGGGCCGCGGCGGCTAGCACGCCGGCCCCGCGGTGGCTTTCGGGTTTGACCCTGTTGCGCCGTCGCCGACCGGTCTCCTAAGGTGAGCACAGGTGTGCCCTGTTCTGCGCGCGCCGGAGTTCACGACCCTCGGAGAAACGCGATGACCTCATCCACCCCCGCGCGCCGCCGGCGCTTCCTCAAGGGCGCCGGCGCCACTGCCGCTGCCGGCGTGATGGCCGCCCCGGCGGTCAGCCAGGCGCAGACCGTCTCGCTGCGCTTCCAGAGCACCTGGCCGTCCAAGGACATCTTCCACGAGTACGCGACCGACTTCGCCAAGAAGGTCAACGACATGGCCGGCAACCGGCTGAAGATCGAGGTCCTGCCCGCCGGCGCGGTGGTGCCGGCCTTCCAGCTGCTGGAAGCGGTGAACAAGGGCACCCTGGACGGCGGCCACGGCGTCGTCGCCTACCACTACGGCAAGAACTCGGCGCTCGCCCTGTGGGGGTCCGGCCCGGGCTTCGGCATGGACCCCAACATGGTCCTGGCCTGGCACAACTACGGCGGCGGCAAGGCGCTGCTGGACGAGATCTACAAGTCCATCAACATGGACGTGGTGTCCTACCTGTACGGCCCGATGCCGACCCAGCCCTTCGGCTGGTTCAAGAAACCGGTGGCCAAGGTGGCCGACATCAAGGGCAGCAAGTTCCGCACCGTCGGGCTGGCGGTGGACATGTACAACTCGATGGGCGCGGCGGTGAACCCGCTGCCCGGCGGCGAGATCGTGCCGGCACTGGACCGCGGCCTGATCGACGGCGCCGAGTTCAACAACGCCTCCAGCGACCGCCTGCTCGGCTTCCCGGACGTGGTGAAGAACTGCATGCTGCAGAGCTTCCACCAAAGCGGCGAGCAGTTCGAGATCCTGTTCAACAAGGGCAAGTACGACGCCCTGCCGGCGGAGCTGAAGGCGACCATCGACTACGCGGTGCAGGCCGCCAGCGCCGACATGAGCTGGAAGGCGATAGACCGCAACTCCAAGGACTACGTCGAGCTGAAGAAGGCGGGGGTCAAGTTCTACCGGACGCCGGACGCCATCCTGCGCGCCCAGCTCGCCGCCTGGGACGACATCATGCAGAAGAAGGGCGGCGAGAACGCGCTGTTCCAGAAGGTGCTGGACAGCCAGCGTGCCTACGCCGAGCGCGCCGGTGCCTGGCAGAACGACTACACGGTCGACTACCGCATGGCCTGGAACCACTACTTCGCCAAGGGCAAGGGCGCCAAGGGCAAGAAGAGCTGAGGCCAGGGGCGCCAGGTCCCCGAGGGGGCGCCCGCTGGCGCCCCTTTTTTTGCTCCGCCAAGGATTGCGATGCAGAAGCTGTTGTTGCGGGTCGACCGCCTGTCCACCTTCGTGGGCAAGGTCAGCGCCTGGGCCATCGTGGCACTCACCGTGCTCATCACCTACGAGGTGTTCTCGCGCTACGCGCTGGACAAGCCCCACGCCTGGATGCTGGACCTGCAGATCATGCTCTACGGCACCCTGTTCATGCTCGCCGGCGCCTACACGCTGAGCAAGAACGGCCACGTGCGCGGCGACGTGCTGTACGGCTTCTTCCGCCCGCGCACCCAGGCGACGATAGACCTCGTGCTCTATCTCGTGTTCTTCGTGCCCGGCATCGTCGCCCTCACCTGGGCCGGCTGGGGCTTTGCCCAGGAATCGCTGGCGATCCGCGAGCAGACCTTCAACGCCGATCCGCTGCCGGTCTACCCGGTGAAGTTCGTCGTTCCGCTGGCCGGCGCTGTGCTGCTGCTGCAAGGCATCGTCGAGATCGTGCGCTGCGTGATCTGCCTGCGTGACGGCGCCTGGCCGGCGCGCGAGGAAGACGTGGAGGAGGTCGACGTCGACAAGCTCAAGGACATGGTGCACGTGCAGGACGCCGACATCGAGGCGGTGGACCGCCTGCTCACGGCGCAGGAAGGCGCCGCGCAGGGGGGCCGGCCATGAAGCTGCGCAAGGAACTCTGGTTCGGCTTCACGCTGATGGGGCTGATCGTCGCCGCCGTGGTCGGCATGGTGCTCAGCGTGCCGGTCATGACCAACGGCCACTACGGGCTGCTCATGCTCGGGCTGGTGGTGGTGGCCATCATGCTGGGCTTCCCGACCGCCTTCACCCTCATGGGCATGGGCATGCTGTTCGCCTTCTTCGCCTACCACTCGGGCGGGCAGACGGTGGGCGGCGCGGTCACCCAGACCCTGGACCTGATGGTGCAGCGCGCCTTCTCGGTGATGGGATCGGACGTGCTGATCGCGATCCCCCTGTTCGTCTTCATGGGCTACCTGGTCGAGCGCGCCAACCTGATCGAGAAGCTGTTCCGCAGCCTGCACCTGATGCTGGCGCGCGTGCCGGGCTCGCTCGCGGTGGCCACCCTGGTGACCTGCGCCCTGTTCGCCACCGCCACCGGCATCGTCGGCGCGGTGGTCACCCTGATGGGGCTGCTGGCCTTCCCGCAGATGCTGCGCGCCGGCTACGACGTGCGCATGTCCGCCGGCGCCATCACCGCCGGCGGCTGCCTGGGCATCCTGATCCCGCCCTCGGTGCTGCTCATCGTCTATGGCGCCACCGCCGGCGTATCGGTGGTGCAGCTCTATGCCGGCGCCTTCTTCCCCGGCCTGATGCTGGCCGGGCTCTACGTGGTCTACGTCATCGTCCTGGCCAAGCTCAAGCCGGCGCTGGCGCCGCCGCTGAGCCAGGCGCAGCGCGTGGTGCCGCTGCCCCGCAAGCTGGCCGCGCTGGACCTGGACTCGGCGCGCCACGCCCTCGCGGGCCTGGTGGCGTTGCTCAAGGGCCCGCGCAACCAGGCCGTGCCCACGCGCTGGCTGCTCGGCCAGCTGGGCGTGGCGCTGCTGCCGCTGGCGCTGTTCGTGCTGGCCAGCGCCTGGAGCTACCGCATCGCCACCGCACCGGCGGCGGTGCTCGAGCTGCCGGCCGAGCTGCAGGAGATCGGCGCCAGCGCTGACGGCGAGGAGGGCGGATCCGGCCTCGCCGAGCCGCCGGGCGCCGAGGACAGCGAAGCCGCCTCCGGTCTGGCGGAGCCGCCGGGGGCCGACGAAGGCAGCGACACCGACGCGGGGCCGGCGGCCGGCGGCGGCCTGGCCGAGCCTCCTGCGGACGAAGCGGCCGGCGCGACCGACCCGACCGACGACGCCGCAGCGCCGCCCGCCACCCCCCAGGCCGAGCCCGCTGGACCCGCTGGACCCGCTGGACCCGCTGAACCGGCGGCGGCAGCCCCTGGCGCCGCGCAGCCCGCCGGCAGCGGCTGGTGGATCGGGGTGGGCGTCGGGGCGATCGCGATGGCGCTGTTCTATGGCGTCCTGAGCTTCGCCCGGCTGGAAATCTTCAAGATGCTGCTGACCAGCTTCTTCCCCCTGCTGATCCTGATCCTGGCGGTCCTGGGCTCCATCGTCTTCGGCCTCGCCACGCCCACGGAAGCGGCGGCGGTGGGCGCCTTCGGCGGCTTGCTCCTCGCCTGGGCCTACCGCCAGCTGAGCATGGACGTGGTCAGGGAGTCGGTCTTCCTGACCGCCAAGACCAGCGCCATGGTGTGCTGGCTGTTCGTCGGCTCGGCGATCTTCTCCGCCGCCTTCGCCCTGCTGGGCGGTCAGGAGCTGGTCGAGCAGTGGGTGCTGGGCATGAACCTGAGCAAGACCGAGTTCATGATCCTGGCGCAGGTGATCATCTTCGTCCTCGGCTGGCCGCTGGAGTGGACCGAGATCATCGTCATCTTCATGCCCATCTTCATCCCGCTGCTGGACAACTTCGGCGTCGACCCGCTGTTCTTCGGCCTGCTGGTGGCGCTGAACCTGCAGACCGCCTTCCTCAGCCCGCCGGTGGCGATGAGCGCCTTCTACCTCAAGGGCGTGGCGCCCAAGCACGTGACGCTGAACCAGATCTTCGCCGGCATGCTGCCCTTCATGGGCATCCAGATCGTCGCCATCGTGATCCTGTACGTGTTCCCGCAGATCGGCATGTGGCTGCCGCAGGTGCTCTACCGCTGAAGACCGGGTGCTCGCGGCCGTCGAGGCGACCGTCGGGCCAGCCATCGGGCGGTCACGGGCGGCAGCGCTTCAGGCACTGAGCTGCAGCAGCTGCGCCACCACCGCGATCGCCAGCACCGCGGGCTGCTTGCCGTGGATGCCGGGCACGCCCACCGGGCAGTGCAGGCGTTCCAGCAGCTCGGGCGCGAACCCGCGCTGGCGCAGCCGGCTCGCGAAGCGCCCGCGCTTGCTGGCCGAGCCGATGAGGCCGAGGAAGCCGAAGTCGCCGCGGCGCAGCACCGCTTCCACGATGCGCAGGTCCAGCGCGTGGCTGTGCGTGAGCACGAGGTAGGCGCTGCCGGGCGCGGCAGCGGCGACCTCGGCCTCGGGGGCGTCGCTGCTGCAGCACTCGATGTGGGGCGGCAGCCCGGCGGGAAAGACGGCGTCGCGCGCATCCACCCACAGGACCCGGCAGTCGATGTCGGCGAGCAGGCGGGCGACGGCCTGCCCGACGTGGCCGGCGCCGTGCAGCTGCAGCGCAAAGCGCGGCAGCGGCTGCGGCCAGGCCTGCAGCGCGGCGGCGTCCAGCGGCGCAAAGCGCAGCGTCACCACGCCGCCGCAGCACTGGCCGAGTGCGGGGCCGAGGGCGGCGGTCCAGTCCCCGGCTGCGCCGCTGCGCGCGCGGGCGATCGCCTGCCATTCCAGATGGCCGCCGCCGACGCTGCCGGCCACCGCGTCGGCCGCCACCAGCATGCGCGCGCCGCACTCGCGCGGCACGCTGCCGCGCTGCGCCACGACCTCGACCACGGTGGCGCCGCGGCCCCGGGCCAGCCAGTCCTGCGCCGTGGCCTGCAGGGCGGCGGCGGTCACCAGGTAACCTTCGCCCCCGAAGGGCTTCGGTATGAGCGCTTGGGAGCGGCCCGGCGCGCTCACCAGGCCACCTTCGCCCCCGAAGGGCTCCGGTCTGAGCGCTTGGGGGCGGCCCGGCGCGCGCACCAAGCCACCTTCGCCCCCGAAGGGCTCCGGTATGAGCGCTTGGGAGCGGCCCGGCGCGCTCATCGCTGCGGCTTCGGTGCCGGCGGCGCGTCGAGGGCGCCCGATGCGTCGCCTGCCTCGTGCGCAGCCAGCGCGCCCAGCGTATCCAGTGCGTCCAGCACCGCTTCCGGCGTCGCCGGGGCGCGCAGCGGCGGCAGCCAGCCCGCGGGGCCGACGCTGGCGATCGCGTCGCGGATCGCCAGGAAGACCGAGAAGGGCAGCAGGATGGGCGGCTCGCCGACCGCCTTGCTGCGGTGGATGCTGTCGGCGGCGTTGTCGGCGCCGTACAGCTCGACCCGAAGGTCCGGCGCGCAGTCGCGCGCGGTCGGGATCTTGTAGGTGCTGGGGGCGTGGGTCAGCAGGCGCCCGGTCTGCGCCTGCCAGACCAGCTCCTCGCTCGTCAGCCAGCCCTGGCCCTGGACGAATCCGCCCTCGATCTGGCCGATGTCCAGCGCCGGGTTGAGCGAGCGGCCGACGTCGTGCAGCACGTCCACGCGCAGCACGCGGTGCTCGCCGCTGAGGGTGTCGACCACCACCTCGGCGACCGCGGCGCCGAAGGCGTAGTAGTGGAAGGGCCGGCCCTGCAAGGCGGCGGCGTCCCAGTGCAGGCCGGGGGTGGCGTAGAAGCCGTCGCTCCACAGCTGCACGCGCGCGGCGTAGGCGGCCTGCACCAGCGCCGGCCAGGTTGCGCCCGCGTGCTGCGGCCGGGCGGCGACGAAGGCGTCCAGCCGCTCGCGTATGGTCCGTGCCGCGGCCTGCGCCGCCCGTCCGTTGAGGTCGCTGCCGGTGCTGGCGGCGGTGGCCGAGGTGTTGGCCACCTTGTGGGTGTCGGTGGCGCTGCAGCGCACCGCGGCCAGCGGTACGCCCAGTTCCTGCGCCACCACCTGCGCCACCTTGGTGTGCAGGCCCTGGCCCATCTCGGTGCCGCCGTGGTTCACGAGCACGCTGCCGTCGGTGTAGACGTGCACCAGGGCGCCGGCCTGGTTGAGGTGGGCAAGGTTGAAGCTGATGCCGAACTTCACCGGTATGAGCGCGATGCCCTTCCTCAGCACCGGGCTGGCGGCGTTGAAGGCGGCGACCGCGGCGCGGCGTTCGGCCCAGCACGCCTGCTGCGCCAGCCGCGTCACCAGGTCCTCGATCAGGTTGTGCTCCACCTTCTGGCCGTAGGGGGTGGTGTCGCGCTCGCCGCGGCCGTAGAAGTTGGCGCGCCGCACCGCCAGCGGGTCCAGGCCGAGGCTGCGCGCGACGTCGTCCAGGATGTGCTCGATCGCGAACGCGCCCTGCGGCCCGCCGAAGCCGCGGAAGGCGGTGTTGCTCTGCGTATTCGTACGCGCGCAGTAGCCGTGCAGGCTGAGCTGCGGCAGCCAGTAGGCGTTGTCGAAGTGGCCCAGCGCGCGCGTCATCACCGGCGCCGAGAGGTCGGCGCTCCAGCCGGCGTTGGCGATCAGCTCGGCGCGCAGGCCGAGGACGCGTCCGGCGTCGTCGTAGCCGAGCTCCCAGTCGAACTCGAAGCCGTGGCGCCGGCCGGTGATCATGAAGTCGTCGTCGCGGTCCGGGCGCAGCTTGACCGCGCAGCCCAGCCGCACCGCCGCCAGCGCGGCCAGGCAGGCGAACACCGCCGACTGGCTCTCCTTGCCGCCGAAGCCGCCGCCCATGCGCCGGCAGCTCACCTGCACCTGGTGCATGGACCAGCCCAGGGCGCGCGCCACCGCGTGCTGCATCTCGCTCGGGTGCTGGGTCGAGCACAGCAGCTGCAGCGTCGCGTCCTCCTGCGGCAGGGCCAGGCTGATCTGGCCCTCCAGGTAGAACTGCTCCTGGCCGCCGAGGCTGAAGCGGCCGCTCAGCCGGCGCGGCGCGGCGGCGATCGCCGCCGCTGCGTCGCCGCGCGCCAGGTGCATGGGCGGCACCACGTAGCGCTGCAGCGCGTGGGCGCTGCGTGCGTCCAGCAGAGGCTGCAGCGGCTCGGCCCGTATCACCTGCGGCGCCAGCGCGGCGGCGCGGCGCGCCAGCTCGCGCGTGCGCGCGACGACCAGGAACACCGGCTGGCCCAGGTAGTGCAGGGTGCCGTCGGCCAGGATGGGTTCGTCGTGGACGATGGCGCCGCAGTCGTTGGTGCCCGGTACGTCGGCGGCGCTCAGCACCGCGACGACGCCGGGCTGGGCGCGCAGCCGCTCCAGGTCGACGCCGAGCAGCCGGCCGTGCGCCAGCGGCGAGCAGCCGATCGCCGCGTGCAGGGTGCCCGCCGGCTCCGGCAGGTCGTCGGTGTAGCTGGCCTGGCCGCGCACGTGCAGCCAGGCCGATTCGTGCGCCAGCGGCTGGCCGACCACCTTGGTCGCGTCTTCCCGGGCCTTCACGCCGGCAGCTCCCAGATCCGGGTCGCAGCGGGCGGCAGGGGCGCGTGCGGCCGGGTTTCGAGCCAGAAGCGGCGCAGCAGGGCGCGTGCCGATCGCATGCGGTGGCGCGCGCTGCCGCGCAGGTCGCTCAGCGGGCTGAAGTCCTGCGCCAGCGCCGCGCTCGCGGCCTGCAGCGCGGCCTCGTGCCAGCACTGGCCGGCGAGCGCGGCCTCGGCCTGGCGCGCGCGCGCCACGGTGGCGGCCATGCCGCCGAAGACCAGCCGCGCCGCGGCCACCCGGTCGCCGTCCAGGCGCAGGGCGAAGGCGCCGCAGAGCGCCGAGATGTCGCTGTCGAAGCGCTTGGACAGCTTGTAGGCCGCGAGCCGGGTCTGCGGCGCCGGCAGTGGGACGTCGATGCGCAGCAGCAGCTCGCCTTCGCGGCGCTGGTTCTTCATGTAGCCGAGGTAGAAGCCGTCCAGCGCCAGGCTGCGCTCCTGCGTGCCGTGGCGCAGCAGCAGCCGGGCGTCCAGCGCCATCAGGGCCGGCGCCGCGTCGCCGATCGGCGAGCCGTTGACCAGGTTGCCGCCCAGGGTGCCGGCGGCGCGCACCGGCGGCGAGGCAAAGCGCAGCGCCATCTCGCGCAAGGCGGGCAGGCGCTGCACCAGCGCCGCCCAGGCGTCCTCCAGGCAGGCGCCGGCACCGATGCGCAGCACGCCGTCCACCTCCTCGATGCGCGCCAGCTCGGGCACCGCGCGCACGCTCAGCAGCAGCGGCAGCGGGCGCAGCGCCTTGTTGCTCCACAGCGCGATGTCGGTCGCGCCCGCGACCAGCGTCGCCTCGGGATGGCGGGCGGCCGCCGCGGCCAGCTTGTCCAGGCTGCGCGGGGCGTAGAAGCGCGAGCTGCCGATGCCGTCGTGGTCGCTGGCGACGTAGGCCAGCGCCGGGTCGGCGCGCAGCTGCTGCAGCAGGGCGACGGTGGCGGTGTCGTCCTGCGCGGCGCGCGGGGCGTCGAACATCGCCTGTCCGGCGTCCAGGATGGGCCGGTAGCCGGTGCAGCGGCACAGGTTGCCGGCGAGCGCGTCGGCGATCTCCTGGCGCGGCGGTGCCTTCTCGCAGCGCTCGTACAGCGCGGCCAGCGAGACCGCGATGCCCGGGGTGCAGAAGCCGCACTGCGAGCCGTGCTGCGCCACCAGCGCCGCCAGCGCCGGGTGCTCGGGCGGCAGGTCCTGCACCGTGCGCAGGGCACAGCCGTCGATCATGGGCAGGAACTGCAGGCAGGCGTTCACGGCCTGCCAGCGCAGCCGTCCGTCCTCGTCCAGGCGGCCGAGCAGCACTATGCAGGCGCCGCAATCGCCCTCGTTGCAGCCTTCCTTGGTGCCGCTGCAGCGCGCGTGCTCGCGCAGCCAGGCGAGCACGGTGGTCGTCGCCGGCAGACCCTGGACCTCGACGATGGCGCTGCGGTGGACGAAACGGATGGCGCGGGCAGGGGTCATGCGGCGTGCGGGAGCGGACGCGATGGCCGAAAGGTAGCACCCCGGCGCGGCCGCCCCGGCGCGCGCGTGCAGAATCCCGCCTGCCGTCGGGCCGCCCGGCCGCACACCGACCCCGCATGCCCGCACCGCAACGCCTTGCCATCCGCGCCGACCTGCTCGACCTCGTCGCGCAGCCCGCGCTCGCCGACGCCAGCGCCGACGGCGGTGCCTGCGTGCGCTACGCGCCCGACCACTGGCTGCTGGTGCAGGACGGCCGCATCCTGGGCCGCCAGCGCGAGGACCCGGGCCCCGGCTGGCAGCGCCTGGACCACCGCGGCCGGCTGCTGCTGCCGGGCTTCGTCGACAGCCACGTCCACCTGCCGCAGCTCGGCGTGGTGGCCAGCCACGGCGCCGAGCTGCTGGACTGGCTGCAGAACTACACCTTCCCCGCCGAACAAAGCTGGGCCGACCCGGCGCACGCGCGCGCCGGGGCCGATGCCTTCGTCGACAGCCTGCTCGCCCACGGCACGACGGCGGCGGTGGTCGTCCCCACCGTGCACGCGCACAGTGCCGAGTTCCTGGCCGAGGCCGCCCAGGCGCGCGGCATGCGCTGCATCACCGGCAAGGTCTTGATGGACCGCCACGCGCCCGCCGACCTGTGCGACGCCGACGCCGAGGCCGGCGACCGCGCCTGCCGCGCCCACCTCGACCGCTGGCACGGCCGTGGCCGTCAGTCGGCCGCCCTCACCCTGCGCTTTGCCCCCACCAGCAGCGCGCAGCAGCTCGCGCTCGCGGGCCGGCTGCTCGCCGAGCGCCCGGATCTGGTCTTCCAGACCCATCTGGCGGAGAACCGTGCCGAGCTGGACTGGGTGGCGCGGCTGTTCCCGCAGGCGCGCAGCTACCTGGACGTCTACGAGCGCGCCGGGCTGCTCGGCCCGCGCTCCCTGCTCGCGCACGGGGTCTGGCTGGACGACGCCGACCGCGCGTGCCTGGCCGCCCGCGGAGCTGCCGTCGTCCATTGCCCGGGCAGCAACCTCTTCCTCGGCAGCGGGCTGATGGACTGGCCTGCGCTGGAACAGGCCGGGGTGCCGGTGCTGCTGGCCAGCGACGTCGGCGGCGGCACCAGCCTGTGCCTGCTGCGCACCATGGCCGCGGCCTACCAGGTGCAGGCGCTGCAAGGCCTCAGGCCCGGCGCCTGGGCGCTGCTGCACGCCGCCACGCGCGCACCGGCGCAGGCGCTCGCGCTGGCGCACGAGATCGGCAGCCTGGAGCCCGGCTGCCTGGCCGACCTGTGCGTCTGGGACTGGGCCGGCAGCGCGCTCGCGGCACAGCGCGATGCCCTCGCGCGCAACCTGCACGAGCGCGTCTTCGCCTGGCTGACCCTGGGCGACGAGCGCCAGCTGGTGCAGAGCTTCGTCGCCGGCCAAAGCCGCTACCTGCGACCGGACCCCGGGCCGCGTGCGGAGGCGCGACCGTGATCCCGCGCCTGGAGCTGCGCGGCGTCAGCAAGTCCTACCCCGGGGTGGTGGCCAACGACGGGGTCGACCTGCGCGTGGCGCCGGGCGAGATCCACGCCGTGCTGGGCGAAAACGGGGCTGGCAAGTCCACCCTGATGAAGATCATCTACGGCGCCCTGCGCCCGGACGCAGGCGAGATGCGCTTCAACGGCGAGCCGGTGCAGGTGGCCAGCCCGGCGCAGGCGCGGCGCCTGGGCATAGGCATGGTCTACCAGCACTTCAGCCTGTTCGACACCCTGAGCGCGGCCGAGAACGTCTGGCTCGGGCTGGACAAGGGCTTGTCGCTGGCGGAGGTGAAGCGCCGCATGCGCGGCCTGGCCGAGAGCTACGGCCTGGAGGTCCAGCCCGAGCGGCCGGTGCACAGCCTGTCGGTGGGCGAACGCCAGCGGCTGGAGATCGTGCGCGCCCTGCTCGGCGAGCCGCAGCTGCTGATCCTCGACGAGCCGACCTCGGTGCTCACGCCGCAGGCCGTGCAGCGCCTGTTCGTCACCCTGCGCCAGCTCGCCGCCAAGGGCTGCAGCATCCTGTACATCAGCCACAAGCTCGACGAGATCCGCGCCCTGTGCCAGCGCTGCACGGTCTTGCGCGGCGGTCGCGTGAGCGGCGAGGTCGACCCCGCGCAGCACGACAACGCCAGCCTCTCGCGCCTCATGATCGGCGCCGAGCCGCCGCGCCTGGAGCACCGCCGCCAGGCCGCGGGCGAGCTGCTGCTGACGGTGCAGGCGCTGCAGCTGCCGGCGGCCGACCCCTACGCGGTGGCGCTCGACGGTGTGTCGCTGCAGCTGCACGCGGGCGAGATCGTCGGCATCGCCGGCGTCAGCGGCAACGGCCAGCAGGAGCTGATGGCCGCGCTCTCGGGCGAGGATCAACGTGCCCCGCAGGGCAGTCTGTACCTGGGCGGGCAGGACATCGCGCGCCGCTCGCCGGCCCGCCGGCGCCGCCTGGGGCTGCACTTCGTGCCCGAGGAGCGGCTCGGGCGCGGCGCGGTGCCGGCGCTGAGCCTGGCGCACAACAGCCTTCTGACGCGGCGCGAAGGCGTGGGCCTGCTGGGCTGGCTGCGCACGGCGCGCATGCGCGCGCTCGCCGCGCACCTGATCGAGCGCTTCGGCGTCAAGGCCGGCGGGCCGCAGGCGAGCGCGCGCAGCCTGTCGGGCGGCAACCTGCAGAAGTACATCGTCGGGCGCGAGATCGACGCCGCGCCGCGCGTGCTCATCGTCGCCCAGCCCACCTGGGGCGTGGACGTCGGCGCGGCGGCGCGCATCCGTGCCGAGCTGCTGGCGCTGCGCGACGCCGGCTGCGCGCTGCTGGTGGTGAGCGAGGAGCTCGACGAGCTGTTCGAGATCAGCGACCGGCTGCACGTCATTGCGCGCGGCCGGCTCAGCCCCAGCCTGGCCACGCGCGAGGCCAGCGTCGAGCGCATCGGCCAGTGGATGTCCGGGCTCTGGGAGGAGACAGCTGTTGCCACGGCTTGAAGCGCGCCCCGAGCCCTCGCGGCTCATGACCCTGGCCTCGCCGCTGATCGCCCTCGTGCTCACCGCGGGCCTGGCGGCGGCGCTGTTCGCCCTCCTCGGGCGCGACCCGCTGCGTGCGCTGGAGGTCTTCTTCGTCGCCCCGCTGGATGGCTGGCGCGCCACCAGCGAGGTGGCGCTGAAGGCCACCCCGCTCGTGCTGTGCGCGCTCGGGCTGGCGGTGTGCTACCGCTCCAACGTCTGGAACATCGGCGCCGAAGGCCAGCTCCTGCTCGGCGCGGTGGCCGCCGGCGGCGCCGCGCTGTGGCTGCCCGGCCTGGGCTGGGACGCCGGGCGCGGCGCGCTGGCGCCGCTGGTACTCGCCGCCGGGGTGGCCGGCGGCATGGCCTGGGCGGCGATCACGGCGCTGCTGCGCGACCGCTTCAACGCCAACGAGATCCTGGTCAGCCTGATGCTGGTCTATGTGGCGCAGCAGGTCGTGAACCTGCTCGTGTTCGGCCCCTGGAAGGACCCGCAGGGCTTCAACTTCCCGCAGACGCGCACCTTCGACCCCAGCACCTGGCTGCTGCCCATGGCCGCCGGCACCCGGCTGCACTGGGGTGCGCTGGCGGTGCCGCTGGCGGTCGCGCTGTGCTGGGTCTTCCTGTTCCGTTCCTGGCGCGGCTTCCAGCTCCAGGTCGGCGGGCTGGCGCCGGCGGCGGCGCGCTACGCGGGCTTTTCCTCGCGCGGCGCGCTGTGGCTGGCGCTGCTGGGCTCGGGCGGCCTGGCCGGGCTGGCGGGGGCGATGGAAGTGGCCGGGCCGCTGCGCCAGCTCACCCCGCACGTCAGCACCGGAATCGGCTTCAGCGCCATCATCGTCTGCTTCGTCGGCCGGCTGCACCCGCTGGGCATCGTGTTTGCCGGCTGGCTGCTGTCCATGATGCTGATCGGCGGCGAGCTGGCGCAGACCCGCCTGGGCCTGCCGTACGCGCTCAGCGGCGTGTTCCAGGGCCTGCTGCTGTTCCTGCTGCTGGCCTGCGACACCCTGGTCGCCTACCGCGTGAAGTGGGGGAGGGCATGAGCCGGCGCCGGGCCGCCCCAAGCCGGCTCACCCCCCGCGGGGGGCGCGAGCGCAGCGAGCTGGGGGTCCACATGAGCCGGCGCCGGGCCGCCCCAAGCCGGCTCGCCCCCCTCGGGGGGCGCGAGCGCAGCGAGCTGGGGGTCCACATGAGCCGGTGCCGGGCCGCCCCAAGCCGGCTCGCCCCCTCGGGGGGCGCGAGCGCAGCGAGCTGGGGGTCCACATGAACGAGATCGCACTGCTGGTTGCCGCCACCATCGCCGCCGGCACGCCGCTGGCGCTCGCCGGCCTGGGCCTGCTGCTCGGCGAGAAGGCCGGCGTGCTCAACCTCGGGGCCGAAGGCGTGATGCTGGTGGCGGCGATCGCCGGCTTCGCCACCGCCATCGCCAGCGGCAGCGCCGCGCTGGGCTTCGTCGCCGGGGCCGGCGCCGGGGCGCTGATGGCGCTCGCCTTCGGCGTGCTGGTGATCTGGCTGAACACCAACCAGTACGCCACCGGCCTCGCGCTGGCGATCTTCGGCAGCGGCTTCTCGGCCTTTGCCGGCGTGCCCTTCGTCGGCCGCCAGCTCGCCGACCCGGTGCCGCACGCACTGCCCTGGTTGGGCGACATCCCCTGGCTCGGGGTGGCGCTGTTTCGCCAGCACCCCATGGCCTACGTCGCGATCGCGCTCACCCTCGCCCTGGCCTGGTTCCTGTACCGCAGCCGAAGCGGGCTGGTGCTGCGCGCGATCGGCGAGGCGCCGGAGTCGGCGCACGCCCTGGGCTACCGCGTGCGCTGGCTGCGGCTGGCGGCGGTGAGCGCCGGTGGTGCCCTGTGCGGCCTGGCCGGCGCCTACCTGTCGCTGGTCTACGCCCCGCTGTGGGTGGAGGGCCTGGTCGCCGGGCGCGGCTGGATCGCCCTGGCGCTCACCACCTTCGCCACCTGGCGGCCGGCGCGCGTGCTGCTCGGCGCCTACCTGTTCGGCGGCGTCACGATGGCGCAGTTCGCCCTGCAGGCCGCAGGCGTGGGTGTCGCCACGCCGCTCCTGGCGATGCTGCCCTATCTGGCCACCGTGATCGTGCTGGCCCTCATCAGCCGCAACCCGACCTGGATCCGGATCAACATGCCGGCCTCGCTGGGCAAGCCCTTCCACCCCGAAAGCTGAGGGCTTGTGAGCGCCCCCAGGACCGGGCTGCGCCCAGCCCGCCATCGGGCTTGCAGGCCCGATGGCCCTCGCCAGGCGAATCACCGTCCGCAGTGGACGGTGATTCGTCCGGGCTCGGCCCCCCGCGGGGGGGCAAGGAAACTTGGGGCGGCCCGGCGTTTCCTTGTGACCGCATGAAACCCTGGCTGCTGGTGGCCCTGGGCGGCGGTGCCGGCTCGCTGGCGCGCTACCTCGTCGGCGCCTGGGTCGGTGGCTGGACGGCGGCGACCGCCCCGCAGCGCTTTCCCTACGGGACCCTGGCGGTCAACCTGCTGGGCTGCCTGGCGATCGGCGTGCTGGCGGCGCTGGCCGAGCGCCAGCCGTGGTTCAGCCCCGGTGCGCGCCTGTTCCTGCTCACCGGCGTGCTCGGCGGCTTCACCACCTTCTCCGCCTTCGGCCTCGACGCGGTGGACCTGCTGCGCCGTGGCGAGGTGCTGCTGGCGGCGGTGTATGCTGGCGCCAGCGTGCTGCTGGGTCTGGCTGCGGTCTGGCTGGGCCTGATGCTCGTGGCGGCCATCGATCGCTGATCGATCGCTGAGCCCGCCCCAGCGCGCGCCGCGGCGCGCCGGATCCCCCGAATTCCCGAATTTCCGAATCCACCCCCCACCAGGAGTCTGCACCCATGACCGATCTGTCCAAGCGTTCGCTGCTCGTGCTGGCGAGCGCGGCCGCACTGAGCGCGCTCAGCGCCTGCGGCAAGAAGGAGGAGCCGGCGGCGCCGGCGGCCAGCGCCGAGCCGGCTTCCGCGCCCGCGGCCAAGCCCGAGCCGCTGAAGGCGGCCTGGGTCTACGTGGGCCCGATCGGCGACGCCGGCTGGACCTACGCCCACGACCTTGGGCGCAAGGCCGCGGAGGCCAAGTTCGGCGACCGCCTGGTGACCAGCTACGTGGAGAAGGTGCCCGAGGGCGCCGACGCCGAGCGTGTCATCCGCGACCTTGCCGCGCAGGGCAACAAGCTCATCTTCGCCACCAGCTTCGGCTTCATGGAACCCATGGCCAAGGTCGCGGCCGAGTTCCCGGACGTCCGCTTCGAGCACGCCACCGGCTACAAGACCTCGGCCAACATGCGCGTGTACGACGCCAAGTTCTACGAGGACGCCTACCTCGCCGGAGTGATCGCCGGCAAGATGACCAAGTCCAACACCCTGGGCTTCGTCGCCACCTTCCCCATCCCCGAGGTGCTGCGCAACCTCAACGCCTACACCCTGGGCGCGCGCAGCGTGAACCCCAAGGTCAAGACCAAGGTGGTCTGGATCAGCACCTGGTTCGACCCGCCGAAGGAAGCCGAGGCGGCGCAGAGCCTGATCAACGGCGGCGCCGACGTGCTGCTGCAGAACACCGATTCCAGCGCCGTGCTGCAGACGGCGGAGAAGAACGGCAAGTTCGCCTTTGGCTGGGACAGCGACATGAGCGCGGTCGCCCCCGAGGCGCACCTGGCCTCCTGCATCGCCGACTGGGGCCCCTACTACGTCCAGGCGGTGGGCGAGGCGCTGGACGGCAGCTGGAAGACCGACCGCCGCATCTGGGGCGTCAAGGAAGGCCTGAACTCGCTCGTCAAGATCTCCGACAAGGTGCCGGCGGACGTCAAGGCGCAGGTCGAGAAGCTCGCCGCCGGTCTGAAGGACGGCAGCTTCGCCGCCTTCACCGGGCCCATCCTGGACAACACCGGCAAGGAGCGCCTGCCCGCCGGCCAGATGGCGCCGCAGGAATGGCTGGACAAGGTGGACTTCTACGTCCAGGGCGTCGAAGGCAAGGTGCCGACCGGCAACTGAAGTCCAGCGACGGCAGACCCCGGCCGGGGCCGCAGCCCCGGCCGGCGCCCACCCCAGCATGAGCACGCCGGCCCCCGACCTCGACCACTTCCCGCGCCAGCGGCTGCCGGCCCTGCTGCGCCGCATGCCCAAGGCCGAGCTGCACATCCACATCGAGGGCTCGCTGGAGCCGGAGCTGATCTTTCGCCTCGCGGCGCGCAACGGCGTGCGCCTGGCCTGGCCCAGCGTGCAGGCGCTGCGCGCGGCCTACGACTTCAGCGACCTGCAGAGCTTTCTCGACATCTACTACGCCGGCGCCAGCGTGCTGATCGAGGAGGCCGACTTCTTCGAACTCGCCTGGGCCTACTTCCAGCGTGCCGCGGCCGACAATGTGCTGCACGCAGAAATCTTCTTCGATCCGCAGACCCACACCGCGCGCGGTGTGCCCGTCGAGCGCGTCATCCTCGGCCTGCACCATGCCTGCGCGCGTGCGCACCAGGAGCTGGGCATCTCCTCGCAGCTCATCCTGTGCTTTCTGCGCCACCTCAGCGAAGAGGAAGCCTTCGCCACCCTGGAGGCGGCGCTGCCCTACCGCGCGCACTTCGTCGGCATCGGGCTGGACAGCAGCGAGCGCGGCCATCCGCCGCAGAAGTTCGCGCGCGTGTACGCGCGCTGCCGCGAACTGGGCTTCAAGCTCGTCGCCCACGCCGGCGAGGAGGGCCCGCCCGAGTACATCGCTGCCGCACTGGACGAGCTCGGCGTGTGCCGCATAGACCACGGCGTGCGCTGCAGCGAAGACCCGGCGCTGGTGGCGCGGCTGGCGCGCGAACGCGTGCCGCTCACCGTCTGCCCGCTGTCCAACCTCAGGCTGCGCGTGTTTCCCGACCTCGCGGCGCACAACCTGCCGGCGCTGCTGCAGGCCGGGCTGTGCGTGACCGTGAACTCCGACGACCCGGCCTACTTCGGCGGCTACCTGAACCAGAACTTCCTGGCCTTGTTCGACGCCCACCCGGCGCTGGGCGCACGCGAGGCCTGGCAGCTCGCGGCGAACAGCTTCGAGGCGAGCTGGGTCGATGCCCAGACCCGCGCCGGCTGGCTGCGCCGGCTGGATGCCGAACTGCAGGCGGTGCTGGCGCCGCATTGACGCGCGCCGGCCCACGGACGGCGCTGCCGGCACCGAGCGATGCACCCGACCACAAAAAACCCCGCCGCGGCGGGGTTTCGCATTTTTCCGCACGCGTGTCAGCGACGGCGGCGCGCGGCGCTCAGGCCGGCCAGCGCCAGGCCGGCCAGGGCCAGGGTGCCGGGCTCGGGCAGCGGCGGTGCCGGCTCGTCGATGTAGAACTCGTCCATGCCGAAGCAGTCGACCGCGTTGGTGACGTAGAACCTGACCTCGTCGACGGCGTCGAAGGCGCTGCCCATGAACATCTGGGTCGCCGGGAAACCCCAGTCCTCGGACGGCAGTTGGACGGCGGCGCCGGTCGAGACGCTGGCCGCGAAGCCCTCCACCCAGGCCAGTTCGAGACCGGACGCGGCACCGCCGCCGGTGTCGGTGTTCGAGGTCAGGATGAAGTAGTTCAGGTCGAAGGTGCCGCCGCCGACCTTGGTGATGGTGATCTGGGTCACGCTGCCGTAGTCGCCCGTCGCCCAGTGGGCGTGGACCACGTTGTTGCCGGTGCTGTAGTAGTCGCCCACGTAGGCGGTGCCGCCGGTGAACGACATCGTGAAACCGTCCTCGGTGTAGGCGGAGGTGGACGGACCCGAACCGACGCCGCCGTCGAAGGTGATGATGGCGGCCTGCGCGCTCAGGCTGGTGCCGACGGCCAGGATGCAGGCCGATGCCAACTTGCTCAATCCAGTCATGGTGTCCTAGCTCCAGTGAGGTTGGTGGCGAACTTGCACGCAGGCATTAGCATCAATCGGGCCACGTTCGGCATGAAATGCGCAACTCCTTGATTTGCAATGGACTGCAATTTGCATGCGCTTGATACCTGACAAGCACCAATCGCTTTTGACAGGATTCTCGACAGTGATGCAAGGTGAAGACTACCGGCGCGACATCCAGGTCCTGCGCGGGATCGCCGTGGCGCTGGTGCTCGCTTTCCACGCCTGGCCGCAGTTCCTGCCCGGTGGCTTCGTGGGCGTCGACGTGTTTTTCGTCATTTCGGGATATTTGATTACCGGATTGCTAATTCGAGAACAACTGACGCGCGGTCGTATTTCACTCGTTTCCTTCTATGCACGCCGTGCGCGCCGCCTGTTGCCGGCGGCCTGCCTGGTGATTGCCGCCACGGCGCTGGTGTTCGCGCTCACGCGTTCGGTGTTCGAGGCGCGCCTGCTGGTTCCGAGTGCGGTGGCGGCGGCCTTGTACGTCAGCAACTTGCGCTTTGCGCTGCAGTCGGTCGACTACCTGGCCGAGGGGCGCAGAACGATCCTCTGCTGCACACCTGGTCGCTGGCGGTGGAGGAGCAGTTCTACCTGCTGTGGCCGCTGGCGCTGCTGCTGCTGCTGGCGCGCCGGCTGCCGGTGCGCCGCGCGGTCTGTGTCCTCGTCGTGCTGGGCGGGACGGCGTCCTTGCTGGCGGCGATCGCGCTCACGCCCACGCTGCAGAGCTGGGCCTTCTTCGGGCTCCCGACGCGGGCCTGGGAGTTTTGTGCCGGGGCTGGCGCCGCCCTGCTGTGGCCGCGCATGCAGCACCTTGCGCGGGCATGGCGCGCCGTGCTCGTGGTCCTGGGGCTGGCGCTGGTGCTCGCCTCGGCGGCGCTGCTCTCGGGTGGCGCCGGCTTTCCGGGTCCGGCGGCCATGTGGCCGGTGGCCGGGGCTTTCCTGCTCGTGCTGGCCGGTGGCGACGGCCTGCCTGGCTGGCTGGGCAGGCCGCTGCAGGCGCGCGCCTTGCAGGCCCTGGGCGACCGCTCCTACGCCTTGTACCTCTGGCACTGGCCGGTGCTGATCCTGGCCGCCAATCTGTGGCCCAGCGTCTCGCCGGTGCTGCGTGGTGCTGCCGGCATCGCGGCTTCGCTGCTGCTGGCGCAGGCAAGCTACGTCTGGGTCGAGAACCCGGTGCGGCGCCATCCGCAGCTGCGCGCGCGCCCGGCGGCATCGCTGCTCGCCGGTCTGGGCCTGGGGCTGCTGACCGCGGTGCTGGCTGTGGCCGCGCCCGGTCTGGCGCCCATGGGGCGCGACCTCGCGGCGCGCAGCAAGGCCGAGTTCGCGATCCGCGACCGCCCGCGCCTGTACGAGGACCGCTGCTTCGCCTCCGTGCTGGTGGTGGAGCCGCCGCCCTGCGTCTACGGCAGCGATGACGGCCGGGCGCCGTCGGTGGTGCTGGTCGGCGACTCGCACGCCGCGCAATGGCTGCCGGCGCTGGACGAACTCGGCCGCGCGCGGGGTTTTCGGGTCGCGGTGTTCGTGAAGGCGGCGTGCCCGGTGGCGTGGGTCGAGCCCTTCGATCCCAAGCTGGGACGCCCCTACACCGAGTGCACGCGCTGGCGCGAGACTGTGCTTGCGCGCATCGAGGCGCTGCGCCCGGCGCTGGTGCTGGCCGGCAACGCGAGCAGCTACCAGGCCTTCGCCGGCAGCCAGCCCGACGCTGGCGCGCAGGCGGCCTGGCGCGATGCCTTGCAGGCGACGCTGCAGCGCCTGACGAAGGCGGCCGGCCACGTGCTGCTGCTGCGCGACACGCCGCGCCCGAACTCGCATGTGCCGCGCTGCCTGGCACGCGCGGCGGCAGCGCGCGAGGACCCGCTGCAGGCCTGCGCCTTCAGCGCCGAGACCCCGCCGGCCGAGCGCGCCTTCGCGGTCGAGCGCGAGGCGGTGGCGACCATACCGCGGGTCACGCTCGCCGACCTCGGCGCCGTGGTCTGCCCGCGCAACCCCTGCCCGGTCGAGCAGCAAGGCTTCGTGTCCTTCCACGACGCCGAGCATCTGAGCGCCAGCCTGGCACGCGCCCTCGCTCCGGCGCTGTGGCGCCAGCTGCCGCCCGCGGTGCAGGCGGCGGTGGTCGCGGGCCGGCCCGAGTGAAGCCTGCGCCTCATGAGAAGACGCCGGGCCGCCCCAAGTCTTCTTGACCCCCCGCGGGGGGGCGGGCTGGGCGTAGCCCGGCCCTGGGGGCGCTCAGTACAGGATGCGGCAGCGTATGGTGTCGGCGATGCTGGCGAGCTGGTCCAGGGCGACGCCGCTGGCGTCGCTGTCGACGTCGATCACCACATAGCCCAGCTCGGCGTTGGTGCTCAGGTACTGCGCCGCGATGTTGATGCCGGCGGCGGCGAAGCGCTCGTTGATGCGCGCCATCACCCCCGGCACGTTGCGGTGCACGTGCAGCAGCCGGCAGCGCCCGGTGTGCGCGGGCAGCGCCACCTCGGGGAAGTTGACCGCCGAGACGGTGGAGCCGTTGTCGCTGTAGCGCACCAGCTTGGACGCCACCTCGCGCCCGATGTTGGCCTGCGCCTCGGCGGTGGAGCCACCGATGTGCGGCGTCAGCAGCACGTTGTCGAAGCGCGTGAGCGGCGACTCGAAGCGCGCGTCGTTGCCCTGCGGCTCGACCGGGAAGACGTCGATCGCCGCTCCCAGCAGGTGGCCGGCATCCAGCACTGCGGCCAGGGCGTCGATGTCGACCACGTTGCCGCGCGAGGCATTGATGAGGTGGCTGCCCGGCTTCATGCGCGCGAGCTCGGCGCTGCCGATCAGGTCCACCGTCTGCGCCGTGGCTGGCACGTGCAGCGTCACCACGTCGGCCGCCTGCAGCAGCGCGTCCAGGGACGGCAGCTGGCGCGCGTTGCCCAGCGGCAGCTTGGCCTCGACGTCGTGGAACACGACCGTCATCCCGAGCTGCTCGGCGAGCACGCCGACCTGGGTGCCGATGTGGCCGTAGCCGACGATGCCCAGGGTCTTGCCGCGCACCTCGTAGGCATGGGCGGCGCTCTTCACCCAGCCGTTGCGGTGCAGGACGGCGTTCTTGTGCGGGATCCCGCGCATGAGCAGGATGATCTCGGCCAGCACCAGTTCGGCGACGCTGCGGGTGTTGGAAAACGGGGCGTTGAAGACCGGGATGCCGCGGCGCATCGCGCTGTCGAGGTCGATCTGGTTGGTGCCTATGCAGAAGGCGCCGATCGCGGTCAGCCGGGGTGCGGCCTCGATCACCTCGCGCGTGAGCTGGGTGCGCGAGCGGATGCCGACGAAGTGCGCGTCGGCGAGTGCTGCGGCCAGCTCGGCGCCTGCGAGCGCCTTCGGCCAGCTCTGGACCTGCACATAGCCGGCCTCGTGCAAGGCCTGCAGCGCGCTGTCGTGGATGCCCTCGAGCAGCACGAACTTCAGCTTGTCCTTGGCCATCGACAGCCGCTCAGTCATCGATCTCGCTCCTGCAGTGCATGGGCCGCCAATGGTAGGCAGGGCGCGTGTCCCGCGCCGCCGCAAGGATTCAGGCGCCGGCCGGACGCGGCTTGTCGCGCAGCAGCACCACGATGAGCGACAGCAGCGCGCCGCCGGCTACCAGGGCCAGCGTGCCCACGCCCCAGACCACCCAGACCAGGATGGGCGCGGCGCCGCCCAGCCAGCCGAGCAGCCACTGCAGGCTGCCGATCGCCAGCTCCGCGAGCGCCTGCCAGCCGGGAATCCAGCGGTCCAGCCAGTCCGACAGCGGCACCTGCTCGAGCAGCGGCCTGAGCTCGCCCAGCCACTGCTGGTGGTCCAGCGCGAGCAGGCTGTACAGGCCCCAGCCGAGCAGCGACCAGACGGTCACCCCCAGCGCCACCAGGATCCAGATTGCGGTCAGCATGCGGCGATTGTGTCGCCAGCACGCGGCGAGCCCCTGGACCCCGGTTCGGGCCTGCTCAGCGCAGGGACAAGGCCTGCGCCAGTTCCGCGGCCCCGGGGCCGAAGGCATAGCTGTCCATCGCCAGCAGGCCGCGGCTGACGCCGGCGTGCAGACGCTGCGGCGTCGCCGTCTCGCCGCCGGCGCCGGCCGCGAAGTACAGCGGCAGCCAGTGCTCGTCGCTCGGGTGCATGAGGGCGGCGTGCGGCGCCTGGCGCCGGTAGTCCAGCAGAGCCGGCCAGTCGCGCGCCGCGCAGCGCGCGGCGACCCAGGCGCGGAAGGCGGCGCATTCGGGGGCTTCGGGGGCGTCCTCGGCCAGATCGCTGCCGAAGAAGAGCTGCAGGTTGTGCGTCAGGCTGCCGCTGCCCAGCAGCAGCACGCCTTGCGCCGCCAGCGGCGCCAGCGCCCGCCCCAGCGCCCACACCGCCTGCGGGCCGCCCCTGGGGTCGAAGGACAGCGGCAGCACCGGCAGCTCGGCCTGCGGGTACATGTGGCGCAGCACGGTCCAGATGCCGTGGTCCAGGCCGCCTGCGTGCGCCACCTGCGCCGCGATGCCGGCGTCGGCCAGCAGCGCGGCGGCCTGCCCGGCGAGCTGTGGCGCGCCCGGAGCGTCGTAGCGCAGCCGGTACAAGGCCTGCGGGAAGCCGCCGAAGTCGTGCACCGCCGCGTGCTGCGGCGCCGCCAGCAGCACATGGGCGACAGGGGCCGGCGCCAGGGTGTGCGCCGACAGCGCCAGCACCGCGCGCGGGCGGCCGAACGTGCGCTCCAGCGCCGGCCCCAGGGCCTGCATGAAGGCGCCCGCCGGCCCCGGCTCGAGGGCGATCATGGGCGAGCCGTGGGAGATGAAGAGCGTGGGCAGGACGGGCAGGGTGGAAGGCGTCGGCATCGTGCGGGCATTCTCCGGCGCCCGCCGGGCGCGGGCGTTCAGCCCTGTCGAACGCGGCGTTGCGAGGGATTTGCTACCGTGCACGCATGGAGTCCGATCTTCCCGCCGATGCCGCCGCGGCCGCACCGGCCGCCTCTGCCGTTCCCGCCGGCCCCGCATCCGCGACCGCCGCCGGGCGCCACGCGGGTGCGCCGCGGCCGCCCTCGGTCGCCACCCTGGCGGCGCGCCAGACCCTGCGCGACCTGCGCGCCGGGGAGTTGAGGCTGCTCGCGCTGGCGGTGCTGCTGGCGGTGGCGGCGCTGACCGCGGTGGGCTTCTTCGCTGACCGCATGAACGCCGGCCTGACGCGCGACGCGCGCCAGCTCATCGGCGGCGATGCCGTGCTCAGCAGCGACCAGCCGCTGCCCCCGGCCTTCGCCGAACGTGCCGCCGCCCTCGGCCTGGCCAGCAGCGCCAGCGTGCAGTTCCCGAGCATGGCGCGCGCGCGCGACGAGCAAGGTGGCGCGAGCCGGCTGGTGTCGGTGAAGGCGGTCGGCAGCGCCTACCCGCTGCGCGGCCGGCTGCAGATCAAGGACGGGCCCGATGCGGTGCTGCGGACGGTGGCCCAAGCGCCTGCGCCGGGCACGGTCTGGGTCGACCCCGGGGTGCTCGACGCCTTGCAGCTGCGCGTCGGCGACCCCCTGCTGCTGGGCGACACCGAGCTGCGGATCGCCGCCCTCATCGTCCTCGAGCCGGACCGCGGCGCCGGCTTCCTGGCCTTCTCGCCGCGCGTCATGCTCGCCGAGTCCGACCTCGCGGCGACCGCGCTCGTGCAGCCCTCCAGCCGCGTGCAGTACCGCTTCGCGGTGGCGGCGCGCGGGGCCGACGAAGCGCCGGTGGACGCCGTCGCGCGCTGGGCGGCGCAGCGCATCGACGCCGACCAGCTGCGCGGCGTGCGGCTGGAGTCGCTGCAGGCCGGGCGCCCGGAGATGGGCCAGGCGCTGGAGCGCGGCCACAAGTTCCTCAACCTGGTGGCGCTGCTGGCGGCGCTGCTGGCGGCGGTGGCGGTCGGGATCGCGGCGCGCGACTTCGCCAGCCGCCACCTGGACGACTGCGCCATGCTGCGCGTGCTGGGGCTGAGCCAGCGCCGCATCGCCGCCGCCTATGCGCTGGAGTTCGGCGCCGTCGGCGTGCTGGGCAGCGCCGCCGGTGTGGCGCTGGGGTTCGCCGTCCACCACGTCTTCGTCTGGCTGCTCGCCGGGCTGGTGGACGCCTCGCTGCCGCCCGCGGGCGCGGCGCCGGCGCTGTTCGGCCTCGGTGTCGGGCTCACCCTGCTGCTGGCCTTCGGCCTGCCGCCGGTGCTGCAGCTCGCGCGCGTGCCGCCGCTGCGCGTGATACGGCGCGACCTGGGCCAGCCCAAGGCGGCTTCGCTGGCGGTGCTCGGCGCCGGGGGCGCCGGCTTCGTCGCCCTGCTGCTGGCGGTGGCCGGCGACCCGCTGCTGGGTGCGGTGGCGATCGGCGGCGTGGCGCTGGCGGTGGCGCTGTTCGCCCTCCTGTCGTGGCTGGCGGTGCGGCTGCTGCGGCGGGCGGTGGCGGGCAGCGGGACGCCGCCGCGCTGGCTGGTACTGGCCACGCGCCAGCTCGCGGCGCGGCCGGCGTTCGCGGTGCTGCAGGTGACGGCGCTCGCGGTGGGCCTGCTCGCCCTGGTGCTGCTGGTGCTGCTGCGCACCGACCTCATCGCGAGCTGGCGCCAGGCCACGCCACCGGACGCGCCGGACCGCTTCGTCATCAACGTCCAGCCCGACCAGGCGCAGGCCTTCCAGGCGGCGCTGAAGGACGCCGGGGTGCAGCGCTACGACTGGTATCCCATGATCCGCGGCCGCCTGACCACCATCAACGGCCAGGCGGTGAACGCCGAGCGCTTTGCCGACGAGCGCGCCCGGCACATGGTCGAGCGTGAGTTCAACCTCAGCCACGACGCCAGGCTGCCGGCGCACAACCGCATCGTCGCCGGCCGCTGGAGCGACGACGAGGCGGGCGCGATCAGCGTCGAGCAGGGGCTGGCGAAAGACCTCGGGCTGGCGCTCGGCGACACCCTGGGCTTCGACGTCGCCGGCATCGCGGTGACGGCGAAGATCACCAGCCTGCGGGCGGTGAACTGGGGCTCGATGCGGGTCAACTTCTTCGTCATCTTCCCGCGCGCGCAGATGCCCGAGCTGCCGCTGTCCTACATCAGCGCCTTCCGCGCCCCGGACGAGCGCGGCTTCGACAACCGGCTGGTGCGCGCCTTCCCCAACATCACCAGCGTCGACATCTCGGCCTCCATCGCCCAGCTGCAGCAGGTGCTGGACCAGGTGGTGCGGGCGGTCGAGTTCCTGTTCGGCTTCACCCTGCTGGCCGGGCTGGTGGTGCTGTTCGCCGCCGTCAGCGCCACCCGCGAGGCGCGCGCCCGCGAGTACGCGGTGATGCGCGCGCTGGGTGCCGGCAGCCGGCTGCTGGCGCAGGTGCAGCGCGCCGAGCTGCTGGGCGTGGGCGCGCTGGCGGGCGTGCTGGCGTCACTGGCGGCGATGGCGGTGGGCTGGGCGCTGGCGCGCTGGGTGTTCCAGTTCGCCTGGAACCCGCAGCCCTGGGTGCCGGCCGCGGGTGCCCTGACCGGCGCGCTGCTGGCGCTGGGCGCCGGCTGGTGGGGCCTGCGCGAAGTGCTGAACCGGCCGGTGGTGCAGACCCTCAGACGCGCCGCCGATTGATGTCTGCATGGAAAGAGAAGCGATGAGCGAAGTCACGATCTACCACAACCCGGCCTGCGGCACCTCGCGCAAGGTGCTGGCGCTGCTGCGCGAGGCCGGCATCGAGCCCACCGTGGTGCTCTACCTGCAGGACCCGCCGACGCGCGAGGAGATCCGGCGCATCGTCGAGCTCAGCGGCCAGCCGCTGCGCAGCCTGCTGCGCGAGAAGGGCACGCCCTATGCCGAGCTGGGCCTGGGCGACCCCTGCTTGAGCGACGAACGACTGCTGGACGCGATCGCCCAGCACCCTATCCTGCTGAACCGGCCGATCGTCGTCACGCCGCGCGGCGCACGCCTGTGCCGGCCCGAGCAGACGGTGCTGGAACTGCTGCCGACGCCCCCGGCCTGATCGCGGACGGCGGCTTCACAAGAAGACGCCGGGCCGCCCCAAGTCTTCTTGACCCCCTCGGGGGGCCGAGCCCGGACGAATCACCGTCCACTGCGGACGGTGATTCGCCTGGCGAGGGCCATCGGGCCTGCAAGCCCGATGGCGGGCTGGGCGCAGCCCGGCCCTGGGGGTGCTCACAAGAAGACGCCGGGCCGCCCCAAGTCTTCTTGACCCCCTCGGGGGGCGGGCTGGGCGCAGCCCGGCCCTGGGGGCGCTCAGAAGGTCGCCCAGGCGCCGCCCGCCGGCAGCGCCGCGCGGGCGATGGCGGGTGCCGGGTCCGGCGCCGCCGCTGCGCGTTCACCCGATCGCAGCCGGAACACCGCCACCGACTGCACCAGGGCCTGGGCCTGCTGGCGCAGGCTCTCGGCGGCGGCGGCGGATTCCTCCACCAGGGCCGCGTTCTGCTGCGTGATCTGGTCCATCTGGCCGACCGCCTCGCCGATCTGGCCCACGCCCTGGCTCTGCTCGCTGCTGGCGGCGCTGATCTCGCCCATCAGCTCGCTCAGGCGCCGGATAGCTCCCACGACCTCGGCCATGGTGCTGCCGGCGCGGTCGGCGAGCGCCGAGCCCGCGTCCACGCGCTCCATGCTGTCGGTGATCAGGGTCTTGATCTCGCGCGCCGCCTCGGCGCTGCGCTGGGCGAGCTGGCGCACCTCGCCGGCCACCACCGCGAAGCCGCGGCCCTGCTCGCCGGCGCGCGCGGCTTCCACCGCCGCGTTCAGCGCCAGGATGTTGGTCTGGAAGGCGATGCCGTCGATGGTGCCGATGATGTCGCCGATGCGCCGCGCGCTGTCGTGGATGCCGTGCATGGTCTGCACCACCTGCGTCACCACCTCGCCGCCGCGGCCGGCGATCTCGCTCGCGCCGCTGGCCAGGCTGCTGGCCTGGCGCGCGTGGTCGGCGTTGAGCTGCACCGTGCTGCCGAGCTGCTCCATCGACGCCGCGGTCTGCTGCAGCGAGGAGGCCTGCTCCTCGGTGCGGCTGGACAGGTCCTGGTTGCCCTGCGCGATCTGGCTGCTGGCGGTGGCGATGCTGTCGCTGCCGCTGCGCACCTGGCCGACGATGGCCGCCAGCTCGTGCTGCATGCGTGCGAGCTGGGCGAGCAGGCTGCGCTCGTCGCCCTGCTTCAGGCGCAGCGGCTGGGTCAGGTCGCCGGCGGCGACGGCGGCGGCCAGGCGCACGGCGTCCGCCGGCTCGCCGCCGAGCTCGCGCGTGATGGAACGCGTCACCAGCCAGCCGGCGGCCAGCGCCAGCACCAGGGTGAGCGTGCCGATGCCGATCACGCCGGCCTGGGTGCGGGCGTACATGGACTGCGCGGCCTCGTACTGGCGGCGGCTGTTGTCCTGCTGGAACTCGACGTTGGCGGCGATTGCCTTTTGCAGCGCGCGCGACGCCGGGTTGGCCTGCTGGGCGAGCAGGTTGGCGGCGTCCTCGCCGCGTGCCGCGCGCATCAGCTCCAGCACCTGCTCATTGAGCCCGTAGCGGCGCAGGTGAGCCGCGGCGATCGCCTCCCGGGTCTGCTGGCCCTGGGCGCTGGCGGGCAGCTTCTGCAGCGCTTCCCAGGCGCGGCTGTACTGTTCGCGCGCCTGTTTCAGGGTCTGCAGGTCGGCCGTCTGGCGGTCCAGGGCGCCCGGCAGCAGCAGGCCGTGCATGACGCGGTCGACGATGTGGGTGGCGTCCGCCAGCTCGTTGCTCAGGCGCAGCTTGACGCTGTTGTCCAGCACCACGTCGTCGAGCTCGGCCTTCACGCTGGCGAGGGCGCGCAGGGCGAGCACGGACGACAGCAAGGCGAGGACGACGACGAGGGCGAAGGCGATCGTGAGCCGGGTGCGAATCTTCAGGGGCGGGCGTGTCATGTCCATCGGATGCGCCGGTGCGGGTTCACCGCGGGTCCGTGCGCTGTAAACAGTTGTTACGGTGATGGCTTCATCGGATCTGTTGATGAATGAATTAGGGTTGACACCCCTATGGCGATCTGCTGCGGTCCGGTGTCCGCGCAGCCACAGCCGCAGCCGCGCAGGCCCCGGGCACGAAAAAGCCGCCCGCAGGCGGCTTCCAGCTCGGGTGCGGCGGCGCCGCACTGCGGCCGTTCAGTGGGTGTCGATCAGCCCCATGTCGGCGGCCGACATCAGGCCTTCGATGTCCATCAGGATCAGCATGCGCTCGCTGGCGTCGTCGCCCTGGCCCTGGCGGATGCTGCCGATGCCGGTGATGTAGCCGGAGTCGATGCCGCTGGAGAGCTCGGGCGCCGGCTTGATGTGGTCGGTGCCGAGTTCGAGCACGTCGGACACCGAGTCGACCACCGCGCCGACCACCCGGCCGCGCACGTTGAGCACGATGACGACGGTGAAGCCGTTGTACTCGGCGCTGTCGCATCCGAGCTTCAGGCGCAGGTCGACGATGGGGACGATGACGCCGCGCAGGTTGACCACGCCCTTGATGAAGTGGGGCGCGTTCGCGATCCGGGTCGGCGGCTCGTAGGAACGGATCTCCTGCACGCGCAGGATGTCGATCCCGTACTCCTCGCCGCCGAGGCGGAAGGTGAGGTACTCGCCGCTGCGCGCGGCGTGGCGGGTGCCGGCGGTCGCCGGGTGGTTGCCGGCCAGCGACTGGCGGGCGGCTTCGTGCTGGGCCACCTGGGTGGCGTCGGTGATCATGTCCATGTGAACTCCTGTTCCGGTGTCGGGGTTGTCGGCCGCCGCGGCGCGAACTTGAGGCCCGTGCGCGCGGCGCGGCAGATCAGAAGGTTTCCCAGTCGTCGTCGGCGCCGGCCGCCACCGCGGGTGCGGCGACCGGGGCTGCCGGTGCGGTCGGGGCTGCCGCTGCCGACGGCGCCGACGATGCCGGCTTGTCGGCCGCGGCCGGCTTCATGGCGGCGCGCGCGGGCGTGGCCGCCTTGGCCACCGGTTTGGCCGCTGCCGTGGCTGCTGCCTTGGTGGGTGCCGCTGCCGCCGCCTTGGGCGCCGCTGAAGCCGGCTTGGCCGCCGTGGCCACCACGGCGGGGGCCGGCTCCGGCGCGCGCTCGGCCAAGGCCGGCTCGCCCTCGTCGACCCGGAACACGCTGACCGCGGTGGCGAGCGCGCGCGCCTGCTCCTTCAGGCTCTCGGCGGCGGCGGCGGATTCCTCCACCAGGGCCGCGTTCTGCTGCGTCATGCGGTCCAGGTCCGTCACCGCCTGGTTCACCAGCGAGACGCCGCTGCGCTGCTCGCCGGCGGCGGCCGCCACCTCGCCGATGATGTCGGTCACGCGCTGCACGCTGGAGACGATCTCCTGCATGGTCTGTCCGGCGTCGCCGACCAGCCGGCTGCCGGCTTCCACCCGCTCCACGCTGGAGCCGATCAGGGTCTTGATCTCGCGCGCCGCCTCGGCGCTGCGCTGGGCGAGCTGGCGCACCTCGCCGGCCACGACCGCGAAGCCGCGTCCCTGCTCGCCGGCACGCGCCGCTTCCACCGCCGCGTTCAGCGCCAGGATGTTGGTCTGGAAGGCGATGCCGTCGATGGTGCCGATGATGTCGGCGATCTTGCGCGAGCTGGCGCTGATCTCCTCCATGGTCTGCACGACCTGGCTCACCACCGCGCCGCCGCGCTGCGCCACGCCGGAGGCGGAGGAGGCGAGCTGCGCCGCCTGCGCCGCGCTGTCGCTGGACTGGCGCACGGTGGCGGTGATCTGCTCCATGGTGCTGGCGGTCTGCTGCAGGCTGCTGGCGGTCTGCTCGGTGCGCACCGACAGGTCCTGGCTGCCGGCGGCAACCTCGCCCGAGGCGGTGCCTATGCTGTCCGTGCCCTGGCGGATGCGGCGCACGGTGTCGCGCAGCCCGTCCTGCATGCGCTGCAGGGTCTGCAGCAGCTGGCCGATCTCGTCCGTGCGGCTGGCATCGAAGCGCTGCGTCAGGTCGCCCGCGGCCACCGCCTCGGCGGCGCGTGCCGCCTGTGCCAGCGGCCGGCTGATGGAGCGCGTGATCGAGACTGCGAGCGCGATCCCGCACAGCACGGCGGCGAGCGCGAAGCCCAACGTGAGCTGCATCCCGGTGGCGAGCTGGGCGTCGAACTCCTCGCCTGCGGCCTTGGCGCGCTGGCCGTAGTGGCCGAGCATGGAATCCATGGCCGCCATGTAGTTGTCGGCGGCCGGGATCATGGCCTGGGTGACGCGGTTGCGGCCGCCGTCGGCGTCGCCGGCGGCGAACATCTTGCCGGCTTCGGCGCGCGCCTCGGTGTAGACCTTGCGCGCCTCGCCGATGGCGGCGAACAGGGCGCGCTCCTCGTCGTTGTCGATCGCCGCCTCGAGGCGCTTCTGCACCTCGCCGATCTCGGCCGAGGTGTCCTTCATGACGGGCACGAAGGCCTCCACCACGTTGGCCTGGTAGTTGGAGTGCGCGATGCCCAGGGCGCGCGCGAGGTTGGTGGCGGTCATGCCGGACCACTGCTCCATCAACCGGCTGCGCTGGCCGAGCGAATCGAGCAGGTCGTCGGCCTGGGCGATGCGGCGCATCTCCACCACGCCCAGGGTCGCCATCGTGACCACCAGCGCGAGCACGATGCCGAACGAGATGCCCAGCCGCTTGCCGATGCGGATGTCGTTGAGTTTCATGTCAGGTACTCCAGTGAAAGTTTGCCGCGTGTTCGCCACCGCTCAGCCGCGCGAGCGGCGCACCAGCGATCCGATGTCCAGGATCAGCGCGACGCGGCCGTCGCCCATGATCGTTGCCCCCGAGACGTCGTCCACCTTGCGGTAGTTGGACTCCAGGTTCTTCACCACCACCTGCTGCTGGCCGAGCAGCTCGTCCACCAGCAACGCCACCCGGCCGCCTTCGCTCTCGGCGACGACCATGATGTTGCTCACGTGCTCGAAGTCGAAGCGCGGCACGTCGAACACCTTCTCCAGGTCGATCACCGGCATGTACTCGTCGCGCACCTGCACGACGCGGCCGCGGCCGCCGATCGAGCGGATGGTGTCGGCCTGGACCTGGAAGCTCTCCACCACCGATCCCAGCGGCAGGATGTAGACCTCGTCGCCGACGCCCACGCTCATGCCGTCCATGATCGCCAGCGTGAGCGGCAGGCGCACCCGCACCGTCATGCCGTAGCCCTCGGCGGAGTCGATCTCCACCGTGCCGCCCAGCGAGGTGATGTTCTTCTTCACCACGTCCATGCCGACGCCGCGGCCGGAGACGTCGGTCACCTGCTCGGCGGTGCTGAAGCCGGGGGCGAAGATGAGGCCGTAGGCCTCGGCGTCGCTCATGCTGTCCGGGGCTTCGATGCCGCGCTCGCGTGCCTTGGCGATCAGCTTGGCGCGGTTCAGGCCCTTGCCGTCGTCGCGCACCTCGATGACGATGCTGCCGCCCTGGTGGCTGGCCACCAGGGTCACGGTGCCGTGCGCCGGCTTGCCCTTGGCGATGCGTTCCTCGGGCAGCTCGATGCCGTGGTCGCAGCTGTTGCGCACCAGGTGGGTCAGGGGGTCGGTGATCTTCTCGACCATGCCCTTGTCGAGCTCGGTCGCCTCGCCCTGGGTCACCAGCTCGACCTTCTTGCCGAGCTTGCCCGCCAGATCGCGCAGCATGCGCGGGAAGCGGTTGAAGACCATGGACATCGGGATCATTCGGATCGACATCACCGCTTCCTGCAGGTCGCGCGTGTTGCGTTCCAGATCGGCGAGGCCGGCGGAGAACTGCTGGTGCAGCGCGTTGTCCACCTCCTTGCTGTTCTGCGCCAGCATGGCCTGGGTGATGACGAGCTCGCCGACCAGATTGATGAGCTGGTCGACCTTCTCCACCGAGACGCGCAGGGTGGCGGAATCGGCGGCGGCGGCGGCCGGCTTGGCGGCGTCGGCGCGCGCCGCCGGGCGGGCCGCGGCCGGGGCGACGCTGCTGGGCTTGGGCGCGGCGGCGGGCTGCGGCGCGCCGGGGGCGTTGTCGAAGAAGCCGTAGCCGGGGTCGCCCGCGGGCTCGGCGCTGGTCTGCGGCGCGCCGGGCGCGCCCTCGTGGAAGCCGTAGCCCGGGCCCAGCGGCGCCAGCCGCACCTGCTCGCGCGCGACGTGGAAGGTGAACAGGTCCAGCAGGTCGTTGTCGCTGCTGGCGGTGCAGACCTTGAAGCGGCGCACGCCGTCGGCGGCGCGGCCGGCGTCCAGCGGCTCTATGGTGCCGAGGTCGGTGATCTCGCTGAACAGCTCGACCAGGTTGTCGGCCAGCGCCGGGTCTTCCAGCGGGCCGACCGTCAGCTCCAGCTCGCGCCGGCCGGTGGCGGCGTCACCGGCTGCGGGAGCGGATTCGGGTGTCGCGGCGGGTGTCGCGACTTGTGTCGCGGCGGCCACCGGAGCGGCTGCGGCAGCCGGCGCAGCCGGCGCCGCCTGGCCGTTGACCAGGGCGCGGATGGTGGCCAGCAGGGCGCTGGTGTCGGGCGCGCTGCCGGCGCCGCCGGCCTGGTGGCGCGCGAGCTGCGCGCGCAGCGCGTCGCCGGCCGCGAGCAGGGCGTCCACCATCTCGGCGGTGGGGTCCAGCTCGTGGCGGCGCAGCTTGTCCAGCAGCGTCTCCATCTGGTGCGTCAGCTCGGCCACGTCGCCGAAGCCGAAGGTCGCGGCGCCGCCCTTGACCGAGTGCGCGCAGCGGAAGATGGCGTTCATCTCCTCGTCGTCCGCGTTGGCCACGTCCAGCGCCAGCAGCATCTGCTCCATGTTGTCCAGGTTCTCGCCGGCCTCCTCGAAGAAGACCTGGAAGAACTGGCTCAGATCGATGCCCGCGGCGAGGTTGCCGCCTTCCTTGCTCATGTCGCCCATCTCTCGGTACCCCTTGACTTCAGCGGATGACCTTGCCGATGACCTCGACCAGCTTGGTCGGGTCGAAGGGCTTGACCAGCCAGCCGGTGGCGCCCGCGGCGCGGCCGGCCTGCTTCATCTGGTCGCTGCTCTCGGTGGTCAGGATCAGGATCGGCGTGCTCTTGAACTTGGGGCTCTCGCGCAGGCGCTTGGTCAGGTTGATGCCGTCCATGCGCGGCATGTTCTGGTCCGTCAGCACGAGGCTGAAGTCGCGCGAGGAGGCCTTCTCCCAGGCGTCCTGGCCGTCGACCGCCTCGACCACGTTGAAGCCGGCGTTCTTCAGGGTGAAGGACACCATCTGGCGCATCGAGGCGCTGTCGTCAACGGCAAGAATGGAATGCATGGTGGGTTCTCCGGGGGTTCGGGGCGGGCCTCAGAACAGCTCGATGGAGCCGGCGTCCATCTCGTCCTGGGTCACGGGGTTGGGGCGCAGCGGCATGTCCTCGACGACGGCCTCGCCGTCCTCGTCGTCGCCCATCGCGTCGCGCGCCAGGCGGTCGGCGCAGCCGCGCAGGCGGTGACCGGTGTGGGTGATGAGCTGCGAGGCCAGGTCCTGGAACTGCATCGCGGTGATCGCGCTGGAGACGTGCTCCATGGTCCGCTGCAACTGCGGCAGCTCCAGCCCGGGACGGGCGGCGGTCAGGCTCAGGGCCTCGCGCAACTGGTCGGCCGCGGCGTAGAAATGACCGATCAGCGAATCACTGGCGTCACCGAGCAGGCGCTGCAGCCGCTCCAGGTCGTTGCTTGCCACGAGCAGGTCGTCCTGGACCTCGGCCGCGGCCAGCAGGGGCATGCGCTCGGGCGGGTCGGCGGCGGTTTCGGTGCTGAGCATGGGTTCTCCGCGGAGGGACGGGACGCACGCGCCATGGGCCGGCGTGCCTGGGTCAAGGGATTGTCGGCAGCCACCCCCGGCGGCTTTAGCGGAAGACGCCGGCAAAGCGGCGCCATTTCCGTCGCCGGTGCCGTCGCAGGTGCCGTCGCCGGTGCCGTTGCCCATGCCCTGCGCAGCGGGGTGCGGTGCGGCGCGGTGTAGCGCGGTTCGGCCCGGCGCTGTGCCTGCGGGGGCCGGACGGAGGTGGGCGGACCCCGGCCGGACGCCGCCCCGCGCTGCGCCATACTGCGCCCATGGCGCAAGACACCCCGGCGCGCGCGCTGCGCGTGCTGCACCTGGAGGACTCGGAACCCGACCACGCGCTCGCGCTGGCGCACCTGCGGCGCGGCGGGCGGGAGGTGGAGTGCCGGCGCGTGGACACACGAGAGGGCTTCGAGGCCGCGTTGGACCGCCGCGGCGGCGCCGCCAACCGCTGGGACCTGATCCTGTCGGACTACAACCTGCCTGGCTTCTCCGGGCTGGACGCGCTGCGCCTGCTGCGCGAGCGGCGCCTGGACCTGCCCTTCATCCTGGTCTCGGGCGAGATCGGCGAGGACACCGCGGTGGCCGCGATGCGCAACGGCGCCAGCGACTACCTGCTCAAGTCCAACCTGGCGCGGCTGGCGCCGGCGGTGGAGCACGCGATCGAGGCCGCCGAGGCCAAGCGCGCGCACGCCGCCGCCGACCGCGCGCTGCAGGCCAGCCGCGAGCAGCTGGCGGCGCTGGCGCGCCACCTGCAGACCAGCATCGAGGCCGAGCGCGCCCACATCGCGCGCGAGATCCACGACGAGGTGGGTGGCACCCTGACCGCGCTGCGCTTCGAGCTCGACGCCATCCGCCGTCGCGTCGCTGCCGCGCCCGCCGTGCTGCAGCGCGCCGACGCCGCGATCGAGCTCCTCACCCACGCCATCGACGCCAGCAAGCGCATCATGCACAACCTGCGCCCGGCGATCCTGGAGCAGGGCCTGCTCGCGGCGCTGCAGTGGATGGCCGGCAACTTCGAGCGCCGCACCGGCATCGAGTGCGTCTTCCGCGGCCCCGCCGAGCTGCAGGAGCTGCCGCCCGGGGTGCCGCTGGTGGCTTACCGGATGGCGCAGGAAGCGCTCACCAACGTGAGCAAGCACGCGCAGGCGAACCGGGTCCAGATCGAGCTCGTGGTCGGTGCCGGCGTGCTCTCGCTGGAGGTGGGCGACGATGGCCGCGGCCTGACCGACGCCGACCGCGCCAAGGCGCGCAGCTTCGGCCTGCGCGGGCTGGCCGAGCGCGCGCAGGCGGTGGGCGGCTGGGTGGACGTGATCAGCGGCCCGGCCGGCACCCAGCTCATCCTGTCGGTGCCGCTGGAGGAGGGCGCCGCGCCGACGCCCGACGCGCCCGATGTCGAGCTCGACCACGGGCGCGAGCACGACCCCTCGGCCTGGTCATCGCTGTGAGTGCCCCCAGGTCCAGGCCGCGCCCGGCCCGCCGCCCCGCAAGCCCCCGGAGAAGGCCATGACCGACGTCATCCTGTGCGACGACCACGCGCTGATCCGGCGCGGCATCCGCGACACCCTGTCCGACGCCCCGGACATCAGCGTCGTCGGCGAGGCGGGCGACTACGGCGAGCTGCGCGGCCTGCTGCGCCACACGCGCTGCGATGTCCTGGTGCTGGACATCAACCTGCCCGGGCGCAGCGGCCTGGACGCCTTGCACGCGCTCAAGGAAGAGGGCTCGCCGGTCAAGGTGCTGGTGGTCAGCATGTACCCGGAGGACCAGTACGCCATCCGCGCCCTGCGCGCCGGCGCCTTCGGCTACGTGAACAAGGGCGGCGACCCGCAGCTGCTGGTGCAGGCGGTGCGCACCGTGGCCCAGGGCCGCAAGTACGTCACGCCCGAGATCGCCCAGATGCTGGTCCAGAGCCTGACCGCACCGGCGCCCGAGAACGCGCACCAGACCCTGTCGGACCGCGAACTGCAGACCCTGGTGCTGATCGCCAGCGGCAAGCGCCTGTCCGACATCGCCGAGGAACTCAAGCTCAGCCCCAAGACCGTCTCGGTCTACCGCGCGCGTGTTCTTGAGAAGTTGGCGCTTGCCAACAACTCGGAACTGACGGTCTACGCGATACGCAACGGGCTGGTGGGGAGCTGACGCGCGGCTGCCGGGGGCTGCACCGCCTTCGCCTGCCGCGCCTGCCGCGCGGGCGGGATGGCCGCCATGGCCGCCATGGCCGCAAGGATCCGCCAGGAGACCGGGATGTGTCATCCGTCACGCGCACCGCGTTCCGATTAGAGGACACATCTGGTTACGCGGCCCAGGGTTTTTACCTACAGTTGTTGCCGTTCAGCCCTCAGCCCCGGTTCCGTACTGCGGATCGCAAGGCGGCGGGCTGCCACGCAACAAGACCCGGCGCGCCTGTGATCCATGCCCGGGAGCGAACCCTGAAGCGAATCTCCCATGAAGTTGTCCCATCTGAACATCGGCACCCGGCTCGGGCTGGGTTTTGCCAGCCTGGCGCTCCTGATGCTGCTTTGCATCGGTCTCGGCCTGGGCATGCTGTGGCAGGTCAACGGCCGCGTCCACCGCATCACGAACGAGAACGCGCCGCGCACCGAGCGCGCCAACTCGGCCCTGGACCAGATCAATGCGAATGCGATCGGCCTGCGCAACATGCTGCTGAGCGCCGATGCGCAGGACCGCGCCCGGCAGCTCGAGCTGCTGGCGCAGGCCAAACAGACCCTGGCCACCGACCGCGACTACCTGCGCCAGCACCTGGAGCGCGCGGACGTGCGCGCCAAGCTGCTCGCCCTCGACGCCGCCTACGCCCAGGGCAGCGAGCAGCTGCAGGCCATGATCCAGGCCGGCGATGACGAGGCGGCCGAGGCCTACCTGAACCAGCAGCTGCGCCCGCGCTTCGTCGCCTACAAGCTGGCGCTGGACGAGATCCTGCGCCACCAGGGCGAGCTCAACGCGCAGGCGGCGCAGGACGTGCAGCAGAGCTACGCCGACGCCCGCAACGGGCTGCTGGCGCTCGGGGCGGCGGCCTTGGCGCTCGCCGTGGTGCTGGGTCTGCGCCTGACGCGCTCGATCACGGTGCCGCTGCACAAGGCGCTGGCGCTGGCGCGCCAGGTGGCGGCCGGCGACCTGACCGGCAGCGTCAGCCCGCGCGGGCGCGACGAGGCCGCCCAGCTGCTCGGCGCGCTCGGCGAGATGAACCAGAGCCTGGTGCGCATCGTCGGCCAGGTGCGGGCGAGCTCGGACTCCATCGCCACCGGCTCCGACCAGATCGCCGCCGGCAACGCCGACCTCTCCCAGCGCACCGAGGAGCAGGCCGCCAACCTGCAGCAGACCGCCGCCTCCATGGAGCAGCTCAGCTCCACCGTGCGCCAGAACGACGAGAGCGCGCGCCAGGCGGCGGCGCTGTCCAGCGGTGCCGCCGACGTCGCCACCCGGGGCGAGGCGGCGGTGGCCCAGGTGGTGGACATCATGGGCCGCATCAACGCCAGCTCGCACGAGATCGGCGAGATCATCGGCGTCATCGACGGCATCGCCTTCCAGACCAACATCCTGGCCCTGAACGCGGCGGTGGAAGCGGCGCGCGCGGGTGAGCAGGGGCGCGGCTTCGCGGTCGTGGCGGGCGAGGTGCGCAGCCTGGCCCGGCGCTCGGCCGAGGCGGCACGCCAGGTCAAGACCCTGGTCGGGCGCAGCAGCGAGACGGCGGCCGAGGGCAGCGCCCTGGTCGAAGCCGCCGGGCGCACGATGGACGAGATCCTGTCCCAGGTGCGCCGCGTCAGCACCCTGGTCGGCGAGATCGGCATCGCCAGCCGCGAGCAGACGCAGGGCATCGGCCAGATCGGCGACGCCGTCGGCCAGCTCGACCAGGTGACGCAGCAGAACGCGGCGCTGGTGGAGGAAAGCGCCGCCGCCGCCGACAGCCTGCGCCAGCAGGCCCGCCAGCTCACCCAGGTGGTCGCCTTGTTCAAGCTGGACGCGAGCGTCGCGCACTGAGTGCCTCCAGGGCCGGGCTGCGCCGGGCCCGCGGGGGTCAAGAAGACTTGGGACGGGCCGGCGTCTTCTCGTGAGCGCGGCACGGCCCGGCGTGCGCCTTGCCGCCGCAGCGTCCACAATGGTGGACAGACTTCGGACGCCGCCATGCATCCCGCCCTGAACATGGACCCCGAAGCGCTGGCCGCCCTGTGCCGGCGCCACCGAATCCGCAAGCTGTCGCTGTTCGGTTCCCAGCTCAAGGGTTCGGCGCGACCGGACAGCGACGTCGACCTGCTGGTGGAGTTCGAGTCCGATGCCACGCCCTCCTACTTCAGCTTGTCGCAAATCGAGATCGAGTTGTCGGCCCTGATCGGCGGCCGCAAGGTGGACTTGCGCACGCCGGCCGAACTCAGCCGCTACTTCCGCGATCGGGTGCTGCGCGAGGCTCAGGCCCAGTATGTCGCTGCCTGAAAGTGACCTGGTGCGGCTGCGCCACATGCTCGAGGCATCAGAGCACGCCATCGAGTTCTGCCTGGACAGGCAGCGGCCCGATCTGGACACCGATGCGATGCTGCGCTTCGCCTTGCTGCACCTGGTCATGATCGTCGGCGAGGCGGCGTCCAAGGTCTCGCAAGCGACGCGAACGCTGCTGCCGGAACTGCCCTGGCAAGGCGCGGTCGGGATGCGCCACCGACTCGTCCATGCCTACTTCGATGCCGATGCGGACGTCTTGTGGACGTCGGTCACGGAAAGCCTGCCGGAACTGGTCAGGCAACTCAAGGACGCGCTGGCGAACCACTGAGCCCACCGGCCACCGCCGGTGGCCGGCGCGCGAACAGCGGCGCGGCCAGGTTCTCCCAGCCCTGTGCCGCGTGCAGCAAGGCGGCGTCGCCCTGCGGGCGGCCGATGAGCTGGATGCCGCAGGGCCAGCGGCCGTTGGGGTGGAAGCCGGCCGGCAGGCTGATCGCCGGCAGCCCGCCGAAGCTGGCGTACAGCGTGCACTCCATCCACTGGTGGTAGGTCTGCATGGTGCGGCCCGCCACCGTGCGCGGCCAGCGCTCGCCGAGGGGGAAGGGCCAGCACTGCGCCACCGGCAGCGCCAGCAGGTCGACCTGCTCGAACACCTGCAGCAGCCGCGCGTGGTAGGCGCTGCGCACGCCCGCGGCGTGCATGAAGTCGGCCGCCGACAGGCCCGCGGCCTGGTCCAGCTCCCACAGCGCCTCGGGCTTGATCTGCTCGCGCCGCACCCCCGGGCGCGCCAGCAGCGCCGCCACCTGCGGCGCCACCAGCGCCTGGCGCCAGCGCAGCCAGGCCTGCCACAGCGCGTCCAGGTCCGGGTAGAGCGCATCGGGCGCCAGTGCCAGTACCCGGGCGCCGCCGCCTTCCATGGTCTGCAGCGCCTGGGCGCAGCAGTCCAGGATGCCGTCCTCCACCGCCAGGTGGCCGCCCAGGTCGCCCAGCCAGCCGATGCGCAGCCCGCCCAGCGAGGCGTCGGGCGGCGGCACGAAGCTGCGTGGCCCTTCGGCGATGGCCAGCGGTGCGCGCGGGTCGGCGCCGGCCTGGATGGACAGCAGGCGCGCCACGTCGCGCACGCGCCGGCCCATCGGACCGTCGGTGGCGAGCTGGCCCACGAACAGCTCCGGCCGCGGCCAGCCCGGCACCCGGCCCTGGCTGGGGCGCAGCCCGATCACGTGGTTCCAGCCCGCCGGGTTGCGCAGCGAGCCCATGAAGTCCGAACCGTCGGCCAGCGCCAGCAGGCGCAGCGCCAGCGCCACCGCCGCGCCGCCGCTGCTGCCGCCCGCACTCAGCTGCGGGTCCCAGGCGTTGGGGGTGGCGCCGAACAGCGGGTTGAAGGTGTGCGAGCCCAGCCCCAGCTCGGGCATGTTGGTCTTGCCGATCACGATCGCGCCGGCCGCCTTCATGCGCTGCACGTACAGGCTGTCGCAGTCCGGCATCTCGCGTGCCAGCAGCGGCGAGCCGAAGCTGGTGGGAAACCCCAGCGCCTGCCCGGTGTCCTTCACCGCCAGCGGCATGCCGTGCAGCCAGCCGTCGGATGCGCCGCGCGCGAGCCGGGCGTCGGCGGCGTCGGCCTGGCGCAGCAGCGTGTCCTCGGGCGCCAGGTTGACGATCGCGTTCGCCCGCGGATTCAGCGCCCCGATGCGCGCCAGCGTGGCCTGCATCAGCTCGCGGCAGGAGAACTCGCGCGCGTGGATGGCGGCACTCAGTTCGTGGGCGTCGAGTTCGCAGGGGTGCATGGCGGGGATTCGAGGAATGGGCCTGTCGAATCTGGCTGGCAAGCCAGGCATCGGCGCCGCACCGGCGACCACAGACAACCACTGGCGACGAAGCTGGACACTCGTTGCATGGTCGTCTCCGGCGCTTCGCCATGGACGGCGGCCAGCGCATGCGGATCGATGTGCACCGCGCGGCTGAAAAGTGTAAGTCCTGCAGTGCGCGGCAAGCTGCGCGGGAAGGCGCATGGAAGACCTGCAGCGCGGGCGCGACAGCTTTGCCGAGCATCCGCGCGGCTGGCGCCTCGCGGCCGAGGCCACGTTGCAGGCGACGCGAGACGTGTCACCGTGCAGCACACCGCAGCGCAGCCCGCTCGGGCGCGTCCAACTGCCGGATCCAGGTTCAAGATGGCTAGCTAGCCAGATAGACTGCAGCCTGGGCCAAGCGAGGAGCCCCGCATGACCGAAGTCGCCCTGTACGAAGCCAAGAACCGCCTGTCCGAGCTGATCGAGCGCGTGCAGCGCGGCGAAGTCATCGCCATCACGCGCCGTGGCAAGGTGGTGGCGCAACTGGCCCTGCCCAGCGAGCAAGACAGCGCCAGCGCCGCGCGCAGTGCCGTGGCCGGCCTGCGGGCCGCGCGTCAGGGCGTCAGCCTGGGCAAGCTGAAGGCGCGTGACCTCATCGCCGAGGGCCGGCGTTGAGCGTCGCCCTCGTCGTCGACGCCTCCGTCAGCGCGGCCTGGTTCCTGCCTGACGAAGCCACGCCCTACACCGAGGCCGCCTTGCAGGCCACCGCCGAAGGCGAGGTCTGGGTGCCGGCGCTGTGGCTGCTGGAGGTGGGCAACCTGCTGCTCAGCGCCCAGCGGCGCCGTTGCATCACGGCGGCCAAGCGGCAGGAACTGGTGGAGCACGCACAGGCGCTTCGCCTGCGCGTCGACCGCGAGCCGGTGGCGATGACCGCGCTCGATGCCCTGGCGGCCCGACATGGCCTGAGCGCCTACGACGCCGCCTATCTGGAACTCGCGCTGCGGCGCGCCCTGCCGCTGGCCACGCTGGACGAAGCCTTGCAGAAGGCCATGGCCGGCGCGGGCATCCCGCGCGCCGAACTCTAGGGACGCCATACCCCCGACCTGCGCAGCGCCCCGATGCGCGCCAGCGTGGCCTGCACCGGCTCGCGGCAGGAGAGCTCGCGCGTGTGGATGGCGGGGGCTTGTCTGGTTTGTCGGGCTCGTAGGGCTTGTCGGGCGCGTCGGGCTCGTCAGCTGCCGGCCCAGCGCGCCGCATCCCCTGCGCCGTGCAGGGGGCGGGCGCGGCCGAGCGCGGCCAGGGTGTCGAGGATGGTCGGCAGCCGATCGCGCCAGCGCCCGCGGGCCTGGAACGCGGCCTCGATCTCGGCCAGCGAGAGCGGACGCGGGCTGCTCGCCAGCAACTCGGCCACCGCCTTGATCTGTTCGGGCAGGCCGGCCGGCCAGGGGCGCCTGGCGGGCGGCGCGGACGGTGGCGATGACGGCAGCGCCTCGTCCTCGGCTTCGGCTTCGACTTCGGCCATGCCTTCGATCTCGGCTTGCACGCCCTGCGCGCCTGACCCGGCCGACCCGGCCGACGCGTCCGGCCCGGTCGGCGCGGCCTGGGCGCGGGTCTGGAACTCGGGGCGCAGCCAGCGCACCGTGCCCGCGGCCTCCTCGGCGGCGCGCTTCGCATTCAGCTCCACCAACCGCTCCAGCAACGTCTCCACCGCCGCGGCACGCGCCTCGGCCGCGGCCGGCCGGTGGTCGGCCAGCGCGGAGCGCAGGTCGGCCCAGCCGTAGGCCTGCAGCACCGCGGCGTCGAGTTCGTCGTGCAGGCTGCCCAGCACCGCGACCAGGCCTTGTTCGTGGATGAGCTTGTCCTTCGCGCTCAGCGGTTCTTCGGCGCGCAGCCTGGCGAGCACGTTGTACAGGCCGGTCAGCGTCACCTCGTCGTGCAGCGCCTGCCGCGCCTTGCGGTGGGCGTCGATCTGCTCGGCGAGGTGGCGGATGCGCTCGGCGAGTTCGGGGGTCAGGCCGGTGTCGTCGCTGGGGAAGGGGAAGGGCTCGAAGCATTCCGACTTGATATACCTGGGCCTGTCCTCCAACGTGCTGCCCGTTCGAAGCGCCCATGCAAGGTGAGTCGACGAGCCCAGAACACCGAGGTGCAGCGCATCCGCTGACGCAATGCACATCAGCGCGTCGTCCGGTAAGACGTCCGCACTCAAGAACGAGAAGGTGCGATGCTTGGTGGTCACTGCCGTCGCGATGTAGCGGGACAGGTCGACAAGGGCCGGACGCAAATCCTTGCGCGGCTCTCCGAAGATCCACCAGTTCTCTCGATAGATCGCGCGGTTGTTCTGATCGCGTTCCGGCTTCACTCGCTCGGCCACCCATTGGTAGACGGCAGGGAAGCGCGAACGAACGACGTCCAGGCTCTTCCCGAACAAGTCGATAACCAGCACGTCGCGCGGCGCGGCCGTCAGATCGCGGCCGTTGCGGTACTCGCGGATGTGCTGTTCCAAGCCCGGCACCGAACCCAGACCCAGCGCCGCCGCCTGTTCGCGCGTGACGATGAAGCCTGCGCCATGCAGTTTGACGCCAGGCGAGGACAGGCCGGCATTGGCGTGCAGCGACTGAACACCAGACACGTCCGCACCAATGCGCAGGTCGGCGTGGATGGCACCTTCGCGCTCTGTCAGCGTGACATCAACCTCGCTGTCGCCGATGGCCTGTTCCCCGGCCACGGCGAGCAGTCGCCCGGGCGCAGGCGTTGTGCTGCCAACGGTCATCGCGATGCGCACCGCCGCACCCAGCGCGCTGTCCACCCAGGGGTGATCCGGAATCGCGAAGCAAAGATGCAGCGGCGGCTGCGCCGCCTGCTCGGCTTCGATGACGCGACGATTGAAGGTCTGGCGCAGGCTGTTGGTGGTTATGAGGCCGAAGCGCCGTGCCGCACCCTTGCGCACCGTCTGCGCCGCGCGCTGCCACCAGTACATGACGAAGTCCGCGCTCTCGGGCACTTCCGGCCAGGCTGAGCGGAGGGCCATCGCATAGCCATCTCCCAGAGCCTCGCGAACAAGCTTCGCCCCGATGAACGGCGGATTCCCCACGATGAAATCCGCCTGCGGCCACTCGGCCGGCCGCGGGTTCAGGTAGCGCCACTGCGGCAGCTGCGCGCTCTCGTCGGGCACCGGCTCGCCGGTGGCCGGGTGGGTCTTGAAGGTCTTGCCGTCCCAGCGCGTGACGAGCTGGCCTGCGGCGTCGCGCATCGGCTCCTGGCCGTCCCAGGCCAGCACCGCGTCGCGGCATTCGATGTTGCGGTAGTCGTGGATCAGCGGCTCGGCCAGGCTGGCGCTGCCGAAGCTGCGGATGTGCCACTGCAGCCAGCCTATCCACAGCACCAGCTCGGCCAGCGCGGCGGCGCGTTCGTTGAGCTCGATGCCGCGCAGCTGCTGCAGCGTCACCGTCTCGCCTTCAAGGCCGAGCCTGGTCTGGGTGTCGCCCAGTGCCTCGGCCTGCGCCAGCACCTCGGCCTCCAGCCGCTTCAGGTGCTCCAGCGTCACGTACAGGAAGTTGCCGCTGCCGCAGGCCGGGTCGAGCACGCGCAGCGTGCACAGGCGGTGGTGGAAGCGGCGGATCTCGGCGCGCGCCTCGGCCAGCTTGTCGTCGCGCTTCCTGCCGTCCAGCGCATCGGCCTCGTGCGCCAGCAGCAGCGCCGCGGCCTGCGCGTCGGCCCAGTCGGCGCGCAGCGGCTCGACCACGGTGGGCAGCACCAGCCGCTCCACATACGCGCGCGGCGTGTAGTGGGCGCCCAAAGCGTGGCGCTCGGCGGGGTCGAGCGCGCGCTCCAGCAGGGTGCCGAAGATCGCGGGCTCGACCTCGCGCCAGTTGGCCGAGGCGGCGGCGAGCAGGCCGTCGATCTGCTCGCGCTGCAGCGGCAGCACGTAGTCGTCGGCGCCCCAGCCCTTGAACAGCTTGCCGTTGAAGCGCAGCAGCTCCTGCGCCAGCGCGGCGCTGAAACCGCCGCGGTCCATGTCGGCCCAGAGCACGGCGATCATCTTGCGCAGCGTGGCCGCATCGTCCCGGTGGCGCTGCAGCAGGCCGACGAAGCCGCCCGCGCCATCGGCCGCGGCACCGGGCGCACCGGGCGCACCGGGGGCACCGGGGGCACCGGGGGCATCCGGCAGCAGGCCCACGTCCTCGGCGAACATGCAGAACAGGCAGCGCGTGAGGAACGCGGCCACCGCCTCGGGCGCGTGGCCGGCGGCTTCCAGGCTGCGCGCCAGCGCGGCCAGATGCACCGCGACCTCGCGCGTGACCTTGGCGCTGGCGCGCGACGGGTCCAGCGCCAGCGGGTCCAGCCACAGTGTGCGCAGCCGCTCGCGCACGGCCGGCTGCTGCAGATCGGCGAGCGCGATGCGGTGGCTGCGCGCATCCGGGAAGGACGTGTAGGTGGCGCCGCTGCGCGTGAACTCGGCGTACAGCTCGATGACGTGGCCGACGTCGACCACGACGACGAAGGGCGGCCGGCCTTCGGCAGCGGGCAGCGCACGCGCGTAGCTCTCGGCCTGCGCGCGGGCGCGCAGCAGCGCGTCGTCGAAGCCCTTGGTGGCGGGGCCGGCCCGGCTGCCCTTGAGCTTCTTCGCTTCGAGCACGAAGGCGCCGCGCCGGTAGCAGTCGATGAAGCCGGCGCTTTCGCTGCCGTCGCCGTGCGCAAAGCTGACCCGGCGCTCGAAGACGTAGGCGTCGTCGCGGGCGTCGCCGCGCGCCGGCTCGGGGCCGGGCAGGCCGAGCAGGGCGCACAGCTCGCCGACGAAGAGCTGGTAGTTGGCGCGCTCGCTGCCGCCGGCGGCGCGCCAGCGTGCGATGAAGGGCTGGGCGTCGGGTTCGGTGCCGGCGGGCTGCATCGGCGCGCATGATAGAGGTGGCCCGGATGGGAGGCCCGGATGGGTGGATCGCGGGCCGGTCCGGGCAATCCACCAGACTTGCGCGGCCCCGGCCCAGCCCCTGCGCGAGTCGCGGGCGGCGGGCAAGCGTATCCGCGGGCCTCAGACCGGCTCGGCCAGCGGCAGGACGGTGTGGGTGCGCGCGTGCGCTGCCAGCCAGCGCCGCGCCTCCTCGCCCGGCATCGGGCGTCCGAGCAGGTAGCCCTGCACCTCGTCGCAGCCCTGGCGCTTCAGGAATTCGAGCTGGGCCGCGGTCTCCACGCCCTCGGCGATGACGCGCAGCTGCAGGTGGTGGCCCATGCCGACGATGGCGGCGACGATGGCGGCGTCGTCGGGGTCGCTGGCGATGTCGCGCACGAAGGAGGCGTCGATCTTGAGCCGGTCGACCGGGAAGCGCTTGAGGTAGGAGAGCGAGGAGTAGCCGGTGCCGAAGTCGTCGATCGCGAGCTGGATGCCCAGCGCCTTGAGCCGCTTCATGGTCTGCAGGCTGCCTTCCAGGTCGACCAGGATGGACTCGGTGAGCTCCAGCTCCAGCCGTCCGGGCGCCAGGCCTGCGCCGTGCAGCGCGCGCTGCACCACGCTGTCCAGCGCGGGGTCGCGGAACTGGCGCGCCGAGAGGTTGACCGACACCGTGGTCGGCCGTGCGCCGGCGGGCGGCGCCTGCGCGGCCCAGCGGCAGGCTTCGGCGAGCACCCAGGCGCCGACCTCGGCGATGAGGCCGGTGTCCTCCAGCACGGGGATGAAGACCGCCGGCGAGACCGTGCCCAGGCGTGCGTTGTGCCAGCGCAGCAGGGCTTCGAAGCCGAGCACGCGCCCGCCTTGCAGCGCGGCCTTGGGCTGGTAGTGCAGGCTGAACTCGCCGCGCGCGAGGGCGCCGCGCAGCTCGTTGCCCAGGTTCAGGCGCTCCTGGGAGCGCGCGCTGATCGCCTGGGCGAAGAACTCGTAGCCGTGACGGCCCCGGTCCTTGGCGCGGTACATGGCGGCGTCGGCGCTCATGAGCAGGGCCTCGGCGTTGTCGCCGTCGCGCGGGTAGACGGCGATGCCTATGCTGGCGGTGACGAAGACCTCGTGTCCCTGCAGCCGGTAGGGCAGGGCCGATTCCTGCAGCAGCTTGTCCGCCACCTGTTCCACGTCCTCGTCACGCCAGATGGCTTCCAGGATGACGGTGAACTCGTCGCCGCCCAGCCGGCTGACGCTGTCGCTGGCGCGCAGCGCGCCCTTGAGCCGCGCCGCCACCTGCTGCAGCAGGGCGTCGCCGGCGGCGTGGCCCAGGGTGTCGTTGACGTGCTTGAAGTTGTCCAGGTCGATGAACAGCAGCGCGGCCTGGCGCGAGTCGCGCTCGGCGCGGTGCAGGGCCTGCGCCAGGCGGTCCTGGAACAGGCTGCGGTTGGGCAGGCCGGTGACGGTGTCGTAGCTCGCGAGGTGGGCCAGCCGGTCCTCGGAGAGCTTGCGCTCGGTGATGTCCATCGCCACCCCGATGGCGCCGCCAGCTCCTGGTGCAGCTCGTGCTCGATCGCACGCGCGGTCGGCGAGTCGTCGCCCACGATCAGCAGCGCGGCCTCGCGTCCGGCGAAGGCGCGCACGAGTTCGAGGTTGGGCGCGATCTGCTTGCGCTCGAAGGCGCCGGTCACGCGCGCCGGGTCCAGCCGGGCACGCACGCCGAGGTCGTTCACGCCGCTGAAGAAGACCGGGGCATCCGGGAACAGGGCCGGCAGCCGGGCGAGCGCGAAGCGCAGGGCGTGGTCGTCGCTGACGTAGATGGCCTCGGGGGTGTAGCCGCGGTACTTGGCGGCCAGCGCCTGCGCGAACTGCTCCGCATAGGCCTCGTCGTAGCGCACGCGCTTGGTGTCCAGGTACTCGGCGCGAACCTCGTAGCGCTGGACCGCGTCCTGTGCCAGGCCGTCCAGGAAGCCCTCGTGCTGGCCCTTGGTCCAGGCGTACTCCTGGCTGTAGGAGTGCAGCACCAGAATGTCCAGGGCGCGCGCCGCCCAGCCCGGTGCCGGGCTCCAGGCCAGGGCGAGCGCGAGCAGCGCGCGCAGCGACCAGCGGGCAAGGTGGACATAGACCCCCATCGCAGGGCTATCGGCAGCCTGTGCTGCCCGCTTGAAGCAGGCTGGCGTCGCCGGACGTGGCCTCTTGCACGCGCCAGCCTCCGCCGTGGCGCCGACCTGGCACTCGCCGCCGATGCGATGATTTGAGTCAAACCGTGGCCAGGCCCTGCGGCCAGGCAAGCACATGCCCGACTTCACCCTTCTGTCCATGAGCGAGATGGCGCAGGCCATCGCCCGCGGCGCGCTGCGCAGCGAAGACCTGACCCGCGCCTGCCTGGCGCGCGCACGCGAGCGGGCGGCGCTGAACGCCTTCGTCACCCTGGACGCGGAGGGCGCGCTGGCGTCGGCGCGCGCCGCCGACGCGCGCCGTGCCGCGGGCCAGGCAGATGCGGGCACGCTGCCGCTGAACGGCGTGCCGCTGGTGGTGAAGGACAACATCCACGCCGCCGGCCTGCCCAGCACGGCGGGCACGCCGGCGCTGGCGCACTTCGTGCCGGCGGCGGACGCGCCGGTGCTGCAGCGGCTGCGCGCCGCCGGTGCCGTCGTCCTGGGCAAGACCCAGATGCACGAGCTGGCGCTGGGCATCTCGGGCCTGAACCCGTGCTTCAACACGCCGGGCGCCGCGCCCGGGGTGCGCAACGCCTACGACCTGCGGCGCTGCGCCGGCGGCTCGTCCTCCGGCACCGGGGCGGCGATCGGCGCGCGCATCGCGCCCGCCGGGCTGGGCACCGACACCGGCGGCTCGCTGCGCATTCCGGGCGCCTTCAACGGCTGTGCCGGGTTTCGTCCGACCATCGGCCGCTACCCGGGAAGCGGCATCGCGCCGATCTCGCACACGCGCGACACGCCGGGGCCGATGGCGCTCACGGTGCAGGACCTGGGGCTGCTGGACCGCGTCCTCACCGGCGAGCCGGCGGCAAGCGCATGGCCGCTGGCCGAGCTGGCGGGCCTGCGCCTGGGCGTGCCCGCCCCCATGCTGGCGAACCTGGACGCCGACACGGCCGAGGCCTTTGCCGCGGTGCTGGCGCGGCTGCGCGCGGCGCGCGTCTGCGTGGTCGAGGACCTGCCGATGCCGGGGCTGATGGCGCTGAACGCGGCGGTCGCTGCGCCGATCGCCCTGTACGAGGCGGGCGAGGACATGGCGGCCTACCTCGCGCGCTGGGGCACGGGGCTGGACCTCGCGCGGCTGGCGGCCGACATCGCCAGCGCCGATGTGCGCGACACCTATGCACTGTGGGTGCTGCCGCGCCTGCTGCCGGGCCCGGACGGCGTGCCGACGCCGGGGCGACCGATCTACGAGGCGGCGCTGCACCTGCACCGGCCGGCGCTGCAGCGGCTGTACGCGCAGACCTTTGCCGGGCAGCGACTGGACGCCCTGGTCTTCCCCACCACGCCGGCGGCGGCGATGCCGGCGGACGCGCAGGCCAGCAGCGCGGCCAGCTTCGCCCTCTACATCCAGAACACCGACCCGGCGAGCAACGCCGGCATCCCGGCGCTGCAGATCCCGATGGGCATGGCGCGCCGGGCCGGCGTGCCGCTGGGGCTGGAGCTGGATGGTCCGGCGGGCAGCGACCGGCGCCTGCTGGCGATAGGCATCGCGCTGCAGGATGTGCTGGGGCGGCTGCCGGCGCCGCCCATCTGAGGGCCCCCAGGACCGGGCTGCGCCCAGCCCGCCATCGGGCTTGCAAGCCCGATGGCCCTCGCCAGGCGAATCACAGTCCGCAGTGGACTGTGATTCGTCCGGGCTCGGCCCCCCGCGGGGGTCAAGGAAACTTGGGACGGCCCGGCGTTTCCTTGAGAGTTCCGAGGGTCGCCGGCTCAGGGCAGGGTGGCCTGCTCGATCTCGTGCTCGGAGTCCAGCAGCAGCTGCTGGCGCCACCAGCTCTCGAAGGCGGGGGCGGCGAGCGGGCGCGACAGCAGCCAGCCCTGGTACTCGTCGCAGCCGCGATCGCGCAGGAAGCGCTGCTGGGCCGGCGTCTCCACGCCCTCGGCCACCACGCGCAGCTTGAGGCTGCGCGCGAGCGCGATCACGGCGGCGGTGATCGCCATGTCCTCGGCGTCGTGCGGGGTGTCGCGCACGAAGCTGCGGTCTATCTTCAGGGTGTCTACGTTGAAGCGCTTGAGGTAGCTCAGCGAGGACCAGCCGGTGCCGAAGTCGTCGATCGCGAGCTGCACGCCGAGTGCGGAGAGCTGGTGCAGCAGCTTCTCGTGCTGCTCGCCGCCCATCAGCATGCTCTCGGTGAGCTCCAGTTCGAGATGCGCCGAGGGCAGGCCGCTGGCGGCCAGCACCTGGGCCACCGTCTGCACCAGGTCGCCCTGGCGCAGCTGGCGCGCCGACAGGTTCACCGCCACCCGCAGCCAGGGCAGGCCGGCGCGCCGCCAGGCCACGACCTGGTGCGCCGCCTGCTCCAGCACCCAGCGGCCCACCGGCAGGATGAGGCCGGTTTCCTCCAGCACGCGGATGAAGGTGTCGGGCGTGGCCACCGGGCGGCCGTCGCGCTGCCAGCGCAGCAAGACCTCGGCGCCGCTCACGTGGCCGCTGGCGAGCTCGGCCTTGGGCTGCCAGATGAGCTGGAACTCGCCGCGCTCCAGCGCGTGGCGAAGCTCGGCCTCCAGCCGCATGCGCTGCTGTGCCTGGTCGTTGAGGTCGGCGCTGTAGAACTGGATCTGGTCGCGCCCGAGCTCCTTGGCGCGGTACATCGCCTGGTCGGCGTGGCGCAGCAGGTCGTCCAGCGGGCTCGCGTCGTCCGGGTAGACGGTGATGCCTATGCTGGTGCTGACGACGATCTCGTGCCGGCCCACCGGCACCGGCGCCTGCAGCGCGCGCTGGATGCGCGCCGCGATCTGGCGCGCGTCGTCGGCGCCGTGCAGCGACTCGGCGATGACGGTGAACTCGTCGCCACCCAGGCGCGCGACCGTGATCGGGGCTTCGGTGTCGGTGTCGGCGGCGGCCAGGGTGTCGCTGCAGCGCAGCTCGGATTCGATGGCGCGCGCCACGTGCTGCAGCAGGCGGTCGCCGGCCTCGTGGCCCAGGCTGTCGTTCACGTTCTTGAAGCGGTCCAGGTCCAGGAACATGAGCGCCATCGGCTGCGCGCTGCAGTCGGCGCGCGCCATCGCCAGCTGCAGGCGGTGGCGGAACAGGCTGCGGTTGGGCAGGCCGGTGAGGGGATCGTAGTTGGCCAGCCCGCGCATGTGCTGGATGGCGTCCTCGCGCGCGCTGAGGTCGCGCAGGGTGAGCGCCCACAACGGGTGTCCGCAGCGCGTCGGCAGCGGCATGCGAGCCAGCTCGCAGCGCAGCGCGCGGCCCTGGGCGCCGCGCAGCGTGCTCAGCTCGGCGTGCCCGGCCTGGGTCAGATCGTGGCCTTGAAGGTCCAGCAGCCGCGCCAGCAACTGGCCGCGCAAGGTGCCCGGGTCGCAGTCCAGCAGGCGCGCCGCGGCGGCGTTGGCACTCGTGATACGGCCGCGCGCATCGTGCACGATCACCGCGTCGGGGGCGGCGGCGAACAAGGCGTCGAGCTCGGCCGTGATCTGGCGCGCGCTGCGCGTGGCGCGGCCAGGCGCGCAGCACCAGGCGACGGCAGCCAGCGCCGCGCCGCCGACGACGGACAGCGCGGCGCCGGGCATGGCCGCGAGCCAGGCCTCGGCGCCGCCGGTGCGCCAGGCCGGCCACAGCCAGACGCCGGCCGGGGCGAGGGCGAGCAGCGCCTGCACGGCCAGCGCCGGGCCGGGCCAGAGCCGCCAGCGCGTGCGCCGGCGTGGGAGGAAGGAAGGGATGGGCATGGGGGTCGCTTCTGCCCATGTCGGCCGCGCGCGGCCGGACTTGATGCCCGGCAACCGGTCCGGTGTGTCATTTGTGGGCGACGGAGCGGTGCAATGGGCACGCAGTCACAATCGGCGGCGGAGACAAACCCACAGAGGCCAAGATGAGCACCGACACCCTGTCGCCCTACAAGACCCTCACCGCCCACCTGCCGGAACCGAACTTCGTGCCGCTGCCGCACTACCGGCGGCGCAGCGAGGCCGAGATGTTCGAGCGCGCACGCGCCTTCCACGCCGAGATGGACCAGCGGCGCACGACGCGCCACTTCGCCACCGACCCGGTGCCGCGCGAGCTGATCGAGCTCGCCATCCTGACCGCCGGCACCGCGCCTTCGGGTGCGCACCGCCAGCCCTGGCGCTTCGTCGCCGTCGCCAGCGCCGAGCTCAAGCAGCAGCTGCGCGCCGCGACCGAGGAGGAGGAGTTCAAGACCTACAACGACCGCATGACCGACGAGTGGCGCGAGGCGCTGCACCCGCTGGGCACCGACCACGTGAAGGAACACCTCACCGACGCGCCCTGGGTGGTGGTGCTGTTCGCCGAGAAGTACGGCCTGCGCGAGGACGGCAGCCACCGCAAGAACTACTACGTCGACGAGAGCGTGAGCATCGCCGCCGGCCTGTTCATCGCCGCCATCCACCACATGGGGCTGGTGACGCTGACGCACACGCCCAACCCGATGGGTTTCCTGCGCGACCTGCTGGGTCGCGGCACGAACGAGAAGGCGGTGCTGGTGCTGCCGGTGGGCTACCCGCGCCCGGACGCCAAGGTGCCCGACCTGCAGCGCCTGCCGCTGCAGGCGATCGCCGAGTTCAAGGTCTGAGCTTGCCGCCGGGCGCCGCCTGCGCGCGCCCGGCGCCGTGAATCACGAGGAGACAGGGGAGCCATGACCACCTTGCGGGTGCTGGACGAGTCGGCCGCGCGCCAGTGCGCGGCCTTGTGCGAGGCCATGGTGCCGGGATCGGCGCGCGTCGGCCCGGTGGTGTACGTCGATGCGGTGCTGGCGGCGCAGCCGCCGAGCGAGCGTGCAGCGGCGCTGGCGGCGATCGCCGCGCTCGCCCCGGCGGCGGCCGACGGCAGCCTGGCGCAGCACGAGCGCAGCGCGGAGTTCGCGCGCGTGCGCGCGCTCGCGATCGAGGCCCACTACAGCGACTTCGTCGCCCCGGGCAGCGCCGGGCCGGGGGCCTGGGCGGAGATCGGCTTCGTGCCGCCGCGCGCGGTCGACCTGGAGCGCGACTGGTCGTATCTGGGGATACAGCCATGAGCGAGGCGGACGATTTCGACCTCGTCGTGGTCGGCTCCGGGGCCGGCGGCGGCGTGGTCGCGGGCGAGCTCGCCCAGTGCGGGCTGCGCGTGCTCCTGCTGGAGGCCGGTCGCCACCTGAAGACCGAGGACTTCCGGCGCTGGGAGGTGAAGGCCAACCACGACCTGTTCTTCCCGACCCGCTTCGCGCCCTTGCCGGACGGCGACGTGGTGGCCTTCCTCGGCGGGCGCTGCGTGGGCGGCACGACGACCGTCAACACCAAGGTGGCCTTGCGCGCGCATGCGCAGGACATCGCCAAGTGGCACGCCGCCAGCGGGCTGACGAACGACGAGGGGCAGCCCTTCGGACGTGCCGACCTCGACCCCTACTACGACCGCGTGGAGAAACTGCTCGGGGTGCGCGAGCGCAGCGACTGGGACCGCTGCGTCCACACCGTGCAGCGCGGCTTCCAGGCCCTGGGTGCGGATCTGGAGCCGGTGCATTCCTACACCGACACCCTCTGCGAGCGCTTTGGGTCGTGCCTGCAGGGCTGCCCCACCGGGGCCGGCAAGTCGACCATGAACACCTACATCGCCTGGGCCCTGGAGCGCGATGCGGCGCAGCCCGGCGGGCTGACGCTGCGCACCGGCGCGCAGGTGCAGCGGGTGCTGACCGAGCCCGGCGCCGCCGGCACGCGCGCGGTCGGCGTCGAGTACCTGGACGCCGAGGGCCGGCTGCAGCAGGTGCGCGCGCGCGTCGTCGTGGCCGCCGCCGGCGCGCTGGCGACCCCGGCGCTGCTGTGGCGCTCGGGGCTGCGCCACGCGGCGCTGGGGCGGCACATCGGCATGCACCCGGCGCGCCTGGTCTACGGACTGTTCGACCAGCCGCAGGACTCGCACCGCGTCTACCCCATCACCGCCCACTGCATGAAGTACCAGTGCGACGCCGACGGCGGCTACGTGCTGGAGTCGTCCACCGTGATGGACCCGGTGGCCTTCGCCACCACGCTGCGCGACGAGCGCGGCCCGCTGTGGGGCGAGCCGCTGGTGCAGGCGCTGCGCGAGTACCGGCGCTACGCCGGCGTGCTGGCGATGGTGAACGACGACAACCATGCGGCGCTGCTGATCGACGACGACGGCAGCGAGCGCATCACGGTGGACCTGCAGGCCGCCGAGCGCGCGCGCCTGGATGCCTCGCTGCGCTTCTCGCGCGAGGTGCTGCAGGCCGCGGGCGCGCGCCGCGTCTACTGGACCGGGCTGCTGTCCACCCACACCCAGGGCGGTTGCCGCATGGGCGACGATGCGGCGAGCTCGGTGCTGGACCGCCACGGCCAGGTGCACGGCGTCGCGGGCCTGTACGTGGCCGACGCCTCGGCGATCCCGCGCACCCTGTCGGTCAACCCCTCGCTCACCATCATGGCCCTGGCGACGCGGCTCGCGGAGCGGTTGACGCTGGAGCTCGACGCCTGAACCCGGCGGCACACGCGCCGCCGGGCCCGATCTGGCTCAGCCCAGGCTCAGCCGAGGCTCAATCCGCGCGCCGCAGGTGGCCGCGCTCGATCGCCGCCAGCGTGGGTGCGCCCAGCAGCACCAGGCTGCGTTCGAGTTCCTCGCGCAGCCCCTGGAGGGCGAAGCGGACTCCGGCCTCGCCGCCGCCGCCGAGGGCGAACAAGGGCGTGCGGCCGAAGAAGACGGCGCGCGCGCCGAGCGCGAGCGCCTTCACCACGTCGTGGCCGCGCCGGAAGCCGCTGTCGACGAAGACCGGGATCCGCTCGCCCACCGCATCCAGCACCGCCGGCAGGGCGCTCACGGTGGCCGGTGCGGCGTCGAGCTGGCGGCCGCCGTGGTTGGAGACGATCAGGCCGTCGATGCCGGCCGCGAGCGCGCGCCGCGCGTCGTCGGGGTGCAGCACGCCCTTGAGCAGCAGCGGGCCGTCCCACAGCCGGCGCAGCCAGGCCAGGGATTCCCAGCTCAGGCTGCGGTCCATGCTGCGCGCGAGCATCGCCGCCTGGGCCTGCGCGCTGGCGCGCCCCTCGTGCTCGCTGAGGTTGGCGAAGCCCGGCATGCCGTGGCGCGCCACGCCGAGCAGCCAGCGCGGGTGCAGGGCGACGTCGAGCACGGTGGCGGGGCCGGGCCGGAAGGGCAGCTTGAAGCCGTTGCGCACATCGCGCTCGCGCAGCCCGCTCACCGGCACGTCCACCGTCAGCACCAGGGCGGCGTAGCCGGCGGCGCGCGCGCGCCTGACCATCTGCTCGGCGATCGCGCGCTCGGACATCACGTAGAGCTGGAACCACTGCGGCGCGCCCGGCTGGCGTACCGCCTCCAGGCGTGAGTTGGAGGCGGTGGACAGCACGTGCGGCAGGCCGCAGGCGGCGGCGGCGCGCGCCAGCAGCACGTCGCCGTGCGGATGCACCATGCCGGCCAGACCGACCGGCGCGACGCCGATCGGTGCCGCCCAGCTCTGGCCGAAGACCTCCAGGCTGGTGTCCACCTGCGCCGTCTCGCGCAGCGTGGTGGGCAGCAGATGCAGGCGCTGCAGCTCGGCCTCGTTGCGGCGCAGGCAGTGCTCGTCCTCGGCCGCGCCGTCGATGTAGTCGAACACGAAGCGCGGCAGGCGCTGCCGCGCGCGGCGGCGCAGGTCACCGAAGTTGGGCAGCATCGGCGGCAGCGTCAGGGCAGGGGGTGCCCGCTATCCGGTGATCCTGTGCACCAGCCACAGCGTCAGGCCGGGGAAGGCGATCAGCAGCGCCAGGCGCATGAAGTCCCACATCAGGAAGGGCACGACGCCCTTGTAGGTCTCGACCATGGGCACGTCCTTGGCCAGCCCGTTCATGATGTAGACGTTCAGGCCCACGGGCGGGAAGATCATGCCGATCTCGCACACGGTGAGGATCAGGATGCCGAACCACATCGCCTTGTCGGACGCGTCCAGGCCGTAGAAGTCCAGCCCCAGGATGACCGGGAAGACCACCGGCACGGTGAGCAGGATCATGCTCATCTCGTCCATCACGCAGCCCAGGATGATGTAGAAGACCATGATCGCGGCCATCACCGCCACCGGCGAGATCTGGGCCTCGGCGATGAGGTCGGCCATCTGCACCGGCAGTTGCGACAGCGCGAGCGCGGCGTTGATCATGTCGGCGCCGAGGAAGATCATGAAGATCATGCCGCTGGTCTGCGCCGTCGTGCGCACCGAGTCGAAGAAGCGCGCCCGCGTGAGCTCGCCCTTGAGCAAGGTGGCGACGAAGGTCAGCATGGCACCGATCGCCGCGCCCTCGGTGGGCGTGAACACGCCGCCGTAGATGCCGCCGAAGACCGCCAGGAAGATGAGCGCGATCGGCCACACCTTGACCGCGGTGCGCCTGACCTCGCCCTTGGGCACCGGCTGCGCCACCGGTGCGTGTTCCGGCCGCACGCGCACGTAGATCGCGATCGCCACCACATAGCCCACCGCCGCCAGCAGCGCCGGCACGTAGGCGGCCAGGAAGATGCGGGTGATGTTCTGTTCGGTCAGGATCGCGTAGACCAGCAGCGTCACCGACGGCGGCAGCAGGATGCCCATGGTGCCGCCGGTGGCCAGGGCGGCGGTGGCCAGGCGACCGGAATACTTCAGCCGCCGCATCTCGGGGTAGGCGACCTGGGCGATGGTGGCGGTGGTGGCGACCGTGGAGCCGGAGATGGCGCCGAAGGCGGCGCAGGCGAGCACGCCGGCCATCGCCATGCCGCCGCGGAAGCGCCCGAGCAGCGCGTTGGCGAACTCGAACAAGGCCTTGGACAGGCCGCCGTTCACCGCCAGCGCCCCCATCAGCATGAACAGCGGGATCACCGACAGGTCGTAGGCGGTGACGCGGCCGTAGACCGCGCCCTTGAGGTGCCCGAGCAGCGGCATCCAGCCCGACAGCGCGACGTAGCCGACCACGCCCGGGATGAACATGGCGACCGCGATCGGCGTGCGCAGTGCCATCAGCAACAGCATGCCGCCGAACATGGAAATCCCGATCGACATCGTGCTCATGACGCGGCCCCTTCATCTTGCGCCAGGGCGCGATCATGCGCGCCGGACGGGGGCGCCCGGCGCTTCGACAAGTCTTGGTTCATCGCGCAGCCCCGCCGGCAGCGCGCAGGAGGTCCACCGTCTGCACGCAGCCCAGCACCGCACCCAGCGCGAGGCCGGGCAGCATCAGGGTGTAGGGGATCCAGATCGGGATGGCCATCAAGGCGGAGGTTTCCTCGTAGTCGTAGGCCTGCACGCCGCCGGCGCCCACGCGCCAGCACATGAGCGCCATCATCACCGCGTACAGCAGCGTGCCCAGGGCGTCGAGCAGCGAACGCGGCCGCTCGCGCACCCAGGTGGTGAAGAAGTCGACGATGATGTTGCCGTGCCTGAACTGCGTGTAGGGCAGGAAGGATGCGACGCAGATCGCGCAGCCCAGCTGCACCAGCTCCACGTCGCCCTGGATGGGCTGCGAAAACAGCGCGCGACCGAGCACGCTGACCACGGTGACGGTGGCCATCGCGATCAGCGTGATGCAGCCGATGCCCGCGCTGGCGTCGCACGCGACGTGCAGCGCGCGCATCAGCGCGCGTTCCTGGGAACTGCCCTGGCTCACTTGCTGTACTGCTGAACCAGCGCCTTGGCTTCCTTGATCAGCATGCGGCCGTCGGCGCCCTTGGCGGCAGCCTCCTTGACCCACTGATCGTCAACCACGTCGCTCGCCTTCACCCAGCGCTGGAACTCGGCGTCGCTGAGGTTGGCCAGCGTGTTGCCGCGCTCACGCGCCGCCTTCTTGAAGGGCTCGACGATGGCGTCGAAGCCGGTCTCGCCGGCCCAGGCCGACACCGCCAGCCCGCTGTTGGCGTCGATCACCTTCTTCAGGTCGGGCTACAGGCTGTCGTACTTGGCCGGGTTCATCGCGAAGGCGAAGATGGTGTTGGAGAAGCGCGCCTGGCCTTCCGGCACGTCCAGCGAGTAGGGCGCGATCTCGGTCAGCTTGATCGCCGGCGTGCCTTCCCAGGGCACCGAGGCGCCGTCGACGATGCCCTTGGACAGGGCGTCTGGCACGCCCGGCAGCGGCATCTGCACCGGCGTGGCGCCGAGTGCGGTCAGCAGGTGGGCGTTGGTGCGGGTGGCGGCACGGATCTTCAGACCCTTGAGGTCCTCCAGCGTCTTGGGCGTCTTCTTGGGGAAGTGGTACAGGGCGCCGTCGTGCACGTGCATCCACAGCAGGTGCACGCCCTTGAACTCGTCCATCGCGAACTTGTGGGTGTAGGTCCACAGCGCCTGGCTGGAGGCCTTGGCGCTGGTGGTCATCCACGGCAGCTCGAAGATCTCGGCCTTGGTGTAGCGGCCGGCGGCATAGGTGGGAACCGTCCAGACGATGTCGGCGACGCCGTCACGCACCTGGTCCAGCAGCTGCGCCGGCGTGCCGCCGAGCTGCATCGAGGGGTAGATCTGGCACTTGAGCTTGTCGCCCGATTCCTTGTTGATCTTGTCGCACCAGGGCTGGATCAGGCGCACTTGCGCGCTCGAGGTCGCGGGCAGGAAGTGGGCCACCTTCAGGACCACCTGCTGGGCCGCGGCGCCGCCGGCGAACAGCGTGGTGGCCAGGGCGCTGGCAAGTGCCAAGCTGCGGAACGCGAAACGTGCCTTCATCGTCGGGTCTCCTGTGAAAAAACGACGTCCATATCCATGCCATTCTCAAGGATGCGCTGGGCTGTCCCAGGTTTCCTTGAACCCCCGCGGGGGCGGGCTGGGCGCAGCCCGGCCCCGGGGCGCTCAGATCCCGCAGGATCGTTCACATCTCAATGATGCAGGCTGCAACGGTCGAATTCGCCCGCGCAACCTTCGGACTTACCCGCAGCATCCGCCCATCTTGTGCGGCAGATCAAACCGACAGGCGGTGCTGGC
>CAUJJP010000096.1 GCA_963205525.1 Pseudomonadota bacterium | reverse complement strand
AGCTCGTCCTGTGCCCGCGCCTGGTCCAGCGCCGCCAGCCCTTCCAGGTTGACGAGTGGCCAGCGCACGGACAGCGTCGCCTGCGGGCTGGTGTAGTCCAGCGGCAGCTCCATCTGCTGGTTCTGGCCATTGCTCAGGCGGCGCCAGCCGGCGTTGCTGGACACCGAGGCCGACAGCGCCACCTGGGGCAGCATCTGGCCCTGCGCGATCGGCAGGTCCTCGGCCGCGGCGGCGCGCTGGTGGCCGGCCGCGCGGTAGGCCGGGTCATGCGCCTGCGCCGCCTGCAGCGCCTGGCCCAGGCGCAGGCCCTGGGCCTGGGCCGGCAGCGCGCCCAGGAGGGCCAGCGCACAGGCCAGTGCATGAGGACGCAAGAAGATGCGGCGGCGCACGCTCAGCGCTCCGTCAGCGCGGTGGACACCCGGCGCAGCAGCGGCCCGAGCATGTAGTCGAGCATGGAGCGCTCGCCGGTGCGCACCAGCACCTCGGCCGCCATGCCCGGCTGCACCACGCGGCTGCCCAGCGCGCGCATGCCCTCGGCGGTCAGCTCGGCGCGCGCCGGGTAGTAGCTCATCGGACCGTGCGGCGTCTGCTCCACCAGCACGTCGCCCGAGACCTGCACCAGCTTGCCCATCACCACCAAGTGCGGGCTGGCGGCGAAGGCCGAGAAGCGCACCTCCAGCTCCTGGCCCACGTGCACGGCGTCGATCAGGTGCGGCGGCAGCTTGACGTTGAGCACCAGCGCCTCGCCCACCGGCAGGATGTCCATCAGCGGCCGCGACGGCTCGACCACGCCGCCCGGGTTGTGCACCGCCAACCCCAGCACCTGGCCCGCGATGGGTGCCCTGATCTCCATGCGCTGCAGCTCGAGCTTGGCGGCCACCATGCGCTCCTGGTTCGCCTGCAGTTCGCGCCGCAGGTCCGCCATCTGGCCGGAAACCTCCTTCACGAACTCCTGGCGCAGCACATCACGGCGCAGCCCGGCCTCGGCCTGGGCGCTGCGCAGCCGCTGCTGCTCGGCCTGCAGGCTGGAGATCGTGGTGCGCAGCTCGGCCTGTGCCTGGGCGAGCTGCAAGGCCTGGTTGCGCGGCGCAAAGCCCTCGTCGGCCAGGCGCTGCACGGCCTGCAGCTGGTCGGACTGCAACTGCTGCTGGGCCAGGCGCGACTGCAGCATCCGGCCCAGGCCGTCGAACTGCGACTGCAGGCCGGCGATCGTCTGCGTCTGCGCCGCCAGCGCCGCCGTCTGCGCCGCGCGTCTGGCCTCGAACAGCCGCGTCTGCACCGCCATGTGCTGGGCCGCCTGCGGCTCCGGCGCCTGCAGCAGCTCGGGGTCGAAGCGGACCGCTGCCGCGCCGTTCAGCTCGGCCGTCAGGCGCGCCTCCAGCGCCCGCTGGGCGAGGTAGTTCTGGCGTGCCGCCTCGTGCACGGCGCGGATCTGCGCGTCGTCCAGCTCGATCAGCACCGCGCCTGCGGCCACCACGTCGCCGTCGCGTACCTTCACCGCCTTCACCACGCCGCCGCTGGCGTGCTGGATGGTGGTGCGGCGCCCTTCGACGGACACCGTGGCCGGCGCCGGCACGCCCTCTTCCAAGGGCGCCCAGGCGGCCCAGGCCAGGAAGAGACCGAAGCCGACCACCAGCACCCACAGGCCGAGCCGGATCGGGCGGCTGGTGTCGCGCAGGCGCGCGACCTCCCTGGCGTCCACATCCTCGGGCGCCGGGGTGGCGGCCACGAGGGAGCTTGCTGCGGTCTGGTTCATGCGGAGTCTCGGGTGGTATCGGGGTTGGCGCCGCTGGCAGCGGCCGCAGTGGGTGGCACGGCGGCCACGGCAGCAGCCGCGCCGGGCTCCGGGGTGGCCGGTCGCGCAATCGGCTTGGGAACCGCGACCAGGCTGGCGATGCGGCCGTGCTCCATGATCAGCAGCCGGTCCGCCAGCGCCAGCAGTTGCTGGCGGTGCACGATCATGAAGACCGTGATGCCGCGCTCGCGCAGGGCGGAGATGGCCTTTGCCAGCGCCGCGTCGCCGGCATCGTCGAGGTTGGCGTTGGGCTCGTCGAGGACGACGATACGCGGCCTCGTGACCAGGGCGCGTGCGAGCGCCACGCGCTGGCGCTGGCCGCCCGAGAGCACCGCGCCCGAGGGTCCGATCGGGGTGTCGTAGCCCTGCGGCAGCGCCAGCACCATCTCGTGGATGCCGGCCGCCTTGGCCGCCAGCACGACGTCGGCGTCGTCCACCGCGCCGAAGCGGGCGATGTTCTCCGCGATCGTGCCGTCGAACAGCTCCACGTCCTGCGGCAGGTAGCCGATCTGCTCGCCCAGGGTGCGGCGGTCCCAGTCCTCCAGCGGGCAGCCGTCCACCCGCACCCGGCCCTCGGCGCCGGGCCAGATGCCCAGCAGGCAGCGCACCAGGGTGGACTTGCCGGCGCCGGACGGGCCGACGATGCCGACCACCTCACCCGCCAAGAAGTCTGCACTCACATTGTCGAGGATGGGGCGTTCGCGTCCCGGCACCCGCACGCTCACCCCCTCCAGCGTGACCTGGCCGCGCAGCGTGGCGGCGGTCTGGCCGTCGACGCCGCGGTCCTGCGCCAGCACGGCGTCCAGCCGCTGCCAGGCCAGCGCCGCCTCGCTGGCCTGCGGCCAGACGTTGACGAGCAAGCCCAGCGGGCGCACCGCGTTGCCGATCAGCGCGTTGCTCGCGATCATGGAGCCCACGGTGGATTCGCCGCGTATGGCCAGCAGCGCGCCGAGTGCCAGCATGAGCGCCTGCTGGGTGTACTGCAGCCACTTGGTGAAGGTCTGCAGGCGCACGCCCAGCTGGTGCTGGCGGTCCTGCAGTCTGGCCACCTCGGCGCTGCGCGCCTGCCAGTGCGCGGTGATGGCCGGCAGCATGCCCATCGCGCTGAGCTCGTCGGTGCGGCGCAGCTTGGCCTGCAGGTACTGGGCGATCTCGCCCGCCGCCTGCGCCGCCTGCGCCTGCGCGCGCTGCATCAGCCGCCGCGCCACCAGCGCCACCACCACCTGCACGATGCACAGCGCGATCGCCAGCCAGCCGAACCAGGGGTGCATCAGGAACAGGGCGGCGATGAAGAGCAGCGACCACGGCGTGTCGGCGAACGCGAACATGCCGCTGCCGGTGAAGAACTGGCGCAGCGTGGCGACATCGGTGAGCGGCTGCTGCGGGCTGCGCTGCGGCTGGCGCAGCTCGGCCTGGAAGGCAGCGCGGAAGACGCGCGCGCCCAGCGCGTCGTCGAGCCGGTTGCCGGCGCGCACCAGCAGCTGCGAGCGCACCCATTCGGCGAACGCGAGCATCGCGACGAAGACCAGCAGCAGCAGCGTCATGGTCAACAGCGTGAACTCGTTGCCGCTGCCCATGACGCGGTCGAACAGCTGCAGCATGTAGACGGTGGGGGTGAGCTGCAGCAGGTTGACGAAGGCGCTGAACGCCAGCACCCACAGCAGCTCGCGGCGAAAGCCCCACATCAGTGCGGCCAGCGGGCCGCGCCCCTGGTTGGGCGGGGGCAGCGCGGGCTGCAGGGCCGGCGCGGGCCGGACGGCGATCGGTTCAGGCATCGTGTTCCTCGACGAGGGCGCTTGTCGGTGTGCGGGCGCTGCGCGCTCAGGACGGCGTCGGGCCCGGACGCAGGGCGGCGACGGACACGCCCGCGGGCTGCGCGCGCGGGGCGGTGCGCGGCGCACCTGGCGCACCTGGCGCACCTGGCGCACCTGGCGCACCTGGCGCAGCTGGCGCGGCCGGCGCGGCCGGTGCGTTCAGCGCCGCCAGCACCTCGTCGCGCGGACCGAAGCGCACCGTGACACCGGCGTTGAGCAGCATCACGGTGTCGGCCAGGGCCAGCACCTGGGGTCGGTGGGTGATGACGACGATCATCGCCCCGCGTTCCTTCATCGCCTGCAGCATCGCCTGCAGAGCGCGGTCGCCCTCCTGGTCCAGGCTTGAATTCGGCTCGTCCAGCACCAGCAGGCGCACGTCGCCGTACACCGCGCGCGCCAGCGCCACGCGCTGGCGCTCGCCGCCGGAGAGCTGCACCCCACCCTCGCCGACGCGGGTCTGCAGGCCATCGGGCAGGCTGGCCACGAGCGCGTCAATGCCGGCATCGGCCACCGCGCGCGCCAGCGCCTCTTCGTCCGTGGCGCCGAAGCGCACGATGTTCTCCGCCAGCGTGCCGTCCAGCAGCTCCACCGTCTGCGGCACGTAGCCGATGTGCGGGCCGAGCTGCGACTTGTGCCACAGCGCCACGTCGGCACCGTCCAGCCGCACCTTGCCTGCCTGCGTCGGCCACAGGCCGACCAGGGCGCGCGCCAGCGTCGACTTGCCGCCGCCGGAGGGGCCGATCACCGCCACCATCTGGCCCGCGGCACAGCCCAGCTTGACCTGACGCAGCAGCAGGGCACCAGTGGCGGGTGCGGCGACCGCGATGTCCTCGGCGATCAGGCGCTGGCTGGGCGGCGGCAGCACCAGTCCCGGCGGCTGTGCCGGTGCCTGGCCCAGCAGTTCCTGCAGCCGTGTGGAGGCGAGCCGGGCGCTGCCGAGCGCGCGCCACTGGCCGGCGAGCTGCATCACCGGGGCCAGCGCGCGCCCGCCGAGGATGGAGGCGACGATCGCCATCCCCGCACCGCCGTTGAGCTCGCCGCGCAGGCTGGCCCACACCGCCAGTCCCAGCAGCAGCGAACCCTGCAGCAGCTGCAGGCTGCGGCTGGCGGTGGTGATGGCGGCGGCGCGCTCGGAGGCCTGCGCCAGGCTGAGCTGGGCACGCGCCTGGCTGTCGGCCCAGCGCTTGTGCAGCGCCTCGCCCATCGCCATCGCCTGCACCACCTGCGCATTGCGCAGCAGCTCGGCGGCGCGCAGCTGGGCCTCCTGGCTGCCGCGCTGGGCTTCGCCCCAGGGCTTGGCCGAGAGCCGTTCCTGCAGCAGGCCCACCGCCACCAGCGCCGCCAGCAGCACCATGGCCAGCACGCCGACCCAGAAGTTGATCAGGAACAGCAGCACCAGCATGAGGACGGCCGCCGGCAGGTCCATCAGGCCCGTGACCACCGGGGAAGCCACGAAGTCCGCCAGCGACCTCAGATCCGCCGGCCCGTGGCCGTTGCCGCCAGGGCGCGTGTGCTGGCGGGCCGCGAAGCCGGCTTCCAGCACGCGCGTGGCCAGACGGTCGTGCACCTGCTGGGCCGCGCCGCGCAGCAGGCGCAGGCGCACCGCCTCCAGCAGCTCCAGCATCGCATACACCCCGGCGGCGGCGAGCAGGTACCAGCCCAGGGTGGCTTCGCTGCGGCTGTTCACGACCGGGCCGTAGACCTCGAACATGTAGGCCGAGGGTGCGAGCAAGAGCACGCCGATGACGAGGCTGAGGGCAGCGGCGGCGAGGTAGCTGCGATAAGGCGCACGCAGCGCGGTGGCGAGCTCGCCGCGGGCGGCCGCCTGCGCGGCGGCATGGGTGAGGGAGTTCAGGCTCACGTGCGATGGCTCCGCTGGGAGGCGCTTCGGGTTCGGGCAGGTGCGGCGCGGCGGGCGGCGGGCGCGGCGACATGGGTGTTCACGGCGGCATCGTCGGTGGCGTCGGCGGCCCCGTCAGCGCCCCCGTCGCCGGCGCGCTGCCTGGCCTCACCAGGAAACGCCGGGCCGCCCCAAGTTTCCTGGTCCCCCCTCGGGGGGCCGAGCGCGGACGAATCACCGTCCACTGCGGACGGTAATTCGCCTGGCGAGGGCCATCGGGCCTGCAAGCCCGATGGCGGGCTGGGCGCAGCCTGGCCCTGGGGGCGCTGTTCGCAAGCCGCTTCCTCGCTGGCGTCGAGCAGCAGCAGGTACTCGGGCAGTACCGGGTCGGACGGCTGGGCATGCGCCGTCGCGCCTGCCGGCTCGCCCGCCACGGCGGGCGCGAACATGAAGTCCAGCCGCAGGCCCTGGGCGTCGCGATGCAGCGCGATCTCGCGGATGCCGCCGTGGCGCAGCCGGAACTCGTCGGCCGGCGCCAGCGGCAGGTTGAAGCGCAGCCGGCCGTCCAGCGAGTACATGGACGCATGGCCGTCGCGCACGTTGAGCGTGTGGCGGTCGAAATAGACCGGCGCCGCCGGCCCGAAGCGCAACCGCGGCACCCCGGCCGGGCTGCGCTGGCGCCCGTGCCAGGGGCTGGCCGGATGCTGGAACAGCAGCCGCGCCGCGCGCGAGACCGAGTAGATGACGTTGCAGGCCATCTGCGCGCCGAGCTCCGGGTAGCGGCTGCGCAGCGTGTGGGAGGCGAGCTGGTGCAGGCCGATCCGGCTCCACACCCCGCTGGCCTGCGCCTGCGCCGCCAGGCCGTTGCAGGCCTGCACGAACAGCGCCTGCAGCGCCTGGAGCTGGCGCTCCTGCTCCGGCGTGGTTTGCAGGCGGATCTGCAGGCGTGTATTCATATATGAATTATAGACTGCAGAGAACGCCGGTGCTGTGTTGAGGTGGCCTCACCGTGGCGGGAACACACCGGTGATCCTGGATCGGGCGCTCGGACGGCCCGGGCGGGTTGCGCTGCAGGGTGCTGGCAAGACGCGAGGACGCCGCGGGCTCGGGCCCGCGAGGAGGAGCAACGCCGCCGCATGGCGTGGTCACCCAGGAGGCGATCCGCGTCGTGGCGAACCGCGTCGCAACGAGGACGGCCGAAAAAAGGCCCGGACGAGCCGGGCCTTGCTTGAACCTGGGCCTGGGCCCCGCCGCCGGGGCGACGGGGCTTGCGCTCAGGTGTCTGACGACATCAGGCGAAGTTGTCGATCAGCATGGTCGCGGCGGCCCACGAGGTGTTCGCCAGGTCCACCGTGCCCATCAGGGTGGCGGTGGCGGCGCTCACGCCCGCCGGGTCCACGATCTGGTAGACCTTGGCCAGGTTGGTCGCTGCGTCCACGGTGATGAACAACTGGGTGATCGGCGAAGCGGTACCGCTGTCGGTGTACAGCGCCGCCACCTTGGCCAGGGTGTTGGTGTTGCCGTCGTCGGCACGGATGTCGATCGAACCGCCCACGACCGCACCCATGGCGCCCGCCGCACCCGCAGAGATGGTCGACTGGTTGTCCAGCGCCAGCGCTCCAGTGCCGCGGATGGCGCTGAAGTCCATCACGTCGTCGCCGGTGCCGGCGGCGGTGGCCGCGAAGTGCACGATGGTGTCGTTGCCGAAGCCAGCGCCGAAGACCACGGTGTCGTTGCTCAGCGCACCGGTGCCGAGCACCAGCACGTCGTTGCCGGTTCCCGGGTAGATGATGTTGTCGCTGATCGCGCCGCTGATCGCACCCGTGATGTCGGCAACACCGTCGTTGGCGAGCGCCGTGTCATAGGCCGGCAGACCGTCGAAGTAGGTCGCGCCCGCATCCAGCAGTGCCTGTGCCGCGATCAGCGTGGCACCACCTCCGGTCAGACCCAGCGCCGCGCACAGCGCCGCGAGATCGGTGGAAGACAGGACGCTGGCGTCGAAGGAGGTCGAGTCGACCCCCAGGTCGCCGACGACCTGCGCGCCGTCGATGAGCGACTTCACGACCAGGGTGTAGCCCGGGCCGTCCTGCGCCACCAGCAGCTTGCTCAGCACGGCGTCGTTGTTGATCGCCGCCTTGATGGCCTGGTTCACGTGCAGCGGCGTCGGGTGGTACACGTTCGCCGGCAGCAGGGCACTCGCCGTCAGGCCCATGTAGGTGACGGTGATGGTGGCGCGATGCAGGCTCTCCAGGGCGCCCGCGGTGCCCGGATCGTCGAAGCGCGCGTTCGTGCCGGAGCGCAGATCGTTGCGGTTGCGCGAGGCGTCAAGCGCCGTCACCTGGTCTTCGGTGTTGAAGACGAAGATGCCGTTCTCGCCATCCCCCACGTAGGTGTCGGGGTTGACGTTCCTGATCGCGCCCGCGGTCTCGCCGTAGTTGGCCGCGCCCGCGTTGTCGGCGTAGACGGTGTCGGCGCCGTCTTCGGTGTAGATCGCCACGTCGCCCGCACCCGGGGTGCGCACGGTGTCGTTGCCGGCACCGGAGTTGATGGTGGCGTTCTTCAGCCAGTGCTGGATCTCGTACCAGTTGCCGAGCGTGGCCAGGTTGCCGTTGTCGATGACGCGGAACTTGATCGCGTCGTCGCCGGCACCGCCATTGATCTTGAACGTGAAGTCCTCGCGACCGGCGAGCACCGTGCTGTGGCTCGACAGGGTTGCGGCAACCACGTCGACGGTGATGCTGTCGTTGTTGGTGCCGCCGCTGTAGATGAAGTCGGCACGCTGGGTGGTCTGGCCCGGGGTGGAGGTGTTGTCACCGGCCGGGTCGCCCTGGGTGTCGGTGGTCTGCACGTACTTGGCGAACGAGTCCTGGGTCACCAGGGCGTCGAAGGTCACCTTGCCGGCCATGGCGGAGGCGTCGATCAGGCGCACATCGTTGAAGCCGTAGCCATCGGCGTGGCTGGCGCTGGCACCGGTTTCCTGGCCGGGCAGTCCGTTGCTGCCGCCAGAGGCGTCGCCCAGCACCACCACGTCACCGGTGCTCAGGCCGTTCTTGAACACCACTTCCTTCAACGCGTTGTTGGTGGAATCGATGTTCTGCAGGCGGCTGGTGCGCTCGACGGTGATGTCGAACTTGCCCACACCCTGCGAGGTGGAGGTCTCGCCGACCGACAGGCCGCCGACGACGAGGTCGCCGCCGTTGCTGCCGCGGCCGACGTCGTCGAGCACGATGGTGCTGGTGACGAGGTCGTTGCTGACGCCGGAAGCCACCGACTGGTTGGCGTAGACCGAGGAGCCGGCCGGCACGCCGGCGGAGGCGATCCAGGAGCCGGGCGCGAACGAGACGCCGGCGCCGGAGGCGCTCAGGACGATGGAGGTGCCGCTGACCTGCACGCCGTTGGAGGCGGTGACGGTGAAGGCGGAACCCAGCGAGGCGACGACGCGCGGCAGGGTGCCGGAGCCGTTGGTGATGGGCTCGTTGTCAAGCATGGCCTGGATCAGGACCAGCAGCTCGTCATAGGTCTTGGCGCCGGTGAGCTTCCAGCGGGCGTCGTTGAGCTGGACGTCGCGGCCGCCGTAGTTGAAGCGCACGCCGTCATAGGGGTTGTTCACCAGCGGACCGGCGGTCTCGCCCGGGTCGAGGTTCAGGCCCTGGACACCGAACTGGTCCAGCACGTCCAGCGTCAGGGTGGCGCTGGCGGAGGTGCTGGCGCGCAGCGAGTGCTGGTCGAAATAGACACCGAAGTCCACGTGGCCGGGGTCGGTCTCGACCATGGCGATGGTGATGTCCTTGGTGATCTGGCTGGCAGCGATGCGCACGTCCTCGATGATCAGGTCGGCGCGGCTGTTGTTGTTCTCGTAGCGCAGTTCGCCGTCGATGCGCTGGGCGTCGACGGTGACGCGGCCCGCATCCGAGACGTTGTTGTCGCCGGGGGCGGTGCCGAGGTCCTGGACCCGGTAGGCCACGGTCTCGACGTTGCGCGAGATCGGGGTGATCGCGTCGCCCTGGTTGATGAGGTCGGCGTAGAGCAGGTCGTTGCCGGCGCCGCCGTCGACGAAGTCGCCGCTTTGCAGCGTCGACATGCCGGCGAATTCCCAGGCGTTGATGATGTCGTCGCCGGGCGTGCCGACGACGTAGTCCTGCGCACCGCTGAGGGTGAAGAAGGAGTTGCCGGTCCAGCCGCCGAAGGGGCTGTCCACGGTGCCGGCCTGCGCGGAGTAGTCCACCGCCGCGTCGACGCGGGCGTTGAAGGCGCGGGCGAAGGCGCCGTAGGTGGCGTCGGCGCCCATGCCGGCGAAGACGTTGGCGACGGCCATCAGCGTCGCGCCGCGGGTGCCGGCAGCAGCCGCGTCCAGCTCGGCGGTCACGAGTGCGATGCCATCGGTGGCAGCGGCGCCGGTGACACCCAGGTTGTTCACGAACGCAGCGGCGATGTCGGCGTTGCTGTAGCTCGCGTAGATGGTGTTGAAGGCGCTGTTGACGACAGCGGCGATGGCGGCATCGGAGCCGCCCTGGGCGTTGATCTGCGCCAGCACCGCGTTCGTTGTCGCGTTGCCGAGCTTCAAGCCCCAGATGGACGCGGCGGCGCGGCCGACCACGGTGTTAATGAAAGCCATTGATCAGACTCCTGTTGTGTCGCTGAAAGTTTCCTTGCAAAGAAACCGAGCACGAGACTTCTTGCTACCCACGCTCGACTCAACACCCTCCGAAGAAAGATGCTGAGGCCAGCCTGTCGGGCCAGTGTGCCGCGCCAGCCCGAGGGGCGGTGTGATGGCGGTCACATGGTCTTGCTTCATCTGCGGGCGGGGCGACGCCCCGGTTCCTCCTGTCGTTGCCGCGGGCCACGGCTGCGTTGAATTGCAGCGCTGCCCGCTGGCATTCTGCCCGCCACCCGCTCGAGGGGGGACTGCGGCAGCGGCGATTATGGACCGCATGGATCAGGGTTCCGACAGCGACGCAAGCCGCGTGCCGTATTGCACGGCGACGACGTTGCAGCCCGGCAACACTGGCCCCGGCCGGAGCTGCAAGGCCGCGCTCACCACTGCTGGCGCAACCCGGTGTATGCCGAGCGCGCGCGGTAGCGGAACAGCGCCAGGTTGCTGTCCTGCACGCTGGCCTGGAACTGGAGCACCCACTCCAGCCCCGGCGGCCCGGCCGGCAGGCCGAGTTCGGCCGAGAACTGGTGCAGCCGCATGTGGCGGACGGCGTTGTTCTCCAGCAACTCGCTATAGCCTTCGCTGTCCTGCGAGCGCGTGATGCGCCAGCTCAGGTCCAGCCTGGCCTGCTCGCCGACGCCGCCGCGCCACAGGGCGAGCAGCGAGCGGATGCGCTGCGCGCCGCCAGGGCGGCCCTGGGTGTCGGGGTCGTCGTGGCCGCCGCGCAGCAGCAGGCCCGCGGTCCCGAGTCCGGACGGGCTGCACTGCAGGCCGAGCAGGGCGCCGAGGTAGCGCGCGTCCAGGCTGGCGCTGCGGCTGTGGGTGCGCG
>CAUJJP010000095.1 GCA_963205525.1 Pseudomonadota bacterium | reverse complement strand
GCACTGAGCCCGCGCGGCGGCGGCTCGCTGCGCCTGCGCCTGCTCGCCGCCACCCTGGCCTGGATGCTGCTCACGATCGCCCTCGTCGGCTTCGGCCTGCGCGCGCTGTTCCAGCACCACATCACGCAGCAGCTGGAGGCGCAGCTGCTGCTGCAGCTCGACCAGCTCAGCGCGGCGGTCGAGCTGCTGCCCGACGGCCACGTCGAGGTCGCCTCGATGGCGGGCGACCCGCGGCTGCAAAAGCCCTTGTCCGGCCTGTACTGGCAGGTCGACCAGCTCGGCCGCACGCCGCGCGCCGGCGTCGCGCGTTCGCGCTCGCTGTGGGACCAGGTGCTGCAGCTGCCCAGCGGCCCCGTCAGCTACCCGAGCGGCGGCCACCGCCTGCTGCCGCTGCACGACGCGCAGGGCCAGCCGCTGCTGGCGATGCTGCGCCCGCTGCAGTTGCCGGAGGCCGGCGCGCCGCCGCTGCGCCTGGTGGTGGCGGCCGACACCGAGCTGTTGGCCGAGCCGCTCGGGCGCTTCACGCGCATGCTGCTGATCGCCATGGCCGTCCTGGCGCTGGGCATGGCGGTGGCGGTGGCGCTGCAGCTCGAGCTCGCGCTGCGCCCGCTGCGCCGCCTGCGCCAGCGCCTGGCCGAGGTGCGCCAGGGCCAGGCGGCGCAGCTGCAGGGGCGCTTCCCGCAGGAGCTGCAGCCGCTGGTGAGCGAGTTCAACCACGTGCTGGCGGCGAACGCCGAGATGGTGCAGCGCGCGCGTACCCAGGCCGGCAACCTGGCACACGCGGTGCACACCCCGCTCACCATCCTGGCCAACGCCGCGCGGCAGGAGGACACGCCGCTGGCGCGGCTGGTGACGGAACAGGTGGCGAGCGCGCACCGCCAGGTCGACGTCCACCTGGCGCGCGCGCGCGCCGCCGCCGCGGTGCGTGCCACCGGCCTGGCGACCCCGGTGCTGGAGCCGGTGCGCGCCCTGCTGCGCACCATGCAGCGCCTGCACGCGCAGCGCGCGCTGAGCTTCGAGCTCGCCGCGGATGCGCAAAGCCTGGCCTTCCGTGGCGAGGAGCAGGATTTGTACGAGATGCTGGGCAACCTGATCGACAACGCCGGCAAGTGGGCGCGCAGCCGCGTCCTCGTCGACGCCCGGCGCGAAGGCGATCGCAGCCTGTGCCTGTCGGTGGACGACGACGGACCCGGGATCCCGGCGGCGCAGCGCGAGCGCATGTTCGAGCGCGGCGTGCAGCTCGACGAGCAGCGCCCCGGCTCCGGTCTCGGGCTGGACATCGTGCGCACCCTGGCCCAGACCTACGGCGGCAGCGTGCAGGTGCAGGCCTCGGCGCTGGGTGGCGCGCGTTTCCTGCTCACGCTGCCGGCGGCCGACTGAGCCAGGCCGCGGCGCGGCTTCAGGGGGCTGCCCTTCAGCCGGGCGGCTTCAGTCGAGCGGGAAGTGCATCAGCACGCCGCCCGTGACCTGGTCGATGTAGCCGGCAATGCGCGCGCGCTCGGCCTCGCTCAGGGCAGCGGCGCGCAGCAGGGCTTCGCGGTGCAGCTCGTTGGCGCGCCAGTCGAACTCGCGCAGCAGGGCCACCATCTCGCGCCGCACCGCCGTGCTGGCGCCGAGCTGCTCGACCAGGGCGCCGGGCTGCTGGGCGTCCAGTCCGGCGCTGCTGAACACGGTCTGCAGCTGCTCCATGCGGCGCGCGCACATCTGCGCCAGGTGCTGCATCTGCGGGCTCGCGTCCGCCAGCTCAGCCTGCAGCCGCGGCCGCAGGGCGGCAAAGCGGGTCAGCAGCTCGGAGGTGCGCAGCACGCGTGGCAGGGCGTCGCGCAGGCCGCGCTCGTCGTCGAGCGCGAGGTCGGGTTCGCCGCAGCTGCGCGCCACCTCCAGATAGGCCTGCGACAGGGAGGCATCGAACTCGCCCGGGATCAGGCGCAGCGCCACGCTGGCGTGCAGCACCGGCCACTCGTGGCGTTCGACCACACCCACCACCCATTCGGACAGGGCCAGGATCTGCGCCGGCAGCGCAAACGCCCGGCCCTGCAGGCCGCGCGGGTAGCCGAAGCCGTCCGCCCGTTCGTGGTGGCTGAACACCAGCGCGGCGAGCTTGGGGCCGGCGCCCGGCAATCCGGCCAGGACGCGCTCGCCGATCACCGGGTGGCTGACGATGCAGCGCCACTGCTCGCTCGTCATCACGCCCTCGCGAGCCAGCAGCGCCGGGTCCAGGTAGAGCTCGCCGACGTCGTGCAGCAGGCCGGCGCAGCCGAGCTGGCGCTGCAGCGCCACGTCGCCGGGCCGCAGCCGGCGCGCCAGGGCCAGGGCCACCAGCGCCACCCCCACAGCGTGCGCCAGGCGGCGCTCGTCGCTGGCCGCATGCACGGTGAGCAGCGAACGCATGGCCGCACTCAGCGGCAGCCGCGTCAGCGAGAGCTCGATGGCCTGCGCGCGCGGGTGCGCGGCCAGCGCCGCCAGCAGTGGATGGCGCTGCAGCAGCTCGCACGCCACCTGGCGCAGCCGCTCGTCGTCGACGCCGCCGGCCACGCCCAGGCAGTGCTCCAGCGGCTGCCTGAGCTTTTGCGCCAGCAGGCGCTCGCGCAGCCGGGCGTCCACGCGCGCGCCCTTGGCAAGCAGCTTCACGCCCTGCGCGTTGACGATGTCCTCGGTGACCTCGATCTCGTGCGCGGTCGAGCTCGCCACCAGGTGGTCGACGTAGTGCGGGTTGGTGCCTTCTTGATCGGCGTGCGCGCGATCGCTCATGTGCTTGTGTGCCGGCTGCTGTCCGCCCGTGGCCGGACGGGCCGCTGCACGGCGCACACCGAAGCGGTCTCGGGATTACCCTTAGCTTAACCGCATCCCACGCCGTGCCCGCGGCACCGGCCGTGCACAAAGCCGCGCCTTGCCGGCGCCGGGCTGGGCACGGCCCGACCCCGGGGGACGTTCAGACGTGCATGCCGCCGTCGCTCATGAACACGCTGCCGGTGGAATAGCTGCTGCGCTCGCTGGCCAGGAACAGCACCATCTGCGCGATCTCCTGTGGCAGGCCGTGGCGCCCGAGCGGGATCACCGAGTCCAGCATCTGCGTGGCATCGCGCCCGACGACGAGCGACAGCCGGCGCTCGATGTCGGACTGGAAGCCGTTGTCTATCGGCCCCGGGGCGACCACGTTGACGCGGATACGGCGCGGCGCGAGCTCCTTGGCCGCCACCCGCATCATGCCGACCAGGGCGTGCTTGGAGGTCGCGTAGGCGCAGATGCCGGGGTCGGCGGTGACCGCCACCACGCTCGCGTTGATGAGCACGCTGGCACCGTCGCGCAGCGCCGGGATGGCGTACTTCAGGGCCAGGAAGACGCCGCGCACATTGACCGCCCAGACGGCGTCGAACAACTCCTCCGGGTAGTCGGCGATGGGCGTGATGGCGCCGCTGATGCCGGCGTTGCAGAACAGGAAGTCGATCGCGCCCCAGCGCGTGCGTGCACGCTCGACGTAGGCGCGCGTCTGCGCCGCATCGCCGACATCGGCCACCACCGTGTCCAGCCGCTCGGCGCCCACCGCGAGCGCCGCGCGCGCCGCCTCCAGCAGCGCCGGATCGCGGTCCACCAGCAGCACCGTGGCCCCGGCGTCCAGCAGCGCGCGCGCAGACGCGAGGCCGACGCTGCCGCCGCCGCCGGTGATGAGGCAGACCTTGCCCTGCATGTCCTTCGTCGCGCTCATGAATCAGGTCCTCCGTTGGCTTGCCATGCCGGCCATTGTCCGGTCCGGACCGCTGCGCTGCAGCCCCCATGGCAGCGCCGCCTTGGCTGTTCGCGCACTGCGCGTTGATCGTGCGCGCACGCCGTCGGCGGCGGCTTGCCGGCGCGCGCCGCGGCGCCCATCATGTCCCCGAACAGGCTGCGGCGGGCTGCGCCGCGGGCGGGGCGAACACGGGATCCAGCGATGGCAGACAAACAGAGTTTCGACTACGTGGTGGCCGGCGCCGGTTCGGCCGGTTGTGTGCTGGCGCACCGGCTGGTGCGTGCCGGCCATTCGGTGCTGCTGCTGGAGGCCGGCCCCAAGGACGACAGCCTGTTCATCCACATGCCGGCCGGCTTCGTGCGCGTGATCGGCACCGATCGCACCTGGCCCTACCAGACCGAGGCCCAGGCGCACGCCGCCGGGCGCACGCTGCACATACCGCAGGGGCGCACCCTGGGCGGCGGCAGCTCGGTGAACGCCATGGTCTACATCCGCGGCGCGCGCGAGGACTACGAGGGCTGGGCCGCCGCCGGCTGCAGCGGCTGGGGCTGGGACGATGTCCTGCCCTTCTTCAAGCGCGCCGAATCCAACCAGCGCCTGTCCGAACCCTGGCACGGCACCGACGGCCCGCTGCGCGTGAGCGACGGCCACCGCCACCCCTTGTGCCAGGCCTTCGTGAAGGCGGCGCAGGAGGTCGGCCTGCCCTACAACCACGACTTCAACGGCGAGCGCCAGGACGGCATCGGCTTCTACCAGACCACCACCTTCGACGGCGAGCGCGGCAGCACCGCCACCACCTACCTCGCCGAGGTGCGCAGCGACCCGCGCCTGACGGTGGTCACCGGCGCCCACGTGCTGCGCGTGCTGACACGCGATGGCCAGGCCTGCGGCGTCGAGTACCGGGTCGGCAGCGCCGGCGCGATCAGCGCCGAGGCGCGGCACGAGGTCATCCTCAGCGCCGGTGCGCTGGCCACGCCCAAGATCCTGATGCTGTCGGGCATCGGGCCCGCGGCGGCACTGCAGGCCCACGGCATCACGCCGCTGCACGACCTGCCGGGCGTGGGCCAGAACTACCACGACCACCTGGAGGTGGCGGTGTACGGCCGCACGCGCGAGCCGATCAGCCTGGCCGGCAGCGACCGCGGTCTCACCGCGATCAGGCACGGCCTGCAATGGATGGCCTTGCGCAGCGGGCTGCTGACCTCCAACGTGGTCGAGTGCGGCGGCTTCGTCGACACCAGCGGCTGCGGCCGGCCCGACTTGCAGTTCCACGTCCTGCCGGTGCTGGTGGGCGACGTCGACCGCGAGCCGCTGCCCGGCCACGGCATCTCGATCAACCCCTGCTACCTGCGCCCGCGCTCGCGCGGCCACGTGAGCCTGCGCAGCGCCGACCCGATGGCGCCCATCGTCTTCGACGGCGGCTACCTGCGCGAGCAGGCCGACGTCGACACCCTGGTGCGCGGCCTGAAGCTGGCACGGCGCATCCTGCGCGCGCCGTCGATGCGCAAGCTGGTGAGCGAGGAGCTGGCGCCACAGCGCGAGGAAGTGGCCGACGACGCCCTGCTCGAGGACTGGGTGCGGCGGCGCGCCAAGACCGTCTACCACCCGGTGGGCACCTGCCGCATGGGTGCGGCGGGCGACGCACAGGCGGTGGTGGACCCGCAGCTGCGGGTGCGCGGCGTCGGCCGGCTGCGGGTGTGCGACGCCTCGGTGATGCCCGCCATCGTGAGCGGCAACACCAACGCGCCGGTGATCATGATCGCCGAGCGCTGCGCCGAATTCATCCTTGCCGGCGCCCGCGCACCGGCAGCCCCTCAGGAGGTCCACGCATGACGCAGACACGCCCCAGCGGCTGGAAGAACTACGACGACTTCGCGCTCGGCATCGCCACCAACCGGCTGCCCTCCAGCCAGGCGCTGGTCGGGCAGACACTGCACATCGATCTGCCCGCCGGCCGCCTGATCCTGCAGCCGCAGGCCGGTCAGCTGCTGCACTGGCGCGAGGAAGGCGCGCGCTCCGGCACCGGCACCGGCTGGTACGACGCGGTGCCGACCACCGACCGCACCTGGTTCATCGACCTCACGCGCGAGGCCTGCCCCGACGAGGCGCTGACCCTGATCGTCGACACGCAAAGCCGCCGCGTGCTGGCGGTGAACTGCCGCATCCTGGACGCCGCCAGCGCTGGCGGCGACCCGCGGGTGGCGCAGGACTTCAGCGTCGGCACCTTGCTGGGCGATGCGCAGGAGGCGGCCGGCGCCGCCGTGGCCAGCGGCGAGCTGCCGGCGCCCACGCGCGACCTCATCGGCCTGCGCACCTGGCAGACCTACAGCCCCAACCACACCTACGAGCACACCTACCTGAACTCGCAGCGCTACGCCTGGCAGTGCCTGGTCGGCGTGCAGCGCGGCCACGCCGCGGTGGACCTCGCGAGCTACTGGCGCTTCGCCCCGGACCAGTACGTCTTCACCTTCCGCGAGTTCCTGATCCCGGTCGCCTCGGTGTTCTTCTTCGACTTCGCGGGCGGCCGCTCGACCGGCAAGTTCCTCGGTCTGACCGGCGACGGCCGCATCTCCAACAGCCCGGCCGGCGCCTTCATGCGCCGCGCCTCCACCACCACCTATCTCGCCAACCAGGAGCCGGTATGAGCAGCCGAACCCCGTATCAGATCATCAGCGACCACTACGCCGCCTCGGTGCGCGGCGACCTCCCCGGCATGCTGGCCGACGCCGCAGCCGAGATGCGCTGGACCGAGATGGAAGGATTCCCGACCGCCGGCACCTGGGTCGGCGTGCCGCAGGTGATCGAGCACGTGTTCAAGCCCGTGGGCGCGGCCTGGGACCAGTTCGCCTTCCACCTCGAGCGCCTGGTCGACGGTGGCGACACGGTGGTCGCGATCGGCGGCTACAGCGCGGTCAACCGCGCCACCGGCAAGCCGATGAAGGTGCGCACGGTGCACGTGTGGGACGTGGCGGACGGCAAGATCCAGCGCTTCGAGCAGTTCACCGACACCCTGCTGGTGCAGCGCGCCGCGCAGTGATGATGGCCGGCGCGCGCACAGGCAAGAGCGGCTGCGCCGACGATCAAGCACGGCCGCGCCACGCTCTCTACAGTGCAGCCCATGCCTGAAGCACGAGCCTCGGTGAACCGTCCGCGCGATCTCTCGCTCGCCGAGCAGGCCAGGGTCGGCTTTCTGACGCGGCGCCAGCGCGGCAACTTCATCGCCGGCCGCGAAACGCCACCGGCAAGCGCGGCCTGGATCGCGGTCGTCGACCCCGCCACCGAGATGACCGTCGCCGAGGCGCCGGACAGCAGCGACGCCGACGTCGACGCCGCGGTGGCGGCGGCGCAGCGCGCCTTCGAGGACTCCGAGTGGCGGCGCCTGCGCCCGGCCGACCGCGAGCGCCTGCTGTACCGGCTGTCGCTGCTGATCGAGGACCACGCCGACGAGCTCAGCGCGCTGGAAACCCTGCAAGGCGGCAAGCTGCAGCCGCTGGCGCGCGCCGTCGACGTCGGCTCCGGGGCCGAGTTCGTGCGCTACATGGCGGGCTGGGCGACCAAGATCGAGGGCCAGACGATGGACCCCTCGATCCCGGCACCGCCGGGGACGCAGTTCTTCAGCTACACGCGGCGCGAGGCGCTGGGCGTGATCGGCGCCATCGTGCCCTGGAACTTCCCGCTCGCGATCGCCTTGTGGAAGGCTGCGCCCGCGCTGGCCGCCGGCTGCACGGTGGTGCTCAAGCCGGCCGAGGAGACGCCGCTCACCGCCCTGCGGCTGGCCGAGCTGGCCCTGCAGGCAGGCATTCCGGCCGGCGTGCTGAACGTGGTCTGCGGCCGCGGCGGCGGCGCCGGTGCCGCGCTGGCGCGCCATCCCGGCGTCGCCAAGCTCAGCTTCACCGGCTCCACCGCGGTCGGCCGCAGCGTCGGCCACGCGGCGGTGGATCGCATGGCGCGCTGCACGCTCGAGCTCGGCGGCAAGTCGCCGCTCATCGTGCTCGACGACGCCGACGTCGACGCCGCCGTCGCCGGGGCAGCCGCGGCCATCTTCTTCCACCAGGGCCAGGTCTGCAGCGCCGGCTCGCGCGTGCTGGTGCAGCGCAGCCTGTTCCAGCGCGTGGTCGACGGCCTGGCGCGCGCCGCGCAGGCGCTGAAAGTGGGTTCCGGTTTCGACCCCCAGGCCCAGCTCGGCCCGCTGGTCTCCAAGCGCCACTTCGAGCGCGTGATGGGCCACATCGAGGGCGCGCGCCGCGAAGGCGCCACGCTGGTGACGGGCGGCGCACGCGCCCTGCCGGGCGGCTGCTTCGTCCAGCCCACGCTGTTCGTCGACGTCCAGCCCGGCATGCGCATCGCGCGCGAGGAGGTCTTCGGCCCGGTCGCGGTGGCGATGCCCTTCGACTCCATGGCCGACGCCGTGCGCCTGGCCAACGACAGCCCCTACGGCCTGGCGGCCAGCGTCTGGTCGCGCAGCCTGTCGGCGGTGCACCGCATCGTGCCGCAGCTCAAGGCGGGGACGGTCTGGGTCAACACCCACAACGTGCTCGACCACAACCTGCCCTTCGGCGGCGTCAAGCAGTCCGGCATCGGGCGCGACCTCGGGCGCGCCGCGGTCGAGGCCTGCACCGAGCTCAAGAGCGTCTGCATGGCGATCTGATTCCCACACCACCCATGAGCCATCCCCTCCCACCCAGCCCCGGCGGCGCCGACCAGGCGGTGCTGCGCCTGCAGGGCGTGCACATCGCCTTCGGCGGCCTGCGCGTGCTCACCGACCTGAGCTTCCAGGTCGGCCGGCGCGAGGTCGTCGGCCTGATCGGACCCAACGGCGCCGGCAAGTCGACCTGCTTCAACGTCATCACCTCGGTCTACCGCCCGAACAGCGGCAGCGTCAGCCTGGGCGGCGCGAGCCTGGTCGGCCTGCGGCCGGACCAGGTCTGCCACCTCGGGGTGGCGCGCACCTTCCAGCTCGTGCGCGCCTTCCAGCGCATGTCGGCACTGCAGAACGTGCTGGTCGGCGCGGTCTACGGCAGCCGCGCCGGCAAGGGCGATGCGCTCGCCAACGAGGCGCTGGCGCTGGTCGGCCTGGCCGCCCAGCGCGACCGCGAGGCCGCCCACATGACGCTGTCGGACCGGCGCATGCTGGAGATCGCGCGCGCGCTGGCCACCGGCCCGCAGGTGCTGCTGCTCGACGAGCCGATGGCGGGCCTGAACCCGGGCGAGATCGAGACCATGGTCGAGGTCATCCGCCGCATCCGCGACGAGCGTGGCATCAGCGTGCTGTGGGTCGAGCACAAGATCGACGCCATCATGGCCGTGTGCGACCGCGTCGTCGTGCTCAACCACGGCGAGAAGATCGCCGACGGCATCCCCGCCCAGGTCGTCACCGACCGTCACGTCATCGAGGCCTATCTTGGCGAACCCACCGCTGCTTGAAGTCCGCGGCCTGGACGCCGGCTACGGCGACTCGCAGGCGCTGTGGGACCTGTCGCTGAAGGTCGATGAAGGCACCGTGGTCGCCCTCGTGGGCGCCAACGGCGCCGGCAAGTCGACCCTGCTGAAGACCGTCTCCGGCCTGCTGCGGCCCTGGAAGGGCGAGGTCTTGTTCCGCGGCCGGCCGATCGCCGGCATGGCGCCGCAGGCGATCGTCGCCGCCGGCCTGTCGCACGTGCCCGAGGGCCGCGGCCTGTTCGCGCGCATGACGGTGCTGGAGAACCTGCAGCTCGGCGCCTACCCGGCGCAGGTGCGTGCGCGCAGCGCCGAGTCGCTGGAGCGCGTGCTCGATCTCTTCCCGCGCCTGCGCGAGCGCACCCAGCAGCTCGCCGGGCTGATGAGCGGCGGCGAGCAGCAGATGCTGGCGATCGGGCGCGCGCTCATGGCCTGCCCATCGCTGCTCATCCTCGACGAGCCGTCCATGGGCCTGGGCCCGCAGGTGGTCGACGAGGTGTTCCGCCTGATCCGCCGCCTGCACGCCAGCGGCGTCACCGTGCTGCTCGTGGAGCAGAACATCCAGCGCGCGCTGGCGATCGCCGACCGCGCTTTCGTGCTGCAAACCGGCCACCTGGTGATGCAGGGAAGCGGGCCCGAACTGCTCGCCGACCCGCAGATCCGCAAGGCCTACATCGGGAGCCTCGGTTGAACCTGCTCGACCCCGCCACCTGGAGCGTCTTCGGCGAGCTGCTCGTCAACGGCGTGCTGTTCGGCGCCATGTACGGCGTGGCCGCGATCGGGCTGAGCCTGATCTTCGGCACCATGGGCATCATCTTCCTCGCCCAGGGGTCGATGATCGTGCTCGGCGGCTACGCCGCGTACTGGGCCTTCCGCCTGCTCGGCATCGACCCCTTTCTGACCCTGGTGTTGCTGATGCCGGTTTCGCTGCTGGTCGGCGCCGGCCTGTACCAGCTGCTGTTCCGGCGCGCCGCCGCGCTCACCGACCGCAACACCACGCTGCTGATCGCGGTCGGCCTGACCTTCATGCTGGAAAGCGTGATGTCGCTGGCCTGGACGCCGGACCCGCGCTCCATCACCACCAGTTACACCGCCAGCAGCTTCGAGCTGCTGGGGGTGCGGCTGTCGTTCACGCGCACGCTGGGATTCGCGGTCGCGATCGCCGCCACCTTCGCCGTCACCCTGTTCCTGCGCCGCACCCTGATCGGCAAGGCGGTGCGCGCGGTGTCGGAGGACATGGTGGCCGCCACCTTGGTGGGCATCTCGCCGCACCGCGTCAACATGGCCGCGTTCGCGGTCGGCATCGTGCTCGCCGGCATCGCCGGCAGCACCCTGGCCGCCACCTACACCATAGACCCCTACCTCGGCTTCATGCTGAGCCTGAAGGCGCTGATCGCGCTCGCGCTCGGCGGCCTGGGCAACGTCGGCGGTGCGCTCGCGGGCGGCATCCTGCTCGGGGTGATAGAGAGCTGCTCCTCCTACTTCCTGCCCGGCTGGGGCGATGCCGTGGGCTACGCGGTGTTCCTGCTCGTGCTGATGTTCAGGCCGCAGGGCTTGTTCGTGCGTTCGATGAAAAAGGTCTGAAGCGATGGCCGGTGCTCTTGGCTACAGGATTGCCGCCGGCGCGGCGGCGCTGCTCGCGTTCGCCCCGCTGCTCCCGGGCGCGGTCGACCACTACCTGTTCTTCTACCTCTTCCTCGTCTTCGTGCACATCGTGCTCGCGCAGAGCTGGAACCTGGTGGCCGGCTACACCGGGCAGATCAGCCTCGCCCAGCATGCCTTCTTCGGCATCGGCGGCTACACGACGGCGCTCGTCGCCACCGTGGTGATGGGCGACAGCGGCTTCTACTTCAACCCGCTGCTGTTCCTCGCCAGCGGCCTGGTGGCGGCGCTGCTGGCGCTGGCGATCGGCTTTCCGCTGCTGTCCAAGCTCGCGGGCGACTATTTCGCCCTCGGCACCCTGGGCTTCGGCGAGATCGTTCGCATCATGCTCGTGAAGGGCGGTGCGGCCACCGGCGGCGCGGCCGGGGTGGCAATGTCCACCGAGCCCTACGAGACCCTGGTGCCGCACTACCTGGTGGGGCTGGCGCTGGCGGTGGCGGCCACCGCGGGGGTGGCGCTGCTGATGCGATCGCGCACCGGCCTGGCGCTGCTGGCGGTGCGCGAGGACCCGGTGGCCGCCGCCGCCAGCGGCGTCAACGTGCTGCGCTACAAGCTGCTGGCCTTTGCCGGCGGCGCCTTCCTGGCCGGTGTCGCGGGCAGCCTGTACGCCTTCTACGTGTTCTCGGTCAGCCCGGGCGGCTTCCTCAACCTGAGCTGGACCCTGTACCCGATCCTGATGTGCGTGATGGGCGGCAGCGGCACCGTGCTCGGCCCGGTGATCGGCGCCTTCCTGATGACGGGCGTGTTCTCGGCGGCCAACATCTGGCTGCCCGGCGCCCACCCCATCATCTCGGGCGGACTCATCATCGCGGTCATGCTGTTCATGCCCGAGGGCATTCTGCGACTCGGTGTGAAGCGGGGCGGGCGCAAGCGCCGACCCGATCTCGGGGGCGGCAAGACCGCCGGTTAGAAAGAGCCACATGCAAAGGAGACGGGGATGAGAAAGCGTGCGTTGTTGAATGCGATGGCCGCTGCGGCCGCCACCGCGCTGTTGCCGGCGGCGGCCCTCGCCGCAGCGCCGACCGAGGTCCTGATCGGGGCCCCGATCTCGCTCACCGGCCAGCTGGCACCCGACGGTCTGGACCAGAAGTGGTCCTACGAGCAGGCGGTGGCGGACGTCAACGCCAAGGGCGGCATCTTCATCAAGGCCGCCGGCAAGAAGCTGCCGGTGCGTCTGGTGGTGGCCGACGACCAGAGCGACCCGGCCAAGGTGACCGACGCCATGGAGCGCCTGATCAAGATCGAGAAGGCCGAGCTGCTGCTGTCCACCCACGGCGGCGACCTCAACATGGCCGGCGCGCAGGCGGCGGAGAAGTACAAGAAGCTCTACATGATGACGGCGATCTGGCCGCACATGTGGGTGCCCAAGAAGTTCAAGTACTCGGCCCTGTTCTTCTTCGACGCCGGCGGCGCCGCCGAGGTGCCGTTCAAGATCTGGCAGTCGCTGCCCGAGGCGCAGCGGCCCAAGAAGCCGGCGCTGGTGATGGAGGACTCGCCCGACGGCCAGGGCTTTGCCGGTGTCTTCAAGGAGCTGGCCAAGAAGTACAAGGTCGAGTTCGTGCTCGACGAGCCCTGGGCCATGGGGTCCAAGGACTACTCGGCCTACATCCTGAAGATGAAGGCGCGCGGCGCCGACGCGGTGCTGCTGTTCGGCAACCCGATCGACTCCATCACCCTGGTGCGCCAGATGAAGGAGCAGAAGTTCAGCGTGCCCTACATGCACGGCTGGAAGGGCACCTGGCCCTACGAGTTCCGCGAGGCGCTGGGCGACGACTCGGACTACGTGCTGGCGGACGGCTTCTGGTCCATGGACTACCCCTACCCGGGCGCGAAGGACCTCGGCGAGCGCTACACCAAGCAGACCAACAAGTCCAACACCAGCATCGGCATGTTCTACGCCAACGCGCAGATCCTGCTGAAGGCGATCGAGAACAGCGGCTCGCTGGACCCGAAGACGGTGCGCGCGGCGATCGCCGGCCAGGAGTTCAAGGGCACGGTGCAGGGCGACGTCAAGTTCGACGCCGGTGGCCTGGCGCTCACCACCAGCACCGCCAACCAGTGGTGGAAGGGTCGCCACATGCTGGTCTATCCGCCGCAGGCCGGCGGCTATGTGTACAAGCCGGCACCGGCCTGGGACCAGCGCAAGTGATCCCGACCCGCGCCTGAGGGCTGCGGCGCTGCCTGGCAGCGCCGCTTTTTCTTCTGCTTTCGGCTCGCATGCGGAGGTGCGTGAGATGTTCGCTGGCAAGACCTTCATCGTCACCGGAGCGGCCTCCGGCATCGGCGCCGCCAGCGCCGCGCTGCTGCGCGCGCAGGGCGCGTCCGTGATCGGCGTCGACATCCGCGGTCCGGCAGCGGACTGCGACCGCTTCGTGGCGGCCGATCTCGGCGAGCGAGCGTCCATAGACCGCCTCGTCCAGACCCTGCCCGCGGGCGCGCACGGCCTCGTCAACAGCGCCGGGCTGCCGCCCACGCGTGCCCCCGAGGAGGTGCTGCGCGTCAACCTGGTCGGCCTGAAGTACCTGACGACGCAGCTCGTGCCCAAGCTCGCCGACGGTGCCTCCATCGTCAACCTGGCCTCGCTGGCGGGGCTGGATTGGGCGCTGTCCAAGCCGGCCATCGCCGCCAGCGCGACGCTGGACTTCGACGCCGTGCCGGCGTTCTGCCAGGCGCACGAGATCCACGGCGCGCGCAGCTACTTCTTCAGCAAGGAAGCGCTGATCGTGTGGACGATGCGCAGTCGCTGGACCTGGCGCGCCCGCGGCATCCGAATGAACGCGCTCAGCCCGGGGCCGGTGGCCACCCCCATCCTGCCCGACTTCCTGGCCACCCTGGGCGCCCGCGCGGAGGAGGACATGCGCATCATGGACCGCACCGGCACACCGGCCGACATCGCGCCCGTGATCGCCTTCCTGCTGTCGGACGGCGCGGCCTGGGTGCGCGGCGCCAACGTGCCGGTGGACGGTGGCATGTTCGCGCACCTGCAGTGCGCGCAGCACGGGCTGTAGCCGCCGCAGCCGGCGGCGCGACCCTCTTGCGTCAGTGCTCCCCGGTCGCGGGCAGGGCGGCTCCGCCCAGCGCCTGGCGCCGGAACTCGCCCGGCGAGCTGCCGTAGTGGCTCTTGAACAGGCGGCAGAAGTGGGCGCCGCTGTTGAAACCCCAGGCGAACGCGATCTCCGAGATCGAGCGCGCCGCCGCCTGCGGCGCCGCCAGCGCGGCGCGGCAGCGTTCCAGCCGCGCCTGCCAGATGTAGCGGTCCAGCGAGCAGGGTTCGTCCTCGAAGATGCGGTGCAGGTAGCGCTTGGAGCAGCGCAGTTCCTGCGCGATGCGGTCTATCGTCAGGTCCGGCTCGCCCAGGTGCGACTGCACGTGCTGGCGCACGCGCAGCTTCATCACCGCCGGCAGCGTGCAGTGCTCGGCGCCCGCGTCCTGGCCGGCGCTGAGGGTGGAGGCGAGGAGGCCGAACGCGGTCTCGCTGACTGCCGGCCCCACCGCGTCTGGCAGCATGGGCAGCTGCTCGGCAAGCGAACGCAGGAAGGAGCCGAATACCGCCGACAAGCCCTGCAAGGCGCTCGTCTGCGCTTCGCAGGTGTGCAGGTTGGGCACCTTGAAACCCTTGAACTTGGTGCGCGGCAGCAGCGCCACCAGCAGTTCGCCGCGCTCGAAATTGGTGATCGAGTAGGGCACGCGCGGGTCGTACAGACTCCAGTCGCCGGGACGCAGGTCGAAGATGCGATCACCCTGGTGGATCTGCGCCCGCCCGGCGAGCTGCATCACCAGCTTGTAGTAATCGTCGCTGGGCAGGTCGCGGTGCTCGGTGCCGCGCCAGACGCGGTGCGCCGGCGCGTCGATGCGGAACATGCGCAGCGGGCCGACGTCATAGGCCGAGAACTCGGCGTCCAGCGTGCCGGGGTCCAGGCACTGCACGCCCAGGTTGCCGAAATAGCTGTGGTTGATGCGCTCCCAGCCCTGCGTGCGGTCGGAGGCGCTCTCGGTGAGCGTGCTGTAGTGGGTTCGGTCCATGCGGCAGCGGGCGGGCGGAGGTCGCACCGCGCGTCGCATGCAGTCTAGGGGGCGGGGCGGCAGCGCCCATCGGGGCTTACGATAGCCGCTGCCGCCCACCCAGCGGCAAGCTGCCCTGCGTGCGGTGCCGTCGCCAGCGGCGTCATCCGTGGCCGGCGGCCATGCGTTGCCACCACCACGAGTCGGTCGCGCGCGCCAGCACCGCCTGTCGGTTTGATCTGCCGCACAAGATGGGCGGATGCTGCGGGTAAGTCCGAAGGTTGCGCGGGCGAATTCGACCGTTGCAGCCTGCATCATTGAGATGTGAACGATCCTGCGGGATCTGAGCGCCCCGG
>CAUJJP010000094.1 GCA_963205525.1 Pseudomonadota bacterium | reverse complement strand
CACCACCGAGGTGGCGGAGAACCCGATCGGCCTGGGCCACCGCATGATGCTGGCGCAGCAGGAGCTGCGCGTGGCCGAGATGTACGCGGTGCTGTTGTGGCTGGCGGTGATCGGCTGGGTGCGCGCAATGGGTGCCGGCGGTCTTCCTGCCCTCGCCCGGCCAGACGCTGGACGCCCTGGTCGAGGGTCTGGGCCAGGGTGAACTGCTCGCGCGCACCGGCGCCACGCTGGAGCGCATGGTCTACGGCTGGCTCATCGCCTCGGCCGTCGGCGTCGCCGCCGGGGCCCTGGTCGGCCTGTCGGCCGCGGCCCGGGTCTGGCTGCTGCCCTCGCTGGAGCTGTTGCGCCCGCTGCCGGCCACCGCCTTGCTGCCGGTGGGCATCGCCCTGCTCGGGCTGACCCCGGGCATGCTGCTGGCCGTGATCGGATTCGGCGCCGCCTGGCCGGTGCTGCTGGCCACGGCGCAGGGCGTGGCCTCGATCGAGCCCCGGCTGCACGAGGTGGCCCGGCTGCTGAACGTGGGCCGCGCCGCCTTCCTGTGGCGCTTCGTGCTGCCGCATGCGCTGCCCGACATCCTGTCGGGCATGCGGCTGTCGCTGACCGCCTCGCTGATCGTCGGCGTCGTCGGCGAGATGCTGACCGCGCAGGAGGGCCTGGGCACCACGGTGCTGGAGGCCGCGCGTTCGTTCCGCAGCGCCGACCTGTATGCCGGCGTCGTCATCCTCGGCGTCGTCGGCACCCTGGGCAATGCCCTGCTGCAGTGGGCCGAGCGCCGCTTGCTGCCGTGGCAGCGCAGCGCTTGAACCGTCCCCCGTCCCCCGTCCCCGGCAACACGCCTGGCTGGGCAAGGGCAGCGATCGATCCCCGACATACGCGACGAACGCACCGCCCAGCGCCATCACCTTCCCCTTGAACCTCTGCGAGGAACCCCTCCGACCATGACCGCATCCACCCCCAGCTTCCACCGCGACAGCACCGCCGACGAGGTCCTCGCCGGCCTGGACCTGAGCGGCAAGACCTACCTGATCACCGGCGGCGCCGTCGGCCTGGGCATGGAGGCCGCGCGCGCCCTGGCCGCGCGCGGTGCATCCGTCATCATCACCTCGCGCGCCACCGACCGCGCCGACGCCGCGCTGGCCACGCTGCGCGAGCGCGTGCCCGGCGGACGCTTCGAGGCGCGCGCGCTCGACCTGGCCTCGCTGGCGAGCGTGCGCCGCTTCACCGAGCAGCTGGCCGCCGACGGCGTGGTGCTCGACGGCATCCTCGGCAACGCCGGCATCATGGCCACCGACGAGGGCCGCACCGAGTGCGGCTTCGAGCTGCAGTTCGGCAGCAACCACCTCGGCCACTTCCTGCTCGTGAACCGCCTGCTGCCGCTGCTGCGCCGTGGCGCCGGCGCGCGCGTGGTGATGATGAGCTCGGGCGCACACCGCCTGTCCGATGTCGACCTCGAGGACCCGAACTTCCTGCGCCGGCCTTACGACCGCTGGGACGCCTACGGCCAGTCCAAGTCGGCGAACGCGCTGTTCGCGGTGGCGCTGGACCACCGCTGGCGCGACCACGGTCTGCGCGCCTTCGTCGTCGCGCCGGGCATCATCACCGGCACCAATCTGCACACCCACCTGGACGACAGCCACTTCGCGGTGCTGCTTTCGCGCCAGCCGGAAATCGTCAACCTCAAGCACAAGACGCTGGAGGCCGGCGTCTCGACCATGGTCTACGCGCTGGCCCACCCCGGCCTGGCCGGGCGCGGCGCCGAGTTCCTGGAGGATTGCTCGGTCGCGCCGCTGAACGACGATTCGCGCCTGCCCAACGGCGTGATGCCGCGCGTGCTCGACGCCGCCAAGGCCGAGGCGGTGTGGGCGCTGTCCGAGCGCCTGGTCGGCGAAACCTTCGCCGCCCCCGCACCGCGCGTCGGCGGCGCCACCGGCGCGGCCATCGTCAGCGGCCTGGACGGCAACCGCCTGCCGGCCAGCGCGCGCTGGCGCGGCCAGACCCTGGCGCTGCAGCTCGACGAAGGCGGCAGTCTCGAGCTGGCCTTCGACGACGCCGACGGCTGCCGCTGGCGCGGACTGCCAGGCTTCCATCTGGCCGCCGAGGGCCGCGCACGGGCCGACGTGATCGAGGCCGCGCCCGGGGTGTTCTTCATCGACCTGCTGCTCGACGAGCCGCAGGACCAGACCGTGCTGATCGCCGCCGACATCGAGTAGCGCCGCGCCCTGGTGGTGGCCACGCGCATGAACCCGCGCACGCCGGCCGCACCCAGCCGCTTCGAGCAGCGCTTTTCCACCGCCGTGGTCGGCGCCCCCGGCACCGTGGCCACGGGTCCGGTGCCCGCGCCGACGGCCGATCTCACCGGCAAGCGCGCGCTCTACGTCTACGACGACACCACTTCCTACGAGCACGTCTACCTGAACGCGAACTGGTACGCCTACCAGTCCATCGGCGGTGCGCGCCGCGGCGACGCCGGCTGCGACGAGGCCAGCTTCTACAAGCTGCGCGACGGTGTCTACGTGGTGACCTGGCGCGAGCTGCTGATCGACATCGCCGCCGTCTTCGTCTACGACATGGCCGCGTTGCAGACCACCGGCAAGGCCTGGGGAACGCCGCAACCCGGGGGGCCGCTGCTGAACATTCCGGCCGGCGCGAAGATCGTGCCGCTCACCGGCACCGGCTACCCGGCCCGGCACACGCCGGTCTGAGCGAGCGCAGGCGGGCCCCTCTGCTTCGCCCCGAGCACCGGGGCCGCTGGGGTCGCGCCGGTGGGCTCAACAGGCCGGTGGGGCAGGTCATGCCCACCGGCCGCATTCATTGCGCTCGGCTGCCGGGGCGGCTGGCGCCGGCCCCGCAGCCGGGATCAGGCCGCGACCCGGAATCGCTGCATGGTGCCGGCCAGGCGGTCGGCCTGCTGGCGCAGGCTCTCGGCGGCGGCGCTGGACTGCTCGACCAGGGCGGCGTTCTGCTGCGTGCTGCCGTCCAGCGCGGTCAGCGCCTGGTTGATCTGGGCGATCTCGCCGCTTTGCTGCACGGTGGCGCTGCGGATGCCCGAGACCAGCTCGGCGACGTTGCTGACCTGCGTCACCAGGCCGTCGATCGAGCTGCCGGCCTGCGCCACCAGCCGGCTGCCCGTCTCCACCCGCTCGGCCGAGGTCTGGATCAGGGCGCTGATCTCCTTGGCCGCTTCGGCGCTGCGCTGGGCGAGGTTGCGCACCTCGCCGGCCACGACCGCGAAGCCGCGCCCCTGCTCGCCGGCGCGCGCCGCCTCCACCGCCGCGTTCAGCGCCAGGATGTTGGTCTGGAAGGCGATGCCGTCGATGACGCCGGTGATCTCGGCGATGCGCCGGCTCGCGGTGCTGATCTCGCCCATGGTCTGCACCACCTGCGACACCACCTCGCCGCCGGCGCGCGCGGCATCGGCGGCGTCGCTGGCGGTGGAGCTGGCGCGGTCGGCCGAACCCGCGTTCTCGTTCACCGCGGTGCTGAGCTGCTGCATGGAGGACGCGGTCTGCTGCAGCGCCGAGGAGGTGGATTCGGTGCGCTGGCCGAGGTCGGCGTTGCCGCTGGCGATCTCGCTCGCCGCCGCGTGCACCGACTCGCTGGCCCGCTGCACGGCCTGCATGGACTCCGAGAGCCGGCTGCGCACGGTCTCGGCGTCGTCCACCAGGCGCCCGATCTCGTCGCGTCCCTGGTGCTGGATCGGCTGCGTCAGGTCGCCCGCGGCGAGGTCGCGCATGGCCTGCGACAGGCGGCTCACCCGGCGCAGCATGCCGCGTGCCAGCAGCACGCTGAACGCCGCCGCGAGCACGACGGCGACCAGCGCCGCCACCCCCATCGCGAGCTTCATCTGGTTGCTGGTGGCGCTGGCCCCGGCGACGTCCGCGCCGGCCTGCTCAAGCTCGTGGCTGCTGATCGCCGAGACCGACTTGATCAAGGTGGCGTACTGCTTCTGCGCCGTGGTGAGAAAGGTCGAGGCCGTCGCCAGGCCGGTGCTCTTGAGGTCCAGCGTGTCCTGCAGCCCCTTGCGGTAGGTGCGCAGCGAGCTGGCGATCTCCTCCAGCTGCGCGCGCTCGGCAGGCTCGGCGGCCTGTGCCCGCTGCCCGATCTCCTGCTCCAGGCGCGCCCCGGTGGCCTCGATCGCCTTGTCGACCTCGGCGATGATGTCGGCGCCGTATCCCATCGCCTCGAAGGCGATCGACTGGTTGATCATGCCGTTGAGGTCGCGCAGGTCGGACTCGAAGCGGGCCGCGAAGCCGTAGCGCGGCAGGCGCTCGGCGTACAGCGACTGCAGCGCGTCACCGAGGCGCGAGGTGCCCCAGAGCATGATTGCGCACAGCCCCAGCAGCAGGGTCATGCACAGCGCCGGCACCAGGGCCAGCTTGATTTTGAGCGAGATGTCGTCCAGGGTACGCATGGTGGTTTGCCTGTTCTTGTGGGTCTCGATGACGATCGCGGTCGGCGCTGCGGGCACGAGGCGCGCCCGCAGCGGTGCTGGCGCTTACTCGAAGAAGGTCACGCCGACGTAGGCGTCCTTGCCGGGCACGCGCCTGGCCACCATGCGGCCGTCGTCGATCTTCTTGGTCTGCGGGTTGGACCAGCGGAACTCGATGCTCGCCTCGCCCTTGGCCTGCACGCCCTGGATCACGTCCTGCACGAAGGTCTTGCCGTCGGCGTCCTTGGCCTGGAAGAAGTTCTTGCCGACGATCTTCTGGTTGTCGGCGTGGGCCAGCATGTTGCCCTTGAAGTCGGCCACCACGACATAGGCCTTGTTGCCTTTCCACTTGCCGCCGCCGTTGAAGGACTGGACTGCGGCGTCGACCCCCTTGCTCGCCAGTTCGGCGTGGGCGGCGTCGAGCAGCGTCTTCGCTTCGGCCACGCTTTCGGCGTGCGCGGGCAGGGTGAGTCCGCAGACGGCGAGGGCGGCGGCGGCGTGGATCAAGGACTTCATGGGACGGCTCCGTGTGGAAAAAGTGGGTGTGGCGCCCCTGCGCCACCGGGAGCGACAGGCAGGGTCACCGGGGGCTTATCGGCCACCGAGATCGATTCTTGACAAGAGCCGACGGCGCGTGGCACCGAAGAGGGCGGTGATCCCGGCCCACTCTGGGCCGCGGCAGGGCGGCTGCGGGGCGGCGGCAGGGCGGCGCCGGGGTGGTGGCCGTGCGGCGTCTGGCTGCGGGTCTGCCGGGCTTGCCTTTGCCCGCCACCGCCTGCACGATGGGCGCCATGTGCACCCCTTCTGGCGACCAGGGATTTACGCCGCCGGCTGACGGCCAGGTCTCGGGCCGCGGCGTGACGTGAAGCCGCGCCTGGCGCGCCAGCGCCTGCTGGCCTTGTTCGTCGCCGGCACCCTGCTGCTGAACTTCCCGCTGCTGGCGCTGTGGGACCGCGATCTCACGCTGGCCGGGCTGCCGCTGTTCCCGCTCGGCCTGTTCGCGGTCTGGGGTGGCCTCATCGCCGCCATCGCGCTTCTGGGCCGGGGCGCCGAGTGAGGCGCGCCGCGCTCCGCAGGCGGCGATGCTGAGCCCCTCGATCGTCCTCGGCGCGTCGGCGGCCTACCTGCTGCTGCTGTTCGCGATCGCGGCCTGGGGCGACCGGCGTGCCAACGCCGGCCGCTCAGTGGTGGCCAATGCCTGGGCCTACGCCTTGTCGATCGCGGTCTACTGCACGGCCTGGACCTACTTCGGCAGCGTCGGCCGGGCGGCGACCACCGGCGTGTGGTTCCTGCCCATCTACCTCGGGCCGACGCTGGCGATGACGCTGGCCCTGCTGGTGTTGCGCAAGATGGTGCGCATCGCGCGCCGCGGCCGCATCCGCTCGATCGCCGACTTCATCGCCAGCCGGCACGGCCAGAGCCCGCTCATCGCCGGGCTGGTGACGCTGATCACGGTGGTCGGCATCGTTCCCTACATCGCCCTGCAGCTCAAGGCCATAGACACCGGCTACGCGCTGCTGGCGGGTGCGCCGTCGCAGGCGAGCTGGTGGCGCGACGGCACGTTCTGGGCCACCTTGCTGCTGGCCGGATTCACGATGACCTTCGGCACCCGCCAGCAAGACGGCGCGGAGCGCCACGAAGGCCTGGTGGCGGCGATCGTGTTCGAGTCGGTGGTCAAGCTGCTGGCCTTCCTGGCGGTCGGCGTGTTCGCGACCTGGGTCTGGTACGACGGCGCCGCAGACCTGTTCCGGCAGGCCGCGGCCCACCCGCAGTGGCAGCCGCTGCTGACCCTGGGCGGTGGCGGCAGCGAGGGCTTCGCCTGGAGCCAGTGGTTCGCGCTCACCCTGCTGTCCGGGCTGTCGGTGATCTTCCTGCCGCGCCAGTTCCAGGTCATCGTGGTCGAGAACGTCGACGAGCGCCACCTCGAGCGCGCGGCCTGGTTGTTCCCGGCCTACCTGTGGCTGATCAACCTGTTCGTGCTGCCGATCGCGCTGGCCGGCCTGCTGTACTTCGGCAGCGCCGAGGGTGCGGACGCCTTCGTGATCTCGCTGCCGCTGGCGCACGAGGCGCCCGCGCTGGCGCTGCTGGCCTTCATCGGCGGGCTGTCGGCGGCCACCGGCATGATCGTGGTGGAGACGATCGCGGTCTCCACCATGGTCTGCAACGACCTCGTGATGCCGCTGCTGCTGCGCACGCGCTGGCTGCGCACGCACCCGAACGCCGACCTCACGCTGTTCCTGCAGACGGTGCGCCGCGCCGCCATCGTCGGCGTGCTGCTGCTGGGCTATCTGTACTTCCACCTCGCCGGCGAGGCCTATGCGCTGGTCAGCATCGGCCTCATCAGCTTCGCCGCGGTGGCGCAGTTCGCGCCCGCCGCGCTCGGCGGCATGTACTGGAAGGGCGGCACCCGGCGCGGTGCCCTGGCCGGGCTGGCGGGTGGCTTCGTGCTCTGGGCCTACACGCTGATGCTGCCCTCGATCGCCAAGTCGGGCTGGCTGGCGGACGGCTTCGTGCGCGAGGGGCCCTGGGGCCTGGCCTGGCTCAAGCCCGAGTCGCTGTTCGGCCTGGCCGGTTTCGACGCCCTCACGCACGCGCTGTTCTGGAGCCTGCTCGTGAACACCGGCCTGTACCTGGCGCTGTCGCTGTGGCGCGAGCCGAGCGCGCGCGAGGCCAGCCAGGCGGCGCTGTTCGTCGACGTCGGCGAGGCCGAGCACGCCGGACTCGCGTTCTGGCGCGGCCAGGCCTCGGTGAGCGAGCTGCTGCCGCTGGCCACGCGCTTCCTGGGCGCGGCGCGCGCGCAGCGCCTGTTCGCCGACTGGGCGCAGGAGCAGGGGCTGGCGCGCATCGAGGACATCCCGGCCGACGCGCGCTTCGTCCAGTTCGTCGAGACCCAGCTCGCGGGCGCGATCGGCAGCGCCTCGGCGCGCGCGCTGATCGCCTCCAGCGTGCGCGAGGAGCCGCTGGGCATGGACGACGTGATGCGCATCCTCGACGAGGCGACCCAGCTGCGCGCCTATTCGCGCCTGCTGGAGGCGCAGCGCGAGTCGCTGCAGCGCGCCGGCGCCGAGCTGCGCGCGGCCAACCAGCGGCTGGAGAGCCTGGACCGCATGAAGGATGACTTCATGTCCAGCGTCACCCACGAGCTGCGTACGCCGCTGACCTCGATCCGGGCCCTCGCCGAACTGATGGCCGACGACCCCGACATGGCGCGCGAACAGCGCCAGCAGTTCGTCGACATCATCGTCGCCGAGACCGAGCGCCTGAGCCGGCTCGTGAACCAGGTGCTGGACCTGGCGAAGATCGAGTCCGGCCACGCCGAATGGCACCCCGGCGCGGTCGACATGGCGGCCCTGATCAGGCGTGCCGCGGCGTCCATGGCCGAACTGCTGCGCGAGCAGGGCACCGCGCTGCGGCTGGACCTGGCAGAGCCGGTGCCGGCGCTGCAGGCCGACGCCGACCGCCTGATGCAGGTGCTGCTCAACCTGCTGGGCAACGCCGCCAAGTTCGTGCCGCGTCCGGGCGGCGAGATCCGCCTGCGCCTGCGCCACGATGCGCAAGGCCTCACCGTGACGGTGGCCGACAACGGCCCCGGCGTCCCGCCGGCCCACCGGGCGCACGTGTTCGACAAGTTCCACCAGGCCGGCGACGCTTCCAACCGCAGCGCCGGCACCGGCCTGGGGTTGCCGATCAGCCGCCAGATCGTCGAGCACCACGGCGGACGCATCGCCCTGGACAATCAGGCCACGCAAGGTGCAGTCTTCAGCGTCTGGCTGCCGTGGACCGCACCCCCCGAGAATCCTGCAGGAGAGCACCGATGAGCGTGCCCATCGTGATCGCCGACGACGAGCCCAACATCCTGATCTCGCTGGAGTTCCTGATGAAGCGCGAGGGCTACACCGTGCACCTGGCGCGCGACGGCGAGGAGGCGCTGCAGGTGATACGGCGCGAGCGCCCGCGCCTGGTGCTGCTGGACGTGATGATGCCCAGGAAGACCGGCTTTGAGGTCTGCCAGGACCTGCGCCAGGACGAGGCGCTGAAGGACACCCTGGTCCTCATGCTCACCGCCAAGGGGCGCGAGACCGACGTCGTCAAGGGCCTGGCGCTGGGCGCCAACGCCTACATGACCAAGCCCTTCTCGACCCGCGAGCTGGTGGCCAAGGTGCGCGAGCTGCTGGCCGCGGCGGCCTGAGAATCCGGGCGCATGGCAGGCAGACCCGACACCCGGCTGCAGCGCTGGGTCTGGACCGCGGCGCTCGTGCTCGCCGCGGTGCTGGCGCTGTGGCTGGCGGGCAGCGCCGCGCTCATCGGCAGCACCCTGTCGGCCGACGAGCAGGACCAGCTCTGGGCCCTGCTGTCGCCGCGCCTGCCGCTGCTGGTGCTCTCCGGGCTGCTGCTGGTGGCGGCCGGCGCGGCCGGGGTCCAGCTCGCCTACCAGCGCTGGGTGGCGGCCCCGGCGCGGCTGCTGGAGCAGGCCAAGGCGCAGCTGATGGCCGACACGGCAGCGCCGCTGAAGCCGCTGGAGCAGGGCCTGGGCGATGCCGCGCTGCGCGAGCTGGCGATCGTGGTCGATGCGCTGCTGCAGAACAGGCGCCGCCTGCGCGACGACATCGCGGCCCAGGTGGCCGAAGGCAGCCGGCGCGTCGAGCAGGAGCGGGCCCGGCTTGCAGCGCTGATGTCCGAGCTCACGCAAAGCGTCGTCGTGTGCAACCTCGACGGCCGCGTGCTGCTGTACAACAACCGCGCCCGGCTGCAGTTCAAGGCGCTTTCACAGGCGCCGCAGCTGGCCGGCGGCGCCGAGCTGATCGGCCTCGGGCGCAGCATCTACGCGGTGTTCGACCGCCAGCTCGTGGCGCACGCGCTGGACAACATCCGCCAGCGCCTGGCGCGCGGCGCGCAGTCGCCCTCGGCCCAGTTCGTCACCGTCACCCGCAGCGGCCAGCTGCTGCGCGCGCAGATGGCGGCGGTGCACGATGGCGACGAAGGCGAGGGCGTGCCCGGCGGCCGACTGGGTGGATTCGTCCTGCTGCTGGACAACATCACCCGCGAGTACGAGCGCGACGCCGCCCAGGACACCTTGCTGCAGGGCCTGACCGAAGGCCAGCGGGCGTCGCTGGGCAACCTGCAGGCCGCGGTGGAGCTGCTGGACGACCCGCAGCTGGACGCCGCCACCCGCGAGCGCTTCCTCGGCGTCGTGCGCGACGAGGCGCACCACATGAGCGCACGGCTGCAGGCCCTGGCGGCGCAGAGCACCGAGGGGCTGAAGACGCGCTGGCCGCTGGAGGACATGCTGGGCGCGGACCTGGTGGCCGCCGCGCTGCGCCGCATCGGGCCGCTGGGCGTGCACACCGGCAGCCTCGAGGTCGACCCCGGGCTGTGGCTGCGGGTGGACAGTTTCGCCCTCCTGCAGGCGCTGGCCACGCTGGCGCAGCGGCTGATCGACGAGTTCGAGGTCAAGGCGCTGCAGCTGCGCCTGCAGCCGCACGGCAGCGCGCGCGGCCGGGCCCAGCTCGACCTCGTGTGGAGCGGCCAGGTGATGAGCACCGAGACCGTGATGGCCTGGGAGAGCGAACCCATGAAGTCCGCCGGCAGCGCCAGCGCGCTGTCGGTGCGCGACGTCATGCAGCGCCATGGCGGCGAGTTCTGGTTCGAGCGCGACCGCGCGCGCCACCAAGCCTTCTTCCGTTTCCTGCTGCCGCTGGCGGAGGCGGCCACAGAGCCTGAGGCGGACCCCGCGCTCGCCGACAGCCGCCCCGAGTACTACGACTTCGACCTCTTCGCGCGCGCCGACAGCCACCACGCGCTGGACGAGCGCCGGCTCGCGGAGCTGAGCTACACCGTGTTCGACACCGAGACCACCGGGCTGCAGCCCGCGGCCGGCGACGAGATCATCCAGATCGGTGCCGCGCGCATCGTCAACGGCAGGCTGCTGCGCCAGGAATCCTTCGAGCAGCTGGTCGATCCGCAGCGCAGCATCCCGGCGGCCGGCATCCCCATCCACGGCATCCGGCCCGAGATGGTGCGCGGCCAGCCGACCATCGCCGAGGTGCTGCCGGCCTTCCACACCTACGCCCGCGACACCGTGCTGGTGGCGCACAACGCGGCCTTCGACATGCGCTTCCTGCAGCTCAAGGAGGAGGCCACCGGTCTGCGCTTCGACCAGCCGGTGCTCGACACCCTGCTGCTGTCGGCCCTGCTGCACCCGAACCAGGAGAGCCACAAGCTGGAACACATCGCCGAGCGCTTCGGCATCACCGTGGTCGGCCGTCACACCGCGCTCGGCGACGCCCTCGTCACCGCCGAGGTGTTCCAGAAGATGATCCCCCTGCTCGCCGGCATGGGCATCCACACCCTGGGCCAGGCGCGTGCGGCGGCGCAGAAGACCTGGTATGCGCGGCTGAAGTACTGAGTGCCCCCAGGGCCGGGCTGCGCCCGTCCCGCCCCCCCGAGGGGGTCAAGAAGACTTGGGGCGGCCCGGCGTCTTCTTGTGAGCGCCCCCAGGACCGGGCTGCGCCCAGCCCGCCCCCCGAGGGGGTCAAGAAGACTTGGGGCGGCCCGGCGTCTTCTTGTGAGCACCTCAGGGCCGGGTTGCGCAGGCGGCCGATCACGGGGTCGCCGCAGCCGCCAGAGGGCTTTCATCGGGGCGGCCGGGGCGCCGGCTGGGTTAGGCTAGCGGCCTGGCGCTGCGCCTTCTACCCGGAGGTTGCGGTCTGCCGCTGCCGGCAGCCCGACCCGAACGGTCGGTGCGGCCGTTTGCCAACCACCGAAAGCGCCCCACGAAGGCGCCGCGAGGCCGCAAGACCATGCCCAGCACCCCGCCGCTGCGACTGCACGTGCCCGAGCCCAGCGGGCGTCCGGGCTGTGCCACTGATTTCTCCTACCTGCGTGTCTCGCCCGCCGGTGCGGTGCGCCGGCCCGACGTCGACGTCATCCCCGCCGACACGCGCGACCTCGCCTACGAGCTGATCCGCGTCCTCGACGAGGACGGCCAGGCGCAAGGCCCCTGGGCGCCCCGGCTCGCACCGGACTTCCTGCGCCGCGGCCTGAAGGCGATGATGAAGACGCGCATCTTCGACGCCCGCATGCTGATCGCGCAGCGACAGAAGAAGCTGAGCTTCTACATGCAGTGCCTGGGCGAGGAGGCGATCGCGGTCGCGCACGGCATGGCGCTGCAGCCGGGGGACATGAACTTCCCCACCTACCGCCAGCAGGGCCTGCTGCTGTGCCGCGACGACATCTCTATGGTGGAGCTGATCTGCCAGCTGCTGTCCAACGAGAAGGACCCGATCCAGGGCCGCCAGCTGCCGGTGATGTACTCGTACAAGCGCGCCGGCTTCTACTCGATCTCCGGCAACCTGGCGACCCAGTACATCCAGGCCGTGGGCTGGGCGATGGCCAGCGCGATCAAGGGCGACACCAAGATCGCCTCCGGCTGGATAGGCGACGGCTCCACCGCCGAGGCCGACTTCGCCACCGCGCTCACCTTCGCCCACGTCTACCGCGCGCCGGTGATCCTGAACGTGATCAACAACCAGTGGGCGATCTCCACCTTCCAGGCGATCGCCGGCGGCGAGCACACCACCTTCGCCGCGCGCGGCGTCGGCTGGGGGCTGGCCTCGCTGCGGGTGGACGGCAACGACTTCCTCGCCGTCCACGCCGCCACCCAGTGGGCGGCCGAGCGCGCGCGGCGCAACCTGGGCGCGACCCTGATCGAATGGGTGACCTACCGCGCCGGTGCCCACTCCACCTCCGACGACCCGAGCAAGTACCGCCCGGCCGACGACTGGGAGCGCTTCCCGCTGGGCGACCCGATCGCGCGCCTGCGCCGCCACCTGACGAATCTGGGCCACTGGAGCGACGCCGAGCACGAGTCGACGCACAAGGCGCTGGAGGCCGAGGTCATGGCCGCCCAGCGCGAGGCCGAGCGCTACGGCTCGCTGCTGGACGGCCACATCCCCAGCGTCGCCAGCATGTTCGAGGGCGTCTACAAGGAGATGCCCGAGCACCTGCGCCAGCAGCGCCAGCAGCTCGGCTACTGAAGGGCATGGAGATGGCGATGAACGACAAGCTCGGCCCCGACCCGCTCGCGCCCGCGGCCGGCGCGCGCAAGCCCATGACCATGATCCAGGCCCTGCGCTCGGCGATGGACGTGATGCTGGAGCGCGACCCCGACGTGGTGGTGTTCGGCGAGGACGTGGGCTACTTCGGCGGCGTCTTCCGCTGCACCGAGGGCCTGCAGGCCAAGTACGGCCGCTCGCGCGTGTTCGACACCCCGATCTCCGAAGGCGGCATCGTCGGCGCCGCGGTCGGCATGGGCGCCTATGGCCTGCGGCCGGTGGTCGAGATCCAGTTCGCCGACTACGTCTACCCGGCGACCGACCAGATCGTCTCCGAGGCGGCGCGCCTGCGCTACCGCTCCAACGGCGAGTTCACCGCCCCGCTCACCATCCGCATGCCCTGCGGCGGCGGCATCTACGGCGGGCAGACGCACAGCCAGAGCCCGGAGGCCATCTTCACCCACGTCTGCGGGCTGCGCACCGTCATGCCCAGCAACCCCTACGACGCCAAAGGCCTGCTGATCGCCAGCATCGAGTGCGACGACCCGGTCATCTTCCTGGAGCCCAAGCGGCTGTACAACGGCCCCTTCGACGGCCACCACGACCGCCCGGTGGTGCCCTGGAGCAAGCACCCCCTGGGCGAGGTGCCCGAGGGCCACTACACCATGCCGCTGACCAGCGCGGCGGTGTTCCGCCCCGGCAAGGCGGTCACCGTGCTCGCCTACGGCACCATGGTCTGGGTGAGCGCGGCGGCAGCGGCGGAGACCGGCATCGACGCCGAGGTCATAGACCTGCGCTCGATCTGGCCGCTGGACCTGCAGACCATCGTCGACTCGGTGAAGAAGACGCGCCGCTGCGTGGTGGTGCACGAGGCCACGCGCACCAGCGGCTTCGGCGCCGAGCTGGTGTCGCTGGTGCAGGAGCACTGCTTCTACCACCTGGAGGCGCCGATCGAGCGCGTCGCCGGCTGGGACACGCCTTACCCGCACGCCCAGGAGTGGGCCTACTTCCCCGGGCCGGCGCGGGTGGGCGCGGCGCTCAAGCGCGTGATGGAAGGCTGACGCCATGGCCGCCTATGTGATCAAGATGCCCGACATCGGCGAAGGCATTGCCGAGGTCGAGCTGGTGGCCTGGCACGTGCAGGCCGGCGACGCGGTGGCCGAGGACCAGGTCCTGGCCGAGGTGATGACGGACAAGGCGACGGTGGAGATCCCGTCGCCGGTGGCCGGCCAGGTGACGAGCCTGGGCGGCACCGTCGGCCAGGTGCTGGCGGTCGGCGCCGAGCTGATTCGGCTCGAGGTGGAAGGCGAGGGCAACCTCAGGCCCGGCGCCACACCGGCTGCCGCTGCTGCTGCACCGGCTGCGGCGGCTGCGGCAGTGCCTGCGGCTGCAGCGCCGCCTGCGGCGGCTGCCCCGGCGGTGCGGCCGCCGGCCGCGGCAGCCGTCGCTTCAGGGGCCGCGCGCCCGCCTGCCGCGCGCGTGCCGCGGCGCGCACCCGAAGACAAGCCCATCGCCTCGCCGGCGGTGCGCCGGCGTGCCTGGGAGCTCGGCATCGAGCTGCAGTACCTGCAGGGCACGGGACCGGCCGGTCGCATCACGCACGAGGACCTCGACGCCTACGGCGGTGCGCCTGCAGGCGTTGGCGCCGACCAGCGCTACGCGGCGCGGCTGGACGAGCAGGCGGTTGCGGTCATCGGCCTGCGGCGCAAGATCGCGCAGAAGATGCAGCTGGCCAAGCGCCAGATCCCGCACTTCAGCTACGTCGAGGAAGTCGACGTCAGCGAGCTCGCGGCCTTGCGCCAGCGTCTGAACGAGCTGCACGGCAAGCAGCGCGCCAAGCTCACCCTGCTGCCCTTCGTGGCCCGCGCCATCGTGCTGGCGGTGGGCGAGTTCCCGCAGGTGAACGCCCGTTTCGACGACGAGGCCAGCGTCGTCACCCGCTTCGGCGCGGTGCACATCGGCATCGCGACCCAGACCGAGGGCGGGCTGATGGTGCCGGTGCTGCGCCACGCGGAGACCCTGGACCCCTGGGCCTGCGCGGCCGAGATCACGCGCCTGGCCGAGGCCGCGCGCAGCGGACGCGCCGCGCGCGACGAGCTCGGCGGCTCCACCATCACCATCACCAGCCTGGGGCCGCTGGGCGGCATCGTCACCACGCCGGTCATCAACCACCCGGAGGTGGCGATCGTCGGCGTCAACCGCATCGTCGAGCGGCCGATGTTCGACCGCGACGGCCGCGTCGTGCCGCGCCTGCTGATGAACCTCAGCTCCAGCTTCGACCACCGGGTGGTCGACGGCATGGACGCGGCGCTGTTCGTGCAGCGCCTGCGCGCCCTGCTGGAGACCCCTGCCACCCTTTTCATCGAGTAAGCGCATGCCTCCCGTCACCACGCAAACGCAGCTGCTCGTCGTCGGCGGCGGACCGGGCGGCTACGTGGCCGCCATCCGTGCCGCCCAGCTCGGCATCCCCACCACGCTGGTCGAGGGCGCCGGCCTCGGCGGCACCTGTCTGAACGTCGGCTGCATCCCGTCCAAGGCCCTGATCCACGCCGCCGACGCCTGGGCGCAGGCGCAGGCCCAGGCGCAGGGCCGCTCGGCGCTGGGCATCACGGTCGACCAGGCCCGCATCGACCTCGCCACCACCCAGGGCTGGAAGAACGGCGTCGTCGCACGCCTCACCGGCGGTGTGGGCGCGCTGCTGAAGAAGCATGGCGTGACCGTCGTCCGGGGCTGGGCCGAGATCGTCGACGGCAAGACGGTCGAGGTGCGCGGCGCGGGTGAAGGCGAGCTGCAGCGCATCCGCTGCGAGCACCTGCTGCTGGCCGCCGGCTCGCAGGAGATTGAGCTGCCCTTCCTGCCCTTCGGTGCCGGTGGCGGGCGCGTCGTCTCGTCGACCGAGGCGCTCGCCTTCACCGAACTGCCGCGCCGCCTGGTGGTGGTGGGCGCGGGCTACATCGGGCTGGAACTGGGCACCGTGTGGCGCAAGCTGGGTGCCGAGGTCACGGTGGTGGAGGCGCTGGACCGCGTGCTGCCGGCCTACGACGCCGAGCTGACCCGGCCGCTGGCCGCTTCGCTGACCAGCCTGGGGGTGCAGACCCTGCTCGGCCACCGCGTCGAGGGCCTGAACAAGGCCGGCGACGCCCTCACCGTGCGCGATCCCCAGGGCGGGCTGATCGAGCTCGCGGCGGACAAGATCCTGGTCGCCGTCGGTCGCCGCCCGCGCACCGAGGGCTGGGGCCTGGAGCGCCTGATGCTGGACATGGAAGGCCGCGCGGTGCGCGTGGATGCCCAGTGCCGCAGCTCGATGAAGGACGTCTGGGCGATCGGCGACCTCACCGGCGAGCCGCTGCTCGCCCACCGGGCGATGGCGCAGGGCGAGATGGTGGCCGAGATCATCGCCGGCCACAGCCGCCGCTTCGCCCCCGCCGCCATCCCGGCGGTGTGCTTCACCGACCCCGAGATCGTGGTCGCCGGCCTCGGCCCGGGCGCTGCCGAAGCCGAGGCCCAGCGCCTGGGCTTCAAGCTGCTGCAGGCGAGTTTCCCCTTCGCCGCCAACGGGCGCGCGCTGTCGCTGGAATCGACGCAGGGTTTCGTGCGCGTCGTCGCGCGCGCCGACAACCACCTCATCCTGGGCTGGCAGGCGGTGGGGGCGGCGGTGTCCGAACTCTCGACCGCCTTCGGACTGAGCCTGGAGATGGGGGCGCGGCTGGAGGACGTGGGCCACACCATCCACGCCCACCCGACGCTGGGCGAGGCGGTGCAGGAAGCGGCGCTGCGCGCCCTCGGGCAGGCGCTGCACGTCTAGCCGGCGTCGCCGCACCGACGGCCGGCGGCCCGGGTGCGCCGGTGCGTGCCGGCGCCGGGCTTAGCTGCGGCCCAGGTGGCGGAAGGTGATGCGGCCCTTGCTCAGGTCGTAGGGCGACATCTCGATCGAGACACTGTCCCCTGCGATGATGCGGATGTGGAACTTCTTCATCCGGCCGGCGCTGTAGGCGACGACCTGGTGGCCGTTCTCCAGCGTCACCTTGTAGCGGGAGTCGGGCAGCACCTCGTTCACGGTGCCGCGCATCTCGATCAGTTCTTCCTTTGCCATCTGGGGCGTGTTCCTTGCTGCAACAGCCGCCTCGGACCGTCCTGCCGACAGTGAGGGAAGCGACCTGGCCGGCCCGTGCGGGGACGGGTGCGGCGGGTGGGCGACGCACCGGGACATGGCGCCGCAGGAGGGGCTGGTGGACCGTCGCCGCTGTCAGCAGGCAAGTTCGCGCCAGCGAAAACGGCAAATTCTACTGCGCATCCGGCCCCGCCTGTACAGCATGACGATTTGCCGCTGCTGCGGGTTTGTGCCGGTTTGCGCCTGATTTCAGCGTCCCCCTGGCTTCGCAGGCTTAGCGGCGGCTGCGGCGGCTGCGGCGGCCCCCTATGCTTGCGCCCATGGGTGCGCGGCGTCGCTTGGGGTTCTGGTGGGGCGGGGTGCTGGGCTGGCTGCTGGCCATGCCGGTGCTCGCCCAGACCCTGACGCTGGAGGAGCTGCCGCGCTACCCGGTGCCGCCGCCGGAGCGCGGGCCGGTGCTCGACGTCCAGGTCGAACACTGGCGGCGCGAGGCCCTGGCCTACGAACACGGCGACGGCGTGGCGCGCGATGCCTTGCGTGCCGCCGAGCTGTACTGCCGTGCCGCACGCTACGGCGACGCCGAGGCGCAGTTCAACCTCGCCTGGATGCTGACCAACGAGCGCGGCATCCAGCGCGACGACGCCCAGGCCGCGCATCTCTTTGCCGCGGCCGCCGAGCAAGGGGTGGAGCAGGCGCGCAACATGCTGCGCGCGCTGGGCACGCCACGCGGCGCGCCGCCGCCCTGCCTGCGCCCGCCGGATGGCGAGGAGGCGGCGCCAGCGGTGCCGGCGCCGAGCCGTGCGGCGGTGCGGACCGAACTGCCCTGGCCGCCGCCGCCGTCGCAGGCGCCGGTCCCCATCGTCCGCTTCGTCGACCTGGTGGCGCCCGACTACAAGCTCGCGCCGGCGCTGGTGCTGGCGGTGATGGCCACTGAATCGAACTTCGATGCCTCCGCCGTCTCGCCCAAGAACGCCCAAGGCCTGATGCAGCTGATCCCCGACACCGCGCGCCGCTTCGGCGTGCGCAATGCGATGGACCCGGCGCAGAACATCCGCGGCGGCATGGCCTATCTGCGCTGGCTGCTGGCACGCTTCGAGGGCGACGTGGCGCTCGCCGTCGCCGCCTACAACGCCGGTGAAGGGGCGGTGGAGCGCTACCGTGGCGTGCCGCCCTATGCCGAGACGCGGCTGTACGTGCGCAAGATCCTGGCCCAGCTCGGCGGCCGGCGCAGCCACCCCTTCGACGCCACCGTCAGCGCGCCCTCGGACGCCCTGGCGCTGATGCGCGGGCCGCTGCGCTGGCGCTGAGCGAGCGCGCAGGGTTCAGCGCGGCAGGCCGGTGCAGCGCTGCGCCAGCAGCTCCTGCAGCTGCTTGACGACGACGAAGGCATCGCGCAGCTGGCCGCGCTCGAAGTTGGACAAGGCCGCCGGCCGCAGGAAGTTGTCCGCCGGCAGCCCGTCGGCGATCTGCTGCGCCTGGTGGCGGATGCGCAGGGTGGCGATGAACTCCAGCGCGTCGCGCAGGTCGCGCACGCCCTGGGCGCCGATCTCGCCGCTTTCGGCGGCGCGCGCCAGCCGGTCGTGGGTGTTCACCGCGTCCACCCCGGCAGCCAGCGCGTACACGCGCGCCAGGTCCACCACCGGGGCGATGCCGCCGAGCTTGAGGTCGACGCTGCCTTTGTGCGCGCCGCTGCGCAGCGTGGCGATGCCGCCGAACAGCCCCAGCGGCGGCTGCCGCGCCAGCGCATTGGCGGCCAGGTGGGCGATGAAGAGGCGCCCGTGGCGGGTGCGGCGCAGGACCTCGGCGCGCAAGGCATCGAGCAGGGCGCCCTGGCCGGCGACGCAGCGCACGTCGAAGAAGACGCAGGTCAGCATCAGCGCCATCGGCTCGGGCGTCTCTATCCAGCGTCGGAAGGCCTCGGCCCAGACCCGCAGCGGCTGCCGCCAGCGGTCGACCATGGCCATCATCTCGCCCGGGCAGTAGACGTAGCCGCAGGCGTCCAGGCCGTCGCAGACGAAGCGCGCCAGGGCGCCGAAGTAGGCACCGTGGCGCGCCTCGTCGTAGCGGTCGTCGAGCACCATGCAGTTGTCCTGGTCGCTGCGTGCGGTCTGCTCGTTGCGCGCCTGTGAACCGGCGGCGACCCAGGCGTAGTCCACCGGCGCCGGCCCGAGGCGGGCCTCGCCCAGCTGCAGCAGGCGCACGGTCAGGGCGTCGGTGATGGAGGTGACGATGTGGCCGCTGGCGCTGGCGTTCACCCCCGCCGCCGCCAGGCTGCGCTGCAGTGCGCGCACGCGGCCGGCGCACTCGACCAGGCCCGCGAGCTCGGTCTGCTTGTGGATGTCGCCGACCAGGAACACCGCCGAGGTGCTGTGCTGCTCGGTGACGTCGGTGGCGGTGATCATGCCGGCCACCGTGTCGCCGTCCAGCACCGGCACGTGATGGATGTTGTGGCGCGCCATCAGCAGCAGGGCGTCGAAGCCCGGCTGCGTGTGCTGCACCGTCAGCGGCGTGCGGGTGGCGATGTCCCTCATCGGGCGCGCGGTGTCCAGGCCCTCGGCGATCACGCGACTGCGCAGGTCGCGGTCGGTCACCAGGCCGACCAGGCGCCCGCCTTCCACCAGCAGCACCGAGGAGACGCGGCGCTCGCGCATCAGCCGCGCGGCGTCGCGGATCGGCGTGCCCGGCGCCAGCGTGATGGGCGCGCGCTTGATCAGCGCGCCCACCGGCGTGCGCATGAGCGGGAACTGTGGGTCGCCGGTCTGCGGTGCCGGCACCGGAGCCGGATTCAGGAACAGCCGCAGCCAGGGCTGCTGCTCGCACAAGGGGGTGAGCTGCTCGGCACCGATCCAGGCCACCAGCACGTCGTCGACGGCCTCGGCGCGCCAGCCACACAGCACCTCGGGCGGTGCCGTGCCGTGGCCGAAGCAGGCCGGCGCCTGCAGGGTCGGGCCGGGAGCGGCCCCAGCGGCCTCCGCGGCCTCCGCGGCCTCGGCGACCTCGGCAAGCTCGGTGACCCCCAGCAGGCGCAGCCGCCCGCGCGCCAGCAGGCCCAGACGCTCGCCCAGGGCCTCCGCGACCGGCTCGCCAGGGGCGTAGCGACGCCTCTGCGACTGCGCCGCCAGCGCGCCTCGCAGCGGCGTGTCGAGTTGCGACAGCAGCGGGTGCTGCTGCAGCGCGTCGGCGATCGCCGCGCGGTCGGCGGCCTCGTTGTCATCGGCGGCGGCGCGGGGCTCGGGAGTCATCGCGGGTGGACGGGTGTGAGCGTGAAGCGGGTCGAGACGGGGAGACGGGGAGGTGGGGTGGCGGGTGGCGGGGTGGCGGGGTGGCGCAGGGCGAGTCGGTGGCCGATGGTGGCAGACTGGCGGCCAGACCATCGCCCGACGGAGGATCCCATCTTGAACAAGGACAAGCCGCACGACAAGGTGGCCCTGGTCACCGGCGCCGGCAGCGGCATCGGCCGCGTCACCGCCGCCGCACTCGTCGCCGACGGCTGGCGTGTCGTCTACGCCGGCCGCCGTCTTGAGGCGCTGCGCGACGCCATCATCGCTGCCGGCGACCCTTTCGGCGACATCGGTTCGCGCGCGCTCGCCGCCCCGGCCGACGTCACCCAGCCCGACCAGGTGGCCGACCTCTTCGCGCTCGTGCGCGCGCGCTACGGACGGCTGGACCTGCTGTTCAACAACGCCGGCATCTTCGGCGCCGTGTCGCCGCTGGAGGACCTGCCCTTCGAGCAGTGGCGCGCGGCGGTGGACACCAACCTGAGCGGCGTCTTCCTGTGCACCCAGCAGGCGTTCCGGCTCATGAAGTCGCAGCAGCCGCGCGGCGGGCGCATCATCAACAACGGTTCCATCTCGGCCCACGTGCCGCGGCCGCAGGCGGTGGCCTACACCGCCACCAAGCACGCGATCAGCGGCCTGACCAAGGCGGCGGCGCTGGAGGGGCGCGCGCACGGCATCGCGGTCGGCCAGATCGACATCGGCAACGCCGCCTCGGCGATGACGGCCACCATGTCCGGCGGCGCCCTGCAGGCCGACGGCCAGGTGCGCCCCGAGCCGCTGATGGACGTCGCGCACGCCGCCCGCGCCGTGGTCCAGATGGCCGCCCTGCCGCTGGACGCCAACGTCCTGACCATGACCCTCATGGCCACCACCATGCCCTACGTCGGCAGGGGGTGAGTGTGGACGTGAGGGTGTCCTGCGCGGACACCCGAACGCCTCACGAACCGGTCCGGCATGCAAAGCCGGACCGTGGAGGAGTGTGGACGTGAGGGTGTCCTGCCGCGCCGGGCTTGATATCGTCGGCCGCACCCATGCCGCCACCCGTTGAAGCCCAGCAGACGCGATGCCGTCATTGAACTGGATCGGCAAGCAAGCCGTCGTCAAACACCACAAGGAGGTGCCGTTGCGCCTGCTGGAGCCGGTGGCCGAACTCGGCTGCGGCGCGAACCAGGGCCGCGACAGCGGCAACCTGATCGTGCAGGGCGACAACCTGCACGCGCCCAAGGCGCTGTACCTGCTCTACAACGGCATCCTCGAGGACCGCTCGGCCGCCGGCGTCAACGTGCTCACCGGCCCGGTGTTCGATGCGCTGCCGCGGTTCGCCGGCCCCAAGGTGATCTACGCCGCTGCCAACCGCATGGGTGGCCGCGCGGCGCGCGAAGGCATCAGCTTCAAGCAGACCCCCTACGCGCTGGAGCTGTGACGGTGAACCTGGATCGCAAGGTCATCATCATTGCCGGGCCGAATAGGGCAGGCAAACCACGTTCGCCCGGGAGTTCCTGCCCAACGAGGCGGCCTGCCCGGTGTTCGTGAATGCCGACCTTCGAAACCACACTTCCGGGCCGCGGTTACCTGCGCCATATCCGGCAGTGGCTGCTGGACTGGTGCGAACGATGAACCCCAAGACCCTTGACCAGGCCAGGAGCGCCGAACTGCGGGGCTCCTGGTCGGCCTTGCAGCGGGCGGCCCAACGGGCGCGCGAGCTGGCGGCGCAGACCGGCACCGAACTGATCGTCAGCAGCCATGGCGTGATCGAGCGCATCAGGCCCACGCCCCACGCCCCGGGCCGGCAGGTGCAGGAGCCCGCTGCACCGTACGGCGACAAGCGATGACCACCTTCGCGCCCAAGACCTACCAGCAGCAGGTGCTCGACAGCGTCGAGGCCTATTTCACGGCCTGCCACGTGCTGCCCTCGCCGGGGGTCGCCTTCAGCGCCACGACTGAGCACCCTGTGGCTGGGTGAATCGCCGGTCAGTGGTAGTCGTCCTCGAGTTGGTGGCGCACGGCCAAGACATCGACGTGCTCCGCATCGACGACTTCGTACAGCACGACGTAGCCGCTGCCACCGAAGGGAACGATGAGCTCGCGCAGGAAGGCGCTCTCCCCGACCTTGCGGTAGAGAAACGGTGCGCGCTCGAGCTGCCTCAGGCTGGCCAGCACAGCTGCCCGGGCGATCGCGGCCTGGTCGAGGTTCTCGATGGTCTTGGCGCGGTCGAGCAGGTGCTCGTACAGGCGCCGCAGGTCTTCTTGCGCAGCCGGCGTCAGCCGGACGACGAAGCTCACTTGCCGGCGGTGGCCGCGAGTCGCGCGCGCGCCTGGTCGAGCATGCCGCCAAGGGTGGCGTCGACCTGTTCGATGGTGAAGTACACGCCGGTGCGGCGCGCATCATCGCGGGCGGCCAGACCGCGAGCGATGAACTCGGCCTGGGTACGCCGGCGCCTTGCAGCGTCGCGCACCGCGTTCTCGACGAACTCCGAGAGCGTCTCGCCATCGCGCAGCGAAGCCTCGAGCTCGGCGCGCAGCTGGGGCTCGACGCGGACTTGTGGGATGACGGCGGATTTCATGGTTGCCAGTGTAGTGCGTTTGCGTTGCGCAAGCAGCACAACGAAAGCTGCCCACCATCATGCCCAGGGGCTGCACCCTCGACGCTGCGCTGCCGCCCCTGGCCGCGCGCCAGGGTGACGCTGCCGAAACGCCGCCCCGATTGGTGCGCCCGCGCCGCTATCCTCGGCGTATGACGGATCGCCCCCGACTGGCTGCACCGCGGCTGGACGCGCAGGCCGCGGATGGCAGCCTGGTGCGGCTGTCGGGTGCGTGGCGGCTGGAACATCTGGCGCAAGTGGCGCCGCCCCCGGCCCTGGCCGCCAGCACCCGGGTCGACGCGTCTGCGCTGACGGCCCTGGACAGCGCCGCCGCGCTGGTGCTGCTGGACCTGCTGGAAGACGCCGGTGCGCACGATCTGCGCTGGCAGGGACTGAGCCCCGCCCACGAACGCGTGATCCAGGCCGTGCAGCGCGCCCGTACGGCGCCTGCGCCCGCGGCGGCACCCAGGCGGCGCTGGATCGCCGATGTCGGCCACGCGGTGGCGCACATCGGCGCGCTGCTGCACGGGCACCTGAACTTCATCGGCCGCAGTTTTGGCGCGCTGGCGACACTGGCCGCGCGGCCGGGGCGGCTGCGCGTGCGCGAGCTGACGGTGCAGCTCGAGCAGACCGGGATCAACGCGATCGGCGTCGTGGTGCTGGTGACCTTCCTCATCGGCCTCGTCGTCGCCTACCTGCTCGGGCAGCAGGCGTCGCAGTACGGTGCCAACATCTTCGTCGTCGACGGTGTCGCAATCGGCGCCACGCGCGAGTTCGCGCCCATCATCGTGGCCATCGTCGTCGCCGGGCGCTCCGGCGCCGCGTTCGCGGCCCAGCTCGGGGCCATGCGGCTGAACGAGGAGACCGACGCCATGCGCACCCTGGGGCTGGACCCCATGCAGGTGCTGGTGCTGCCGCGCCTGCTGGCGCTGATGCTGGCGATGCCGCTGCTGGTGTTCGTCGGCGACATCGCGAGCCTGGCCGGCGCGATGGCGATCACCGGGTCCATGCTGGACATCATGCCGAGCGCCTTCATCGCCCGGCTGCACGAGGAGCTGGCGCTGCGCCACGTGCTGATCGGTCTCGGAAAGGCACCGGTGTTCGCGTTCGCGATCGCGGTCATCGGCACCGGCATGGGCATGACGGTGGCGCGCGACACGCGGGCGCTGGGGGCGGCGACCACCTCGACGGTGGTGCAGAGCATCGTCGCCGTGATCCTGATCGACGCCGCGGCGGCGGTCCTGATGCAGCTGCTGCAGCTGTGAGACATCCTGGGTCGACCTCCGGTGGCCGAGCGGACGCCGAACGCTGCCCGGTCCGCGCGCCGGGCCGCTGCCCCGCGTTCACGCCGCAGCCGTTCACGGCGGAGCCGGCGCCATGACGGCGCGCGTCGAGGTCGACGCTGTCGTCACCCGCTTTGGCCGCCAGACGGTGCACGACGGGGTCTCGTTCACGATCGGCGCGGGCGAGCTGGTGGCCTTGATCGGCGGCAGCGGCACCGGCAAGTCGGTGCTGCTGCGCGAGCTGGTGGGCCTGCAGCGGCCGACGGCGGGTGCGCTGCGCCTGTTCGGCACCGACGTCTGGGCCGCGCCGGCGCCGCAGCTGGCCGCGCTGCGCCGGCGCCTGGGCATGATGTTCCAGGACGGCGCGCTGTTCTCGTCGCTGACGGTGGCGCAGAACGTCGCCGTGCCGCTGGCCGAGCACACGGCGCTGGACGCGCGCACCATCGCCCGGCTGGTCGGCCTGCGCCTGCACCAGGCCGGGCTGCCGGCGGACGCCGCGGCCAAGTGGCCGAGCCAGCTCTCCGGCGGCATGCGCAAGCGCGCCGCGATCGCGCGCGCGCTGGCGCTGGAGCCCGAGCTGCTGTTCCTCGACGAGCCGACCTCGGGGCTGGACCCGATCACGGCGCGCGGCTTCGACGCCATGATCCGCTCGCTGGTGGACGACCTCGGGCTGACGGTGCTGCTGGTGACGCACGACCTCGACACCCTGCTTGGCGTCGTCGACCGCGTGATCGTCCTCGGCCAGGGCAAGGTGATCGCCGACGGCACGCTGGCGGCCGTGATGGCGAGCGACGACGCCTGGATACGGCGCTATTTCTCGGTTCGTAGAATGGCCGCCGGGAACCGCAGCGATGGAAGCTGAAGCACGCTACACCTGGGTCGGCGCCGTCGTGCTGCTGCTGCTGGCGGCGCTGCTCGCCAGCCTGGTGTGGCTGCACAAGATCGGCCGCGTCGGCGACTTCAAGGCCTACACCATCCACTTCGAGCAGCAGGCGCTGGACGGTCTGCAGGTCGGCGCCGACGTGTCGCTGCGCGGCGTCAAGGTCGGGCGGGTGGAGGACTACGCGCTCGACGACAGCAAGCTCAATCGCGTCAACGTCACGGTCCGCGTGAGCAAGCGCGCGCCGGTGCACGAGAACACCTCGGCGATCGTGACGCGCAACTTCGTCACCGGCATCGCCTCGATCACCCTGGTGACGCCGGCCCCGCCCGGCCCGCTGCTGAGCAGTGCGCCGGCCGGCGAAGCCTATCCGGTGATCGCCGAGGGGCGCTCCGACCTGGAGACCATCACCGGCCGCGTGACGCAGATCGGCGACATCGCGGCGCAGGCGCTGGAGCGCTTCAACGACCTGCTGTCGGGCGAGAACGTGCGTTCCGCATCCGAGGCGCTGCGCAACCTGCGCGACATCAGCGCCGGCCTGAGCCGGCGGCTGGCAGCACTGGACCGCACCTTGGCTCAGGTCGGCGGCGCGGCGCAGGCGGTCGGCCAGGCCGCCACCTCGCTGGCCGACAGCGGCCAGCGCATCGCCGTCGTCGCCGAGCGCGGCGGTGCGCAACTCGAGCCGGTGCTCGCGCAGGCCCAGGCCGCGCTCGCCGAGACCCGGGTCGCGGTCGACCGTCTGAGCCGGCAGACCAGCCACACCGCGGCGCGCCTGGAGGCGAGCGCCGACAACGCCGACGCCCAGCTCGCGGTGGCGCTGTCGGACCTGCGGCTCACGCTGGACAGCGCGGCGCGGCTGATGGACCAGTTGCGCCAGCCGCGCTCGGCGCTGCTCGGGCCGCCGCCCGGACTGCTGGGCCCGGGGGAGCTTCGGCCGTGACGCTCACGCGCCGCCGCTGCGTGGGCGCCGGGCTGGCCGGGCCGCTGTCCGGCCTGATGCCGTGGGCGCTGTCCTCGACGCTCTCGGGTTGCGTGGCGGTCAAGATCGGCAGCGACGCACCGTCGCAGGCCTATCTCGCGCTCGGCGACCCCGGGCTGGGCGGTGTCGTGCGGCGCAGCGCGCCGCTGCTGACTGCGCTGCTGGTGCAGCCGCTGGCGGCGGGCTCGATCGTCGACTCGACCGCCATCGTCTACTCGCGCAGCCCGGGCAGCTTCGCCACCTACCAGTTCTCGTCCTGGACCGAGCAGCCGGTGCGCCGCCTGCCACAGCTGCTGCGCGAGCGGCTGGATGCCCGCGGCATCGCGGGCGCGACCGTCTTGCTGGGCGACCCGGTGGCGGCGGACTGGCTGCTGCGGGTCGGCTTCGAGGCGCTGCACCACGACGCCAGCAGCGAGCCCGGCCAGGCCCGCGTCGCTCTCGGCGCCGAGCTGCTGCAGCGCCGCGAGCGCCGCCTGCTGGCGCGCCAGCGCTTCACCGCCGATGTGCCGCTGGCGCGCGCCGATGCCGCCGCGGCGGTGGCGGCGATGTCGCAGGCGCTGGCGCGCATCTTCGACCAGCTGCTGCCCTGGCTGGAAGCCCGGCTGGAATCTCAGCGGGTGTCCCGGCTCGACGCCCAGCCCGGGATCCCGCCGGACGCCGCGCGCTGAACCGGCAGCCGCCCGCCCGCACGAGGACGCCATGACCGATCCCCGCCCTTCGGTGGCCGAGCGTCGCCGGCGCTTTCGCGCGCTGCACGTGCAAGGCTGCTTCGTGATCCCCAACCCCTGGGATGCCGGCAGCGCGCGCTGGCTCGCAGGCCTGGGCTTCCAGGCGCTGGCGAGCACCAGTTCCGGCTTCGCCTGGTCGCAGGGCCGGGCCGACAACACGCTGGCGCGCGACGCCGTGCTGGCGCACCTGGCGGCGCTGGTCGACGCGACCGCGCTGCCGGTGAGCGCCGACTTCGAGAACGGCTTCGGCGCCGACGCCGACGCCGTGGGCGAGAGCGTCTCGCTCGCGCTTGCCACCGGCATCGCCGGCCTGTCGATCGAGGACAGCAGCGGCGATGCGCAAGCGCCACTGTTCCCGCTCGCCGACGCCGTGGCGCGGATCGCCGCCGCGCGGCGTGCGATCGACGCCGCGGGCGGCGAGGTGCTGCTGGTCGGTCGCACCGAAGGCTATCTGTGGGGCCGCCCCGACCCTGGCGAGGCGATCGAACGCCTGCAGGCCTACGCCGCCGCGGGTGCCGACTGCCTGTACGCCCCCGGGCTGCGCAGCGAAGACGACATCGGCGCGGTGGTGGCCGCGGTCGCGCCCAAGCCGGTGAACCTGCTCGTCGGCTGGGGCAGCGACATGACCGTGGCGCGGGCGGCAGCGCTGGGCGTGCGCCGCATCAGCGTCGGCGGCGCGCTGGCGCGCAGCGCCTGGGCCGGGTTCATGACCGCGGCACGCGAGATCGCCGAGCAAGGCAGCTTCGGCGCCTTCACGCAGGCCGTCAGCGGCCAGGCACTGAACACCTTCTTTGGCGACGTGCACACGGGGTGATGCGTCCGCGCGCCTGTGTCAGGGCGCAGGCTGCGCGCTCCGACGCCGTCGCGCCGCGATCCGCGCTTTGCGCCGCCCGGGCAGCTTGCGGACAATGCCGGGCATGTGCAACCGCTACGTCGCACCCGACGCGGCGGCCATCGAACGCTTCTGGCACATCGGTGGCCGCAACCCGCCGCGCTGGTGGGCGCCCGAGATCTATCCCCGGGAGCAGGGCCCGTTCATCCGTGCGGCTCGTGAAGGCGCACGCGAACTGGTGGTCGGGCAGTGGGCGCTGGTGCCCGACTTCGCAAAGACGGCCAAGCTGTCCTACCCGACCAACAACGCGCGCTCGGAGGAGCTGGCGCACAAGGCCAGCTACCGCCAACCCTGGGCCAAGGGCCAGCGCTGCGTGATCCCGGCGCTGTCGTTCGACGAGCCGTGTTGGGAAACCGGCCGCAACGTCTGGTGGACGTTTCGCCGCGCCGACGCCCAGCCCTGGGGTCTGGCCGGGCTGTGGAACACCTGGATCGACAAGGTCAGCGGCGAGGTGGTCGAGAGCTACACGATGCTCACGATCAACGCCGACGCGCACCCGCTGATGCGCCGCATGCACAAGCCCGACCCCAGGCTCGGCCCCGACAAGCAGGACAAGCGCTCGGTGATCGCGCTGGAGATCGGCGACGTCGAACGCTGGCTGCACGGATCGGTGGCGGACGCGAGCGCGCTGTTGAAGCTGGCGCCGGTGCAGCTGTTCGATGCCTCGCCCGTGGTGGCGGCAGCGCCCGGCCTGCCGCTTCAGGCGCGCCTGCTGTAGCCCCAGGAGCCTGGGCGGCCACGACCGGCCACGGATTCAGGTCGGTTTCGGTCCGCCGCGCCCTCAGCCTGTGAACACCCCGCGGTGCTGCTCGCGCAGCAGGTTCTTCTGCACCTTGCCCATCGCATTGCGCGGCAGCTCGGCGGTGACGAAGATCCGCTTGGGCACCTTGTAGTGGGCGATCCGGCCCTTGAGGGTGGCGATCAGCGCGGCCGGGTCGGGCGCGGGGGCGTCCGCGCGCGGCACGACGATGGCGAGCACGGCCTCGCCGAAGTCCGGGTGCGGCACCCCCACCACCGCCGATTCGGCGACCCCGGGCAACTCGTTGAGCAAGCCCTCGACCTCGGCCGGGTAGACGTTGTAGCCGCCGCTGATGATCAAGTCCTTGCTGCGGCCGACGATGCTCAGGTAGCCGTCGGCGTCGAAGCGGCCGACGTCGCCGGTCCGGAACCAGTGGTCGTCGGTGAACTCGTCGGCGGTTTTCACAAGGAAACGCCGGGCCGTCCCAAGTTTCCTTGACCCCCTCGGGGGGCGGGCTGGGCGCAGCCCGGCCCTGGGGGCGCTCTCGGGCATGCGCCAGTAGCCGCTGAAGACGTTGGGCCCCCTGACCTGGATGTGGCCGGTCTCGCCCGGGCCCAGGGCCAGGCCGCGGTCGTCGACCACGCGCACGCCCACTCCCGGCAGGGGGCGGCCGACGCTGCCGGCGCGGCGCTCGCCGTCTGCCGCCCGGCAGGGGTTGCTGGTCAGCATCACGGTCTCGCTCATGCCGTAGCGCTCGAGGATGGTGTGGCCGCTGCGGCGCTGCCACTCGCCGAAGGTCTCGATCAGCAGCGGTGCCGAGCCGCTGATGAACAGCCGCATGTGGCGGCAGGCGTGGCGGTCCAGCGCCGGCTCGGCCAGCATGCGCACGTACAGCGTGGGCACGCCCATGAAGACGGTCGCCTCGCTCAGGCGCGCGACCACCGCCCGCGCCTCGAAGCGGGCGAACCAGATCATGCGGCTGGCGTTGAGCAAGGCACCGTGGATGGCGACGAACAGGCCGTGGACGTGGAAGATGGGCAGGGCATGGATGAGCACGTCGGCGTCACGGCCGCGCGCGGGGTCGGCGCCCTGCCAGTCCCAGTAGTCCTTCAGCACGCGGGCGTTGGACAGCAGGTTGGCGTGCGTCAGCATCGCGCCCTTGCTGCGGCCGGTGGTGCCGCTGGTGTAGACGATGGCCGCCAGCGCGTCGCCGCGCAGCGCCACCGGCTGCTGGCGGTCGCTGTGGAACAAGGCGCGGTCGAGCAGGCTGCCGCGGCGGTCGTCGCCGAGGGTGAAGACGTGGCCGGTGCCGGCGCTGAAGGCGATCTTGCTCACCCAGCCGAAGTGGGCGGGCGCGCACACCACCACCGCCGGCTCGGCGTTGGCCACGAAGTACTCGATCTCGGCCGCCTGGTAGGCGCTGTTCAGCGGCAGGTAGACGTGGCCGGCGCGCAGCACCGCCAGGTACAGCATCAGGGCCTCGACGCTTTTCTCCACCTGCACCGCGATCCGGCTCGCGGGCGGCAGGTCCAGGCTGGCGAACAGGTTGGCGATCATCGCGCTGCCACGCTCCAGGTCGCGCCAGCGGTAGTACAGCGGGGCGCCGGGGCCGTCGGCGGTCTCTATCGCCACCGCGTCCAGGTCGGCCGGGAAGGCGGCGCGCAGGGCCGCGTACAGGTTGTGCGAAGGCATGGGGCTGTCTCGGTGCTCGGTCGGTGCTCGGGCCGTCGCGCGCTGGTGTGCGGGCGTGCAGGCGGCGCATTCTGCGGGATCGCGGCGGCTGGCTACCATTGGCCGCGATGAACGCACAGGCGGCAGGCGGCGCAATGAAGGGCGAGACGGCGGGGGCGGCGGCGGGCGCGACGACGGCGGCGGCGGGTGCTGCGGTGGATTCATCGGTGGTCTCAGCGGTGGGTGCCGCCGCCGCCCCGGCGCCGTCCTCGGCCCTGCCCGTCGACGGCCAGGGTCTGCTCGCGCTCGCCGCGCGCAGCATGTTCGAGCAGCTGGCGAAGAACGCGATGGGCACCATGGTGGTCGATCGCCAGCACCGCATCGTCTGGATCAGCGAGGGCTACAAGCAGTTCCTGCCCGCGCTCGGCCACGACGAGGCCGACTTCATCGGCCGCCGGGTCGAGGAGGTGGTGCCCAACACCCTGATGGCGCAGGTGATAGAGAGCGGCCAGCCCATCCTGGTCGACCTGCTGAGCAACAAGGCGGGCACCTTCCTGGTCAGCCGGCTGCCGCTGCGCGACGAGCGCGGCGCGGTGATAGGCGCGGTCGGCCTGGTGCTGCTGGACCACCCGGAGTCGACCATGCAGCCGCTGATCGCCAAGTTCGGCCGCCTGCAGCGCGAGCTGGACGCCGCGCACGCGCGCATCGCCGAGCAGCAGGCGGCGCAGCGCCGGCCGCGCTACACCATCGCCAGCTTCGTCGGCAGCAGCGAGGCGGCGATGGCGGTGAAGCGCCAGGCGCGGCGCGTCGCGGCCACCGGCACCACGGTGCTGCTGCTCGGTGAGACCGGCACCGGCAAGGAGGTGCTGGCGCAGGCCATCCACGCCGCCAGCGCGCGCGCGGCCATGCCTTTCGTCGGCGTCAACATCGCCGCCGTGCCAGAGACCCTGCTGGAGGCGGAGTTCTTCGGCGTCGCCCCCGGCGCCTACACCGGCGCCGAGCGCAAGGGGCGCGAAGGCAAATTCAGGCTCGCCCACGGCGGCACCCTGTTCCTCGACGAGATCGGCGACATGCCGCTGGCGCTGCAGGCCAAGCTGCTGCGTGCGCTGCAGGAGCAGGAGGTCGAGCCGCTGGGCAGCAACCGGGTGGAGGCGGTGGACGTGCGCGTCATCGCCGCCACCAGTCGCGACCTGGCGGCGATGGTGGCCGAGGGCGGCTTCCGCGCCGACCTCTACTACCGGCTGGCGGTGCTGCCCATCCGCCTGCCCGCGCTGCGCGAGCGGCTCGCCGACCTGGAGGCGCTGGCGGAGGCGCTGATGGAGGACATCGCCCGCCGCAGCGGCCTGGCGCCGCGCAGCCTGGCAGCGGACGCGCTGGAATGGCTGGCGCTGCAGCCCTGGCCGGGCAACATCCGAGAGCTGCGCAACACGCTGGAGCAGGCGGCGCTGATGAACGACGAGCGCGTGCTGCAGGCGCGCCACTTCGGCGCCGGGCAAGGCGGGGTCGCGGCGACGATGACGCCGGCCGGTCCTGCGCCGCAGCCAGCGCAGCCCGATCCGCAGCCCGCGCCTTGCGTGGCGGTGCCGCCGGTGGCCACGACGGCGGCCCCGTCGGCGGCCGCGATGGGTGAGGAACCCCCGCCCAGCCTGGCCGAGCAGCTGGCCGAGCTGGAGCGCCGGCTGATCGCCCAGGCGCTGGCGGCCACCGGCGGCAACCGGCTGGCGGCGGCGCGCCGCCTGGGGATGCCGCGCTCGGTGCTCTACGAGCGCCTGGCGCGCTACCCGGAACTGCGGTCCGGCGACGGCGCGGGCTGATCCGGATCCGCCGATCCGGCGCGGCACTCCGCTTTGTCAAGCCCCGGCCGCGCGGCCGGGGCCAGCCTGTGGCGTCTTGACCATGGCCGGCAAAAGGTTGCTTGCCGGTGCGCTTAAAGATGCATACAGTGAGCATCATTAAGCGAGGCCGACGTGACGACGACGAATCCACCCAGCTTTGAGGCACTGGCGCGCATCGGGAGCCAGCGATGAGCGAGACCACCCCCACCGCCGAGCAAGCCCCCGGCGACGCCCTGGACCGCGCCCTGGCCCAGCCCTACAAGCACGGCTTCGTCACCGACATCGAGAGCGAGTCGCTGCCGCCGGGGCTGGACGAAGGCACGATACGCGCCATCTCCAAGCGCAAGAAGGAGCCCGAGTTCCTGCTCAAGTGGCGGCTCGCGGCCTTCGAGCGCTTTCAGCAGATGGAACTGCCGCAGTGGGCGCGGCTGAAGATCTCCCCCATCGACCTGCAGTCGCTGTCCTACTACTCGGCGCCGAAGTCGATGGCCAACGCGCCCAAGAGCATCGAGGAGGTCGACCCCAAGCTGCTGGAGACCTACGAGAAGCTGGGCGTGCCGCTGCACGAGCGCGCCGCGCTGGCCGGGGTGGCGGTGGACGCAGTGTTCGACTCGGTGTCGGTGGGCACCACCTTCCGCCAGCAGCTGGCCGACGTGGGCGTCATCTTCTGCTCCATCTCCGACGCGGTGCGCGAGCACCCCGAGCTGGTCGAGCGCTACCTCGGCAGCGTGGTGCCGGTGGGCGACAACTACTACGCGGCGCTGAACTCGGCGGTGTTCTCCGACGGCTCCTTCGTCTACGTGCCCGAGGGCGTGCGCTGCCCGATGGAGCTGTCGTCCTACTTCCGCATCAACGCGCGCAACACCGGGCAGTTCGAGCGCACCCTCATCATCGCCGAGGCCGGCGCCGAGGTCAGCTACCTGGAAGGCTGCACCGCGCCGCAGCGCGACGAGAACCAGCTGCACGCGGCGGTGGTCGAGCTGGTGGCGCAGGACGAGGCCTTCATCAAGTACTCGACGGTGCAGAACTGGTACCCGGGCGACGAGCAGGGGCGCGGCGGCATCTACAACTTCGTCACCAAGCGCGCGCTGGCCGCCGGCAAGCGCTCGCGCGTGGCCTGGACGCAGATCGAGACCGGCTCGGCCATCACCTGGAAGTACCCCAGCGTGGTGCTGCGCGGCGAGGCTTCGAGCGGCGAGTTCCACTCGATCGCGGTCTCCAACCACTGCCAGCAGGCCGACACCGGCACCAAGATGATCCACCTCGGGCGCGACACCACGAGCCGGATCGTCTCCAAGGGCATCAGCGCCGGGCGCGCGCACAACGCCTACCGCGGCCTGGTGCGCATCGCCCCCACCGCGGCCGGGGCGCACAACCACACCCAATGCGATTCGCTGCTGATCGGCTCGCACTGTGGCGCGCACACCTTCCCGACCGTCGACGCCGGGCGCGCCGACGCGGTGGTCGAGCACGAGGCGACGACGACCCGCATCTCCGAGGAGCGCCTGTTCTACGCCCGCCAGCGCGGGCTGGACGAGGCCGAGGCGACCGCGCTCATCGTCGGCGGCTTCTGCCAGGCGGTGCTCGACGAGCTGCCGATGGAGTTCGCGCTCGAGGCGCGCGCGCTGCTCGCGGTCTCGCTCGAAGGCGCGGTCGGCTGAACACGCCATACACACGAACACGGATCAGGAGAAACGGATGAACACCTCCGTCAAGACGAACGGGCCGCTGCTGTCGGTGCGCGAGCTGCGCGTCGAAGTGGGCAGCACGCGCGTGCTGCGCTCGGTCAGCTTCGACGTCGCGGCCGGCGAGCTGGTGGTGCTGATGGGCGCCAACGGCAGCGGCAAGAGCACCCTCGGGCTGGCCCTGGCCGGCCACCCGCGCTACCAGGTCAGCGGCCAGGCGCAGCTGGACGGCCAGGAGCTGCTGGAGCTGCCGGTGGAAGCGCGTGCGCGCGCCGGCCTGTTCCTGTCGCTGCAGGCGCCGCCCGACGTGCCGGGCGTGAAGAACAACCTCTTCATCCGCACCGCGCTGAACGCCCAGCGCGCCGCGCGCGGCGAGGCCGAGATCGACGCCTACGACTTCCTGGGCCAGGCCAAGGCCGGCGCCAAGCGCCTGGGCATGCCCGAGGCCATGCTCGGCCGGCCGGTGAACGAGGGCTTCTCCGGCGGCGAGCGCAAGCGCAACGAGCTGCTGCAGCTGTCGCTGCTCAAGCCGCGGGTGGCGGTGCTCGACGAGATCGATTCCGGGCTCGACGTCGACGGCGTGCGCGCCCTGGTCGAGCTGGTGCAGGCGATGCGCCGCGACGGCACCGCCTTCATCGTCGTCTCGCACTACCTGCAGCTCATCGAGTCGCTGGAGCCCGACCGCGTGCTGCGGCTGGCCGACGGCTGCATCGCCGAGACCGGCAGCCTGGAGCTGGCGCGCGCCATCGCCGCCCAGGGCTATGCCGCCAGCAAGGGGCGCCAGGCGGCGCCGGCGGGGGTCTGATGGACACCGCCCGCGCCGATGCGATCGCCGCGCGCGCGAAGCTGCTCGACGAGGGCGGCTGGCAGTTCCGCGCCATCGATGCCTTCCGCTTCCTGCCGCCGCCGCCAGCCGCGGTCTGGCTGGGCGACGAAACCCGCGCCGGCTGCGACGCCTCGCCGCTGGCGGGCGCAGGCTGGACCCTGCACCCGGTGGGCAACCCGGGGCTGGTGGACGCGCGCTGGCTGGACGCCAGCGACAGCGTGCAGCGCCGCGAGCTGCTTGCCGGCCTGCCGCTGCCGGGCGACGAGCTCGGCGGCGCGCCCTTCGCCTGGGCGCACCGTGCGCTCGTGCGCCAGGGCCTGCGCCTGCGCATAGGCGCGCCGGCTGACAGCGCGGCCGAGCCCTTGCTGCTGCAACTGCGCCACCTGCCGCGCGAAGCGGTGGAAGCGCCGCTGCTGGTGGTCGAGCTCGAGCCCGGCGCGCGCTGCGTGCTGATCGAGACCCACGAGCGCGACGGCAGCGCCTGCGCACGCGACGCGGTGCAGAACCTGCAGATCCACGTCCGCCTGGGCGCGGGGGCGCGCTTGCAGCACTGGCGGCGCGTGCAGCCGGCGGCCGGCGACCGCGTCGCCCACCACCTGCAGCTGCAGCTCGGGCGCGGCGCCTTCTACGGCCAGTCCATGCTCGCCGGCGGCAGCGCCTACCACCTGCAGCGCGCCCTCGTCAGCCTGGAAGGCGACGACGCCCACGCCCGCCTGGCCAGCGTGCTGCTGGCCGACGGCAGCAAGGTCGAGCGCCAGGTGCGGGTGGACCACGCGGCGCGCCGCACCGCGAGCCAGGTCGACGTGCTGGCGCTGGCGCGCGAACGCGCGCTGGCGGTGGCCGACCTGCACGCCCATGTGCGCCCGGGCGCCGACGACGCCGACATCGGCCAGCACCTGGCCGGCATCCCCACCTCGGGCGCACCGCGGCTGGTCATGCGGCCGCAGCTCGAAATCGAGGACGACGCGGTGCAGGCCGCGCACGGCGCCACCTGGGGCCGGCTGCCCGAGGAGGCGCTGTTCATGGCGCGCCAGCGCGGGCTGGACGAGGCCACCGCGCTGGCGCTGATCCTGCAGGGCATGGCGGCGGCGGTGCTCGTGCGCGGGCTGGACGACGAAGCGCTGGCCGAGCGCGTCGGCGCCACGCCGGCGCTGGCCGACGCCCTGACGCAACACCTGACCAGCAGCGCCGCAGGAGGCAGCAATGGGTGACAGGCTTCCCGGCGGCGACGCCATGACGAGCGCCTTTCCGGTGCTGGCGCAAGAGGTCGGCGGCCAGCCGCTGGCCTACCTGGACAACGCGGCGACGACCCAGATGCCGCTGGCGGTGATCGACGCCATGCGGCACTTCGAGACCCGCGACCGCGCCAACATCCACCGCGGCGTGCACACCCTGAGCCAGCGCGCCACCGACGCCTACGAGGCGGCGCGGGAGCGCCTGGCCGCCTTCGTCGGCGCCGACGACGGGCACGCGCTGGTCTTCACCTCCGGCACCACCGAGGCGCTGAACACGGTGGCGCAAGGCCTGTCGCTGCCCGGCATGCCCTCGGGCGGCGGCGAAGGCGCGCTGCAGCCGGCCTGGCTGAAGCCGGGCGACGAGATCGTGGTCAGCGGCCTGGAGCACCACGCCAACCTGGTGCCCTGGCAGCTCGCGGCGCGGCGCAGCGGCGCCCGGCTGCGCGTGCTGCCGCCGGACGCCGAAGGCCGGATCTCGGCCGCCGCGCTGGCGCCGCTGCTGAGCGCACGCACGCGCGTGTTCTCGGTCACCGCCTGCGCCAACGGCAGCGGCGAGCGCCCGCCCTACGAAGAGCTGCTGGCGATGGCACACGAGGTCGGCGCCCTCACCGTGCTCGACGCCGCGCAGGCGGTGTCGCACGAGGTGCCCGCGATCGCCTCGCTGCCCTGCGACTTCATGGCCTTCTCCGGCCACAAGATGTACGGCCCCATGGGCACCGGCGCCCTCGTCGGGCGGCGCGAGGCGCTCGCCCGCCTGGTGCCGCTGCGCATGGGCGGCGACATGGTGGAGTGGGTGTCGGCCACCGACGCCGGCTTTGCCGACGTGCCGCAGCGGCTGGAGGGCGGCACGCCCAACGTCGGCGGCGCGGTCGGCCTCGCGGCGGCGGCGGCGTTCATCGACGGCATCGGCCGCGAGGTGATCGCGACCCACGTCGAGGCGCTGCGCGAGCACGCCGCCGCCGGCCTGCAGGCGCTGCCCGGCGTGCGCGTGCTCTCGCGCGAGGTGCGCGGCAGCGCGATCGTCTCCTTCGTCGTCGACGAGGTGCATCCGCACGACATCGGCACCGTGCTCGACAGCCGCGGCATCGCGGTGCGCACCGGCTGGCACTGCGCGCAGCCGCTGCTGGAGCAGCTCTGCCAGGGGCCGACGACGCGCGCCTCCTTCGCCCTCTACAACACCCACGCCGAGGTCGAGCGCCTGATCGAGGGCGTGGCGCAGGCGCTGGAGATGCTGCGATGAGCGCCGACTTCGACCTCTACCAGCAGCTGGTGCTGGAACACAAGCGCTCGCCGCGCAACTTCGGCAGCCTGGCGCAGCCCACCCACGAGGCGCGCGGGCGCAACCCGCAGTGCGGCGACGACGTGCGCGTGCAGCTGCAGGTGGACGGCGACACGCTGCGCGAGATCCGCTTCGACGGCCGCGGCTGCGCGATCTGCATCGCCTCGGCGTCCATGATGAGCGAGGCCGTGCGCGGCCAGCCGGTGGCCGACGCGAGCGCGCTGCAGCAGCGTTTTCGCGCCGTCATCACCGGCCAGCTCGAACCCGAGGAAGCCGACCTCGGCAAGCTCGTCAGCCTGGCGGCGGTGCGCCGCTACCCCAGCCGCGTCAAGTGCGCCTTGCTGGGCTGGCACGCGCTGATGCACGCGCTCGCGGGCCAGGCGGCACAGGAAGATCCGGACATCGTCGTCGACCCGGCGGGCGGCGGCAACTCGACGGCACAGGGAGCCGCGCAATGAGGCTGCAGCAGGAAAAGACCGTCACCACGCGCGCGGTGAACGCGCAGTGCGTGCCCAGCGGAGACCCGATCGAGATCCCGGCCGGGACCCAGGTCACCATCACCCAGGCGCTGGGCTCCAGCTTCAGCGTCGTCGCCGGCGGCCAGCTGGTGCGCATCGACGGCAAGGACGCCGACGTGATCGGCCGCGCGGTGCCGCCGCCGCCGCCCACGCTGCCGGCCGACGCCACCCAGGACGAGGTCAACGACCTGGTCTGGGACACCCTCAAGACCTGCTACGACCCCGAGATCCCGATCGACATCGTCGACCTCGGGCTGATCTACAACTGCGAGATCGAGCCGCAGGACGACGGCCGCTACAAGGTGGCGATCGACCTCACCCTGACCGCGCCCGGCTGCGGCATGGGCGAGGTGCTGGCCAACGAGGTGGCGGACAAGGTGCTGGCGCTGCCGCCGATCGGCCACGTCGACGTGCGGCTGGTGTTCGACCCGCCCTGGGACCGCTACCGGCTGTCCGAAGCGGCCCGGCTCGCGCTGGGCATGTAGGCCGCGCGGCACGGATCGCTGCGAGCGCGAACCCCATGCGGCTGGCCGACCACACCGACTACACGCTGCGCGTGCTGATGTACTGCGCGCAGCACCCGCAACGCCGGGTCACGGTGGCCGAGCTGGCCGAGAACCAGGGTTTGGCGCGCAACCACGTGATGAAGATCGTCGCCGACCTCGGCCGTGCCGGGCTGCTGGAGACCGTGCGCGGGCGTTCCGGCGGCGTGCGCCTGCTGCGTCCGGCGGCCGAGATCCGCATCGGCGACGTGGTGCGGCTGGCGGAAAGCGACCTGCGCGTCGTCGAGTGCTTCGACCCCGCGGTCGACCGCTGCGCCCTGGCCGCCGGCTGCCGGCTGCGCGGCGTGTTCGCGCGCGCGCTGCACGCCTTCCTCGCCGTCCTCGACGCCACCACCCTGGCCGACATCGCCGGCACCGCGCCGGCCAGGGGCCAGCGCGTGGTGCGCCAGATGCCGGCCTGAGAGCCTGTGAAGGTAAGACTCACGTGGGCATGGTGCATATCTTCACAGGCTCTGAACCCAGAAAGCTCCCATGAACCCCAGCTTGCCCGCCTTCTTCGCCCAGGCCCCGCGCATCCGCATGCGCGACCCGCTGGCGGCCTTCCTCGGTGCCGCCGAAGGCGGTGTCCTGGACTATGAGTACGTCGACGCGGTCAAGCTCGCCGGCCATTCCTGCCCCACGGTGGCGGCGGCCTGGCTCATGGCGCGCGCCGCCCTCGCTGCTCTGTACCCGGGCGAGATCGCCCAGCGCGGCGGGGTGCGGGTCGAGTTGCGCGATCCTGCGGACGCCGGGGTCACCGGTGTCGTGGCGCGGGTGGTCGGGCTGGTCACCGGTGCCGCCGGGGACGAGGGCTTCAAAGGCATAGGCGGGCGCTTCGTGCGCCGCGACCTGATGCGTTTCGCGGCCGACATCGAGGGCGAGCTGCGCTTCACACGCCTGGACCAGGGGCGTGCGGTCGACGCCTGGACGCGGCTGGAACTCGTTCCCGGCGACCCCGGCCAGCGCGAGGCCATGATGCGCGCCATGTCCGACCCGGGCGACCTCGAGGCCGAGCGCCAGTTCGGCGCCCTGTGGCAGGCGCGCGTGCAGCGCCTGCTGCTGCAGCACGCCGACGACCCCGAGGTGGTGGTCGTGAAGGCGGTCCAGACGGGACGCTGAGCGGCTGCGCATGTCTCGATCTGAGACATGCGACATGTCCGGAATCGAGACGAGCGCGAAGTCTGCTTGTCCGAGACACGGACGAACGAGAGGGCGTCCGGGTTGAAACCCGAGGGTTAACGCGAATAAATCCCGTTTGGCACGGGTGTTGCGATAGGACTTCATCCCCATCGCACCGGAGACCCCCGCATGAAGCGACGCCAGACCCTTGCCCTTGCCGCCGTGTCGGCTGCCGTCCTCGCCCTGCCCGCCGCCGTGCAGGCCGCCGGCGAGGTGAAGATCGCCGTCATCCAGAGCAAGACCGGCCCGCTGGAGGCCTATGCCAAGCAGATGATCGTCGGCTTCCACATGGGGCTGGACTACGCCACCGGCGGCACCCTGACGGTGGCCGGCAAGAAGCTGGTGGTGATCGAGAAGGATGACCAGGGCAAGCCCGACGTGGGCAAGGCCCAGCTCGCCGCCGCCTACGCCGACGACAAGGTCGACATCGCGGTCGGCCCCACCGCCAGCCCGGTGGCGCTGGCCATGCTGCCGGTGGCCGAGGAGTACAAGAAGATCCTGATCGTCGAGCCGGCGGTGGCCGACTCGATCACCGGCGACAAGTGGAACAAGTACATCTTCCGCACCGGCCGCAACAGCAGCCAGGACGCCGCCGCCAACGCCGCCGCGCTCGACCAGCCGGGCAACGTGATCGCCGTCCTGGCCAACGACAACGCCTTCGGCCGTGACGGCGTGAAGGCGGCCAAGGAGTTCACCAAGAAGGCGAAGATCGTCCACGAGGAATACCTGCCCGTGGGCACGACCGACTTCACCGCCGGTCTGCAGCGCATCATCGACGCGCTCAAGAACGAGAAGGGCAACAAATACCTCTCGGTGGGCTGGTCGGGCGCGCCCACGCCCTTCCCCAAGATCGCCGACCTGGAGCTGGACAAGCGCTACGGCATCAAGCTCGCCACCGGCGGCAACATCCTGCCGGCGATGGTGGCCTACAAGAACTTCCCCGGCATGGAAGGCGCGCTGTACTACTACTTCGGGATCCCGCAGAACAAGGCCAACGAGTGGCTGGTGGCCAACCACTACAAGCAGTTCAAGTCACCGCCAGACTTCTTCACCGCCGGTGGCATGAGCGCGGCGATGGCGGTGGTCGAGGCGCTGAAGAAGACCGGTGGCGACACCGCCACCAACAAGCTCATCGGCGCCATGGAGGGCATGAGCTTCGAGACCCCCAAGGGCAAGATGACCTTCCGCAAGGAGGATCACCAGGCGATGCAGGACATGTTCCATTTCCGCATCAAGAACGACCCCGCCTTCGCCTGGGGCGTGCCCGAGCTGGTGCGCGTGATCCCGGCCGCGGAGCTGAACATCCCGATCCGCAACAAGCGCTGAAGGCCCGCGGGCGGGCCGCGCGGCGTCGCGCGCCCGTCCGGCCCCGGGTTCTTGCCGGCCGCGTGGAGCGCCGCGGCAGGCCTATTCCCGCCATCTCTTGAACCCCGGGCGCCGCCCGGGCCTGGACGCTTCATGCTCGAAACCCGCGACCTGACGATCCGATTCGGCGGCCACGTGGCCGTCGACGCGGTGTCCAGCCGCTTCGAGGCCGGCAGCCTGACCGCCATCGTCGGCCCCAACGGCGCCGGCAAGACGACCTACTTCAACCTCATCAGCGGCCAGCTCCCGGCCAGCGCCGGGCGCGTGCTGCTGCAGGGGCAGGACATCACCGGCCTGCCGGCGCCGCTGCGCACCCGGCGCGGCATCGGCCGCGCCTTCCAGCTGACCCAGCTCTTCCCCAACCTCAGCGTGCTCGAAAACGTGCGCCTGGCGGTGCAGGCGCGCTGCGGCGGCGGCCTGGAGATGCTGCGCGTGTGGCTGGACCGCAAGTCCTGGCTGGACGAGGCGGCGGCGCTGGCGCAGCAGGTGGCGCTGGGCGACAAGCTGGACCAGCCGGCGGCGGCGCTGCCGCACGGCGACCAGCGCAAGCTCGAAGTGGCGCTGCTGATGGCGCTGGACCCCAAGGTCTACATGTTCGACGAACCCACCGCAGGCATGAGCGTGGACGACGTGCCGGTGATCCTGGACCTGATCCGTGCCCTGAAGGCGCGCCGCGACCGCTGCATCCTGCTCGTCGAGCACAAGATGGACGTGGTGCGCGAACTCTCGGACCGCATCATCGTGCTGCACAACGGCCGCCTGGTGGCCGACGGCGAGCCGGCGACCGTGATCGCCAGCCCGGTGGTCCAGCAGGCCTACCTGGGGCTGGCGGCGGAGGAAGGCGCGTGAGCCGCACCGAACCCCGATCCGCCGCCGTCGCCGCCGCCGCGCCGGTGCTGCGCCTGGCCGGCGTGCACACCCACATCGGCGCCTACCACATCCTGCACGGGGTGGACCTGGAGGTGCCAGAGGGCGAGGTGACCATGCTGCTGGGCCGCAACGGCGCCGGCAAGACCACCACCTTGCGCACCGTGATGGGGCTGAACCCGGCCAGCCGCGGCGAGCTGAGTTTCCGCGGCCAGGCCATCGCGGCGCTGCAGACGCCGCAGATCGCGCAGCTCGGCATCGCCTACGTGCCCGAGACCATGGGCATCTTCAGCGACCTCACGGTGCAGGAGAACATGGTGCTCGCGGCGCGCTCGGCACCGAATGCCGGTGCGCTCGACGCCGCGAGTCTGGCGTGGATCTTCGACCTCTTCCCG
>CAUJJP010000093.1 GCA_963205525.1 Pseudomonadota bacterium | reverse complement strand
GGGTGTGCAGGTGCCGGCGCTGAAGCGGCGGGGCCTGCTGCCGCGCATCGGCCTGCGGCCCGCGCGCCTGCGCTCGGCCTGGCGCGATGCCGGCGTGCGCCAGGTGCTGCGGCTGATGCTGCCGGCGCTGCTGGGGGTGGGGGTGGCGCAGCTGTCGCTGCTGATCAACACGCAGATCGCCTCGTACCTGGCGGCCGGCAGCGTCACCTGGGTGTGGTATGCCGACCGCCTGATGGAGTTTCCGACCGCCTTGCTGGGCGTGGCGCTGGGGGTGGTGCTGACGCCGCAGCTGGCGGCGGCGCGCGCCAGCGGCGACGAAGCGCGCTACTCCCAGATGCTGGACTGGGGCCTGCGCCTGGTGCTGCTGCTGGCCTTGCCCTGCGCGGCGGCGCTGCTGGTGTTCGGCACGCCGCTGATCGCCACGCTGTTTCACCACGGTCGGTTTGCCGCAGAGGACGTGCAGCGGGTGGCGCTGGCGCTGGCCGGCTATGGCGTCGGTCTGCTGGGGCTGGTGGCAGTGAAGGTGCTGGCGCCGGGCTACTACGCCAGCCTGGACATCCGCACGCCGGTGAAGATCGCGGTGGTGGTGCTGGTGTTGACGCAGATCCTGAACGCGATCTTCGTGCCGCTGCTGCAGCATGCGGCGCTGACCCTGTCGATCGGCCTGGGCGCGCTGGTCAATGCCGGCTGGCTGCTGGCCGGGCTGATCCGCCGCGGCAGCTTTCGGCCGACGCGCGGCTGGGGCGTGTTTGGCGCCCAGGTGCTGGGCGCGACGCTGCTGATGAGCGCCTTTTTGCGGTGGGGCGCGCAGCATTTCGACTGGCTGGGCCTGGCGGCGCTGCCGCGAGCCGGCCTGCTGGCGGGCTGCATCGTGGCGGCGGCGCTGATCTACTTTGGCGCGCTGGCGGCCAGCGGGGTGCGCCTGCGGCAGTTGTTGCGGCGCTGATGCGCGCTTGATGGACGGCATTGACGCGGCAGGCCGCGCGCCCTTACAAGAGCGTCATGCGCGTTGATCTGTCCGTTCCCACGCCGCTGGCGTACTTCGCCGCGCTGGTGCAGCGCGACGAGGGCCTGCCGCTGCTGGAGGCCGCGGCCTGTCTGGCGCAGGACGCCGATCCCGGGCTCGACGTGCAGCAGGTGCTTGACGAGGTGGATCGGCTGGCCGGGCGCCTGCAACGGCAGGTGGCGCGCGGCGCCGGGGTGATCGAGCGCCTGCGCGGGCTGAACCGCTTCTTCTTCGAGGAGCTGGGGTTCGGCGGCAACCTCAACGACTACCACCACCCGGACAACAGCTACCTGCACCGGGTGCTGCACACGCGGCGCGGCATCCCGATCTCGCTGGCCGTGCTGTGGCTGGAGCTGGCCCAGGGCCTGGGGCTGGCGGCGCAGGGGGTGGGCTTTCCGGGGCATTTTCTGATGCAGGTCGAGCTGCCCGAAGGGCTGGTGGTGCTGGATCCGTTCACCGGCCAGTCGCTGAGCCTGGTGGAGCTGCGCGCCCGTCTTGACGAATGGCAGCCGCAGCCGCAGCAGGCGCTGCCGCTGGCCATGCATCTGCGCCCGGCCAGCCGGCGCCAGATCCTGGCGCGCATGCTGCGCAACCTGCAGCAGATCCACCGCACGCAGCGCGACTGGACGCGCCTGGTGCAGGTGCAGGATCGGCTGGTGACGTTGCTGCCCGAAGCCTGGGATGAATACCGCGAGCGCGGGCTGGCGCTGGCCGAGCTGGGTCAGACCGAGCGCGCGCAGGCCGACCTGAGCTTGTATCTGCAGCGTGCCCGCGATGCGCGCGACCGCGCGCAGGTGGCCGAGCGGCTCGACGCGCTGCCGCGCTCGCGGCCATGAGCCGGGCGTGCCGGCACGAAAAAGCCCGCGGGACGCCGCGGGCTTGAACGTCGTGCCGGCCGGCCGTCAGGCGGTCACGGCCTGCGACCCTTCGGGCGCGGGCGCCGGGGTACGGATCAGGTAGTCGAAGGCGCTCAGCGCGGCGGTGGAGCCGGCGCCGGCGGCCACCACGATCTGCTTGTAGGGCACGGTGGTGCAGTCGCCGGCACCGAACACGCCGGGCACGTTGGTGGCGCCACGCGCGTCGACCACGATTTCGCCGAACCGGCTGCGCTCGACGGTGTCGCCCAGCCACTCGGTGTTGGGCACCAGGCCGATCTGCACGAACACGCCTTCCAGCTCCACCCGGGCATCGCTGCCGTCGGCGCGGTGCTTGAAGTTCAGGCCGTTGACGCGGCCGTTCGCGCCGGTGATTTCAGTGGTCTGGGCGTTGGTGTGGATGCTGACGTTGGGCAGGCTCCTGAGCTTGCGGATCAGCACCGCGTCGGCCTTCATCTCGGGCAGGAACTCCAGCACCGTGACATGGCGCACCACGCCCGCGAGGTCGATGGCGGCTTCGACGCCGGAGTTGCCGCCGCCGATCACCGCCACGTCCTTGCCCTTGAACAACGGGCCGTCGCAGTGCGGGCAGTAGGCCACGCCCTTGGTCTTGTATTCCTGCTCGCCCGGCACGTTCACGTTGCGCCAGCGCGCGCCGGTGGCCAGGATGACGCTGCGGCTTTGCAGCTGGCCGCCGTTGTCGAGTTTCACCGTGATCAGGCCACCCGGCTGCGCCGCCGGCACCAGCGCGGCCACGCGCTGCGCGTTCATGATGTCGACTTCGTACTGGCGCACATGCTGCTCCAGCGCGGCGGCGTAGGCGGGGCCGTTGGTTTCGGGGATGCCGGGGTAGTTGGCGATTTCCATGGTGTCGTTGACCTGACCGCCAAAGCGTTCGGCCACCACGCCGGTGCGGATGCCCTTGCGCGCGGCGTAGATGGCCGCCGCCGCACCGGCCGGGCCGCCACCGACCACCAGCACGTCGAACGGCGCCTTGGCGCTGAGCTTGGCAGCGTCACGCCGGGCGGCACCGGTGTCCAGCTTCTGCAGGATCTCCTCCAGCGAGATGCGGCCGCTGTGGAACATCTGGCCGCCCGAAAACACGGCGGGCACGCCCATGATCTCGCGCGCCTCGATCTCCTGCTGGAACATGCCGCCATCGATGATGGTGGTCTTGATGCGCGGGTTGTAGATGCTGATGAGCGAGAGCGCCTGCACCACGTCCGGGCAGTTGTGGCAGGACAGGCTCATGTAGACCTCGAACTCCTGCTCCACGTCCAGTGCCTTGATCTGCTCCAGCACGTCCGGCTCCACCTTGGGCGGGTGGCCGCCGGTCCACAGCAGCGCCAGGCTCAGCGAGGTGAATTCATGCCCCATCGGGATGGCGGCAAAGCGCAGCTGCGTGCCGCTGCCCGGTCGCGCCAGGGTGAACGACGGCACGCGCTTGTCCTGCCCGTCGGTGCGGAGCTGGATCTTGTCGGCGCGCACGCTGGCGATTTCCTCCAGCAGCTCGCGCAGCTCGGCGGATTTGGCGTCGTCGCCCAGGGTCGCCACCATCTCGAACGGCTGCTGTACGCGCTCCAGATAGCTGGCGAGTTGTTGCCTGATGTCTGTGTCCAACATGGTGGTTACTCCTGATTCGATAGCCGTTTGCGCTTGATGGGTAAGCGCTAGAGGCTGATTCTGTCAATAAAAAACCGAACGGCAGGGCAGGCGTGCCCTGTCGCCGTTCGGTT
>CAUJJP010000092.1 GCA_963205525.1 Pseudomonadota bacterium | reverse complement strand
CAACGAGATGGCGCCGCGGCCGCACAACTCGGGCCACTACAGCATCGATGCCTGCGACCTCTCGCAGTTCGACCTGCAGGTGCGCACGCTGGCCGGGCTGCCGCTGCCCATGCCGCGCCAGCACTCGCCGGCCGTGATGCTCAACCTGCTGGGCGATCTCTGGTTCGCCGACGGTGCAGACCGGCCGCCGCGCAGCCCCGACTGGGCTGCCGTGCTCGCCCTGCCGGGCGCCCGGCTGCACCTGTACGGCAAGGCGCAGGCGCGGCCTGGCCGCAAGATGGGGCATCTGACCCTGGTCGGCGCCAGCGCCGACCAGGCGCGGGCGACGGCGCAGCAGGCCTGCGCGCTGCTCGGCCTGCCGCCGCCGTAGGTTCGCGCATGCCCGTGCTCGACGGCAGCGATCCGGCCGCGCAGGCCCAGGCCGCGCGCGAACTGGCGGCCGGCCGCCTGCTGGCCTTTCCCACCGAGACCGTCTACGGCCTGGCTGCACGCGCCGACGAGGACGCGGCGGTGGCCGCCATCTTCGCCGCCAAGGGCCGGCCGGCGGATCACCCGCTGATCGTGCACGTGGCCGATGCACACGCCGCACTCCATTTCTGCGCCACACCTGGCGCGCAGGCGCAGGCGCTGATGGCGCGCTTCTGGCCCGGGCCGCTGACCCTGATCCTGCCCCGACGCCCCGGCGTTGGCGCCGCTGCCGCCGGTGGCCAGGACAGCATAGGCCTGCGCTGCCCGGCGCACCCGGTGGCGCAGGCGCTGCTGCGCGCCGCGGCGGCGGCCGGCGTCCCTGGGCTAGCGGCGCCGAGCGCGAACCGCTTCGGCCGTGTCAGCCCGACGCGCGCCGCCCACGTGGGGCAGGAGTTCGGCCCCGAGCTCCTGGTGCTGGACGGCGGCGATTGCACGCTGGGCATTGAGTCCACCATCGTCGACTGCAGCGCCGGGGCGCCGGCCCTGCTGCGCCCGGGCAGCGTGCTCGCGTCCGAGATCGAATCTGTGCTCGGAGCGCCGCTGGCCGCGCCCGACGCCGGCCGCCCGCGCGCCTCCGGAACCCTGGAGTCGCACTACGCGCCGAGCGCGCGCGTGCGCCTGTTCGACGATGCCCCCGCCCTGCGCGCCGCGCTCGCCCAGGCTGCGCCGCAGCGCCTGCGCGGGGTGGCGGTATATTCGCGCAGCCTGCTTTCGGCACCCGCTGCGGCGGCCTTCCGGGCCATGCCGCAGCAGGCGCCGGCCGCGGCGCACGAGCTGTTCGCGGTGCTGCGGGCGCTGGACGCCGGCGGCGCGACCGAGATCTGGATCGAGGCGCCGCCAGCGCAGCCGGACTGGGCCGCGGTCGCCGACCGCCTGCGCCGGGCCGCCGCCTGACCACACGCCGTCCGCCTGGCGGACGTGGAGAAACGATGAGCTTTCCTGGATTCCTGTCGATGCGGCGCCGGCCGCGGGCCGCCCTGCTGGCCGCTTCGCTGGCGGCGCTGCTGCTGGCCGCCTGCGGTGGCGGCACCTCGCAGATCGACCCCTTCGACGCCGAGCGCGTGATCGTCTTCGGCGACGAGAGCAGCGTGCTCACCGCCGATGGGCGCAAGTACGCGGTCAACGTGCGCAAGGACGACAACAGCCTGGACTGTGCGGCGCAGCCGATCTGGGTGCAGTCGGTGGCCAGCGTCTACGGTTTCGTGTTCGCCGAGTGCAACCCCTCAAACGTCGCGTCGCCGCAGGCCTTCATGCGCGCGCAGGCCGGCGCCCGGGTGGCCGATCTGGCGACCCAGATCGACGCCCAGCTCGCCGGCACCGGTTTCGCCGGCCGCACCCTGGTGACGGTGCTGGTGGGGGCGAACGACGTGCTCGACCTCTACGCGCAGTTCCCGGACCTCGGCCGCGACGCCCTGCTGACGCAGGCGCGCGACCGCGGTGAGCAGCTCGCCGCGCAGGTCAACCGGCTCGTCGAGGCGGGGGCGCGGGTGGTCGTCTCCACGGTGCCCGACATCGGCCTTACGCCCTATGCGCTGGCGCAGAAGGCAGCCAACACCGATACCGACCGGGCGGCGCTGCTGAGCGCGCTGACGACGGCGCTGAACACCGGCCTGCGCGTGGACGTGCTCAACGATGGCCGATTCGTCGGTCTGGTGCTGGCCGACGAGATGGTGCAGGCGATGGTCAAGTCGCCGGGCAGCTTCGCCCTCAACAACGCGAAGGACGCCGCCTGCAGCGCGGCGCTGCCGGACTGCAGCAACAAGACCCTGGTCAGCGGCGCCGATGCAGTGAGCTGGCTCTGGGCCGACACCTTGCGCATGGGTTACGCGGCGCAGAGCCGGCTCGGCTCGCTGGCGGTCAGCCGCGTGCGCAACAACCCGTTCTAGAGCGGGTCTGGATCGAGTCACGTGGCGCTGGGCTCAGCGCGCCGGTGCATCGGCGCGTGCCCAGCGCAGCAGCGCGTCCAGCGCCGGGCGCGCCGCCTGTGCCTGCTCGTGGTGGATGATGGCCACCAGCACGTAGCGCCGGCCGCTGTCGGACAGCACCCAGCCGGCGACGCCGGCGACGTCGCGCAGCGAGCCGGTCTTCAGGTGCGCACGGCCTATGCCTTCGCGTGCGCGCCGCAGCGTGCCGTCCAGCCCCGTCACCGGCAGCGAGGCCATCAGCTCGGGCATCACCGGACTGCTCCAGGCCTGCTGCAGCAGCCGTGCCAGCGCGGCGGCGGTGATGCGCGCCTCGCGCGACAGTCCGGCGCCGTTGTCCACCCGCAGCGGCTGCGCCAGCTCGCCGAGATGGCTGCGCAGCCACTCGTCCATCAGCGCGCGCGCAGCCTCGAAGCTGGCCGGCGCCGACTGTGCCAGTGCCAGGCTCAGGAAGAGCTGCTGCGCCATCAGGTTGTTGCTGAACTTGTTGATGTCGCGCACCACCTCGGCCAGCGGCGGCGAGACCGCCTCCAGGTCGGGCGGGCGCGCCCCCGGCGCCACGCCTTCGCGCACGCGCCCGCTCAGCACGCCGCCCATCTCGCGCCACAGGCTGGCCAGCAGGCGCGCGTTATAGCTGTCGGGGTCGGGGTCGGCGATCGGCCATTGCTGCTCGCCGCAGGACGCCGGGTAGCTGCCGGCGAATCGCATGCCCGTGCCGTCGAAGCTGGCCTTGAGGCCGCTGCGCCAGTCGCTGCAGGGGCCGTCCGTGAGCGGAAGTTCGATCGCGGGCGCGTCCAGTGCGGGCAGCCGGGTCACGCGCACGCGAGCGCGCGCCGGGTCTGGCGCGAAGCGGTAGAGCAGCGACTTGTAGTTCAGCAGCAGGGCGTCCGGCCCCACGTTGTAAGGCCGCAGCGGCTCGCCGTCGAAGGCGGCGGGCGCATGCGGGGGCAGCTCAAAGGCGCGCCGGTCGAGCACGATGTCGCCCCGGATCTCGCGCAGTCCGAGCGCCTGCAGGCGGCGCAGCAGCAGCCACAGCCGCTCCAGCACCAGGGTGGGGTCGCCACGGCCCTGGATCACCAGCGAGCCCTCGAGCACGCCATCGCGCAGCGTCCCGTCCAGCCACACCGGGGTGCGCCAGGTCCAGGCCGGGCCGAGCCGATCCAGCGCCGCGTAAGTGGTCAGCAGCTTGGCCAGCGAGGCCGGGTTGACCGGCGTGTGGGCCTGCGCCGAGAGCAGCGGGCGACCGCTGCCCGCTTCCTCGATCACCACCGCGAGCGCCGACTCCGGCACCCGCGCGCGCTGCAAGGCCTGGGCGACTTCGGGCGGCAGCCCGGAGCCGACTGCCCAGGCCGCGCTGGCGGTGGCCCAGGCGGCCCAGGCGACCCAGGCGGCGCGGACGACGAGCCCGCGCGGCCAGCGTCGCCATGCCCTTGCGCGCCGCAGCTTGCCGGCCCTCTGTCCACCCATGGCGGGGATGATGGCACGACTACACTTTCGCGATGGCCGAAGCGCTGCTGGTCCTGGACAGCGCCACCGAGACGGTGGCGGTCGCCGCCTGCGGGCCTGCGGGCACGGCGCGCTGGACCGGGCCGGGCGGCGCCCAGGCCTCGGTGCAGCTGCTGCCGGCGGTACAGACCGTGCTTGCACAGGCCGGGCTGGCGGACATGGCGCTGGACGCCATCGCCTTCGGTGCCGGGCCGGGCGCCTTCACCGGCCTGCGCGGCGCCTGTGCGGTGGCGCAGGGGCTGGCCTTCGGCCTGGGCTGCCCGCTGCTGGCGCTGGACGACCTCGCGGTCTGGGCCGAGGACAGCCCCTGGCGCGACGACACGCCGGTCTGGGTGGCGCTGGACGCGCGCATGGGCGAGCTCTACGCCGGCTGCTACCGGCGTGCGGGCGAGTCCTTCTGGCAGGCCGAGACCGGCCCCGCGCTCTACACCCTGGAGGCCTTGGCGGCGTGCTGGCACGCGGCGCCGCCGCTGCGCATCGCCGGCGATGCGGCGGCGGCCTTCGGCGATCGCTGGCCGCGCACCGGCGCCGCCACCCACGAGCGCATGCAGGACCGGCCGGGCGCCTTGCTGCGCCTGGCGCAATCGGCGTGGCGGCGCGGCGAGGCGGTCGACGCCGCGCAGGCGCTGCCGGTCTATCTGCGCGACAAGGTGGCCCTGACCAGTGCCGAGCGCAGTGCCGAGCGCGCGGCGAAGGCGGCTTCATGCTGACCGAGCTGCACCCGCGCTGCCGGCCGATGCGGCTGGACGATCTGGACGCGGTGATGGCGGTCGAGCAGCGCTGCTATGCCTACCCCTGGTCGCGCGGCGCCTTCGTCGATTCGCTGGTTGCGGGCTACGAAACCGAGCTCGCGCTCGATGAGGCCGGCGCCCTGCTCGGCTACCGGGTGGCGATGATCGGCGTCGACGAGATGCACCTGCTCAACCTGACGGTGCGCCCGCCCTCGCAGGGCCAGGGCCTGGCCGACCTGCTGATGCGGCGGCTGGAGGACGACTGCCGGCGCCTCGCGCTGCCCACCCTGTGGCTGGAGGTCAGGCCGAGCAACGCGCGCGCGCTGGCGCTGTACCGGCGCCACGGCTTCTGCGAGGTCGGGCGCCGCCGTGGCTACTACCCGGCGCCCGGCGAGCGCGAGGACGCGCTGGTGATGCGCCTGGCCCTGGCCGACCATGGCCTGGACTGAGTCCCAGCACGCCATGCTGCGCGCCATGGGCCTGCGCCTGTGGTCGCCGCCGCTGCCGGTGCTGGCGGACGCCGACACGCTGCCTGCGCCAGTTCGGCCGACGCCTGTGGCGCGGCCGGCGGCGGACGCCGCCCCGGACGCGATCCAGTTCGCGCCCGCCGCGCCCGCTGCGCCCGCCGCACTGGCGGCGCCGGCGGCGCCGGCGGACGCGCCGTCGCCAGCCCGGCTGGCGCAGACCGACGCCGCCGCGGCGCTGGACTGGCCGCAGCTGCGCGCGGCGGTGGCGGCCTGCACCGCCTGCGGCCTGCACGCAACGCGGCGCCAGCCGGTGTTCGGTGTCGGCGCCGAGCGTGCGCACTGGATGGTGGTGGGCGAGGCGCCGGGCGAGCAGGAGGACCGCCAGGGCGAGCCCTTCGTCGGTCCGGCCGGCCAGCTGCTGGACCGCATGCTGGCGGCGCTGGACCTGACGCGCGCCAGCGGCGGCGCGGACCCGGCGCGCCAGGTCTACATCGCCAACACCCTGAAGTGCCGGCCGCCGGGCAACCGCAACCCCGGCGCCGAGGAGCTGGCGCGCTGCCAGCCCTTCCTGGCGCGCCAGATCGCGCTCGTGCAGCCGCGCATCCTGCTCGCCCTGGGTCGCTTCGCGGTGCAGACCTTGCTGGACAGCGAGGAGCCGATCGGCCGCCTGCGCGGCCGCGTGCACGACTGGCATGGGGTGCCGCTGGTGGTGAGCTACCACCCGGCCTATTTGCTGCGCAGCCCGGCGGACAAGGCCAAGGCCTGGGCCGACCTGTGCCTGGCCGCCGAGGTGGCGGATCGGGGGCGGACATGAACTCGCGTGGCGGCCTGCCGGATCTCGCTGTGGTTCAGGCGGAACTGGAGAGAATGCGGCTGCTGGCCGACAATGTTCCGGTAGCGATCGCTTACTTCGAGAGTGCCGACAACCGTTGCCTGTTCGCCAACGAAGGGTATGCGCGCATCTTCGGCCACGCGTCGGCCTCGGAGCTGCTGGGCCGGCAGGTGGTGGACATCATCGGTGAGCAGGCGAACGCACAGATCCAGCCCCACGTGCGCATCGCGCTGGAAGAACATCGCAGCGCCGCCTACGAGCGCGAGCTGCAGGACGCCGATGGCAGCCGGCGCGTGATCGAGGTCAACCTGGTGCCGCACCTGCAGGGCGGGCGGGCGATAGGCGCCTTCGTGCTCATCGCCGACATCACGCGCCACCGCGAGGCCGAGCGTGCGCTGCGCGAGAGCGAGGAGCGTCTGGCGCGCTTCATGCACGCGAGCGCCGAGGGCATCGTGTTCCACCGCGACGGCTTCATCACCGACGCCAACCCGCCGCTGCTGGCGCTGCTGGGCCTGCGCCTGGAGGACATGCGCGGGCGGCCGACGCTGGACTTCATCGCCCCCGACCAGCAGGCGCGCGCGCGCGAGGTGATGCTCTCGGGCGCCGAGATCAGCTACGACAGCGTGGTGCTGCACCGCGACGGCAGCCGCATCCCGGTCGAGTGCCGGGTCCGCACCCTGGAGCGCGACGGCGTGCGGCTGCGCATGGCGCTGTTGCGCGACCAGCGCGCCCAGCTCGCGGCGCAGGCGCGCATCCGCCACCTGGCCGAGCACGACGCGCTCACCGGCCTGGCCAACCGCAGCAGCTTCATGCAGCGGCTGCAGCAGCGGCTGGCGGCTCCCGGGGCCGAGGGACTGGCGCTGCTGTTCGTCGACCTGGACCACTTCAAGCGCGTCAATGACTCGCTCGGCCACCTGGCCGGCGACCGCCTGCTGTGCACGGTGGCGCAGCGCATAGGCGCCGCGCTGGGTGCCGGCGACGAGGTGGCGCGCTTCGGCGGCGACGAGTTCCTGGTCCTGCTCGGCAGCGCGCGGTCGCACGACGAGGTGGCGGCGCTGGCGCAGCGCCTGCTGGCGGCGGTGCAGGCCGAGGTCGAGATCGGCGGCGTCGCGATCTCGGTCACGCCCTCGATCGGTGTCGCCTGCCACCCTGGCGACGGCGGCGACGCCGACACCTTGCTGCAGCACGCCGACACCGCGATGTACGCCGCCAAGCTGACCGGTCGCGCGGCGGTGCGCTTCTTCGAGCCCGGCATGGCGCAGCACGCCTGGGACGACCTGCAGACCGAGAGCCGGCTCGCCCAGGCCTTGCGCGCCGACGGTTTCGAGCTGCACTTCCAGCCGGTGCGCCGGCTTCCGGCCGGCGAGCTGTGCGCGGTCGAGGCCTTGCTGCGCTGGCGCGACCCCAAGCTGGGCCTGGTCGAGCCGGGGCAGTTCCTCGCCGTTGCGCAGGCGCAGCGCCTGATGGGGCCGATCGGCCGCATCGCCCTGCGGCGGGCCCTGGACGCGGCGCGCGGCTGGCAGCGCGCCGGCCGGCCGCCGGTGCCGGTGCTGGTCCACGTCTCGGCCGCCGAGTTCCAGGCGCCGGACTTCGTCGCCAGCGTCCAGCAGGCCTTGCAGGAGGCCGGCGTGGCGGGCGCGCTGCTGGAGCTCGAACTCACCGAGCAGCTGCTGAGCGACGACCTCGGCAGCGCGCTGCAGACCCTGCGCCGGCTGCGCGCCCTGGGCGTGCGGATCGCGATCGACGACTTCGGCGCCGGCCACGGATCGCTGGCCTGTCTGCGCCGGCTGCCGCTGGACCGGCTGAAGCTGGACCGCGGCTTCGTCACCGAGCTGCCGGGCGACGCCGTCGCGCAGGCGGTGGCGCTGGCCCTGCTGCAGCTGGCGCAAGCGCTGGCGATCGAAGTGATCGCCGAGGGCGTGGAGACCGCGGCCCAGCGCGACTGGCTGATCGCCCACGGCTGCCCGGTGATGCAGGGCCGATTGATCGCGCCGCCGCAGCCGCTGGCGGCGCTGGCGCTCTGATCAGCACCCGATCAGCACCCGATCAGCGTTCGTTCAGCGCCCGATGGACGGCTGATCAGCGCCGGATCAGCGCCGGGTCAGTGCCGGATCAGCGCGGGTTCAGGGCTTGGCAGCCTTGCGCGGCCGCGTCCAGCCCTCGATCTGGGTCTGCCGGCCGCGTGCCAGCGCGAGCGTGCCGGGCGCCACGTCCTCGGTGATCGTCGAGCCGCCGCCTATGGTGGCGCCCTCGCCCAGCGTCACCGGCGCCACCAGCACGCAGTTGCTGCCGACGTGCACATCCGCGCCTATGGTGGTGCGGTGCTTGTTCGCGCCGTCGTAGTTGGCGGTGATGCTGCCGGCGCCGAAGTTCACCCCCGCGCCGACCGTGGCGTCGCCCAGGTAGGCGAGGTGGTTGGCCTTCGCACCGTCCGCCAGGCTGGCGTTCTTGACCTCGACGAAGTTGCCGATGTGGACCTGCGCGCCCAGCCGCGCGCCCGGGCGCAGGCGCGCGAACGGCCCCACCAGGGCGTCGGCACCGACCTGTGCGCCGTCGATGTGGGTATAGGGATGGATCTGCGCGCCGGCGCCGATGACGGCGTCCTTGACCACGCAATGGGCGCCTATGCGCGCCCCGTCGCCGATCTCGACCCGGCCTTCGAACACGCAGCCGACGTCGATCTCGACGTCGCTGCCGCACACCAGCGTGCCGCGCTGGTCGAAGCGCGCCGGGTCCGCCAGCCGCACCCCGGCTTCCAGCAGCGCCAGCGCGTGGCGCCGCTGCAGCCGGCGCTCCAGGTCGGCGAGCTGCAGCGGGCTGTTCACGCCCAGCACCTCGGTGTCCTCGGGCGCCGCGCAGGCGACCACCGGCACCCCCTCGGCGACCGCCATCGCCACGATGTCGGTCAGGTAGTACTCGCGTTGCGCGTTCTCGTCCTTCAGCGCCGCCACCCAGCGCGCCAGCGCCGCCGTCGGCGCGGCCATCATGCCGGTGTAGACCTCGTGGATGGCGAGCTCGGCGGCGCTGGCGTCCTTCTGCTCGCGGATGCCGGTCACCCGATCGCCCTCGCGCAGGATGCGGCCGTAGCCGTGCGGGTCGGGCAGATCGATGGTCAGCAGCGCCAGCCGCTCGCCGCCGCAGGCCGCGGCGAGCGCGGCGGCGGTGGCGGGGCGTATCAGCGGCACGTCGCCGTTGAGCACCAGGGTGGTCGGATGGGTGGGCGCCAGCTCCGGGATCGCCTGCTGCACCGCGTGGCCGGTGCCGAGCTGAGGCTGCTGCAGCACGCAGCGGCCCTGCTCGCCGACCGCGGCGCGCACCGCCTCGGCGCCGTGGCCGACCACCACCACGGTGTGCGTCGTGCCCAGCCCGGCGGCGGCGTCGAGCACGTGCTGCAGCAGGCTGCGCCCGCCGAGCCGGTGCAAGACCTTGGGCAGGGCAGACTTCATGCGCGTACCCTTGCCGGCGGCCATGATGATCACGTTCAAAGCCATGCGTCTGTCTTCCACCGTCAAAGCGCTGATTATCGGCATCGCGCTCGCTGCCATCAGCGCCTGCAGCCTGCTGCGCCTGAGCTATGCCAACGGCCCCGCGCTCGTGGTCTGGTGGCTGGACGGCTACCTGGACCTGGACAGCGTGCAGGAGGCCGACGCGCGCGCGCGGCTCGGCCAGTGGTTCGCCTGGCACCGCAGCACGCGCCTGGCGGAGGATGCGCGCTGGCTTGCCGGCTGGCGCGACCGCGCCGCGGGCGAGGTGGGCGCCGACGAGGTCTGCCGCTGGGATGGCGTGCTGCGCGAGCGCTGGGCCACGATGCTGCAGCAGGGCCTGCCGGCAGCGGCCGACTGGCTGCCCGCGCTGCGCCCGGCGCAGCTGGACCGGCTGGCGGCCGAGCTGGCGAGCCGGCTCGCGGACGAGCGGCGCGAGCGCGCGCCGGCCGATGTCCGCGCGCGTGCGGCGGCGGCGCTGGAGCACGCGGTCGAGCGTGCCGAGCAGGTCTACGGCACGCTGAGCGAGGCCCAGCGCAGCCTGCTGGGGCAGCGGCTGACGGCATCGCCGATGGACGCTGCCGCCTGGCTCGCCGACCGCGAGCGGCGCCAGCAGCGCTTCCTGGCCGAGCTGCGGCGCGCGCACGCCCAGGCCGACGCCACGGCCCGGCTGGGCACCCTGCAACTGGCCTTGCAGACCCTGCTGCAGCCGGCCGATGCGCAGGTGGCGGTGCTGCAGGCGCGCTGGCGCAGCCACAACTGCGAGACCCTGGCGCGCCTGCACGCGAGCGCCAGCGCCGCCCAGCGCCAGCAGCTGCGCCAGCGCCTGGCGGGCTGGGAGGAGGACTTGCGCGCGCTGGCGTTGGTGGCGGCGGATTGAACCCGGACCCCAGGCTGCCTGGGAGCGCCGCGGCTTCAACGCAGGTTCAGCGCAGGTTCAAGGCAGCGCGATGCGCACCGTGCGCGGGTTGCTTCCGTGGCGCGGGAAGTCGATCAGCGTGGCCTGGAACAGCGCCTGCAGCACGGCGTCGCTGGCGCCGGTGCTGCCTTCGTTGGCGGCGCGCGCCTCGAACAGCGGCTTGCCGCTGGCGGCGTCGCGCAGCAGCAGCGCCACCTGGCGCTCGTAGCGCGGCGAATCCCAGCGCGCGCCCAGCGCCCACATCGGACCGCCCCAGCCGAGGCGGTAGTGGCCGAAGCCGCCGCGCCACCACAGCGGGTCGTCCCAGGGGTCGAAGGCGCTGCGCGTGGTGCGCAGCGCCAGCTGCACCAGCAAATCGGGCCTCTCGCCCGCCGCGACGGGGCGCAGGCCGGCCTTCTCCAGCGCCGGGCGCGCCGCCGCCTCGAGCCGATCCGCGGCCTGCGGGTCGCTCTGCTGCGAGGGCAGGCGGTCGAAGGCGTAGCTGCCGCCGCTGCGGCCCGCCGGCCAGTCGCCCCAGGTCGAGAGGTCGGCGTAGACGGTGTTGAGCACCGCGCAGCCGCCGAGCGCAGCCAGCAGGAGCGTAGCCAGGGCCGCGGCGATCCAGCGTCTCATGGTCTGCCCTCCTGGGTTTCAGTGGCTTCGTGGGCCTCGTCGCCGGCCCAGCGCAGCGCCTCGGGCGAGGACTCGGGGGCCGCCGTGCCGGGCTCGTCGTCGGGGTCGAAGGCGCGGTCGCCCTGCGGGTCGGCCACGCCGGTGGGTTGGATGGTCTCGAAGGGATAGAGTTTCCGGTCCGCCAGGTGCGAGGGCACGACGGTGCACATCGCGCGCAACATGTTGTCGGTGCGACCGGGGTACTGGCGCTCCCATTCACGCAGCATGGCGCGCACCTGCACGCGCTGCAGGTTGAGCTGGTTGCCGCACAGCGAGCAGGGAATGATGGGGAACTCGCGCAGCGCCGCGAAGCGCTCGATGTCGGTCTCCGCCACGTAGGCCAGCGGGCGGATGACGACGTTGCGGCCGTCGTCGCTCACCAGCTTGGGCGGCATGCTCTTCATGCGGCCGCCGAAGAACATGCTCATCAAGAGGGTGACGACGATGTCGTCGCGGTGGTGACCGAGGGCGATCTTGGTCGCCCCCAGCTCGCCCGCCACCCGGTACAGGATGCCGCGGCGCAGGCGCGAGCACAGGCTGCACATGGTCTGGCCCTCGGGCACCAGGCGCTTGACGATGCTGTAGGTGTCCTGGTTCTCGATGTGGAAGGGCACACCTGTTCGCTTCAGGTAGGCGGGCAGCACCTCGGCCGGGAAGCCGGGCTGCTTCTGGTCCAGGTTCACCGCCACCAGCTCGAAGGGCACCGGCGCACGCGCGCGCAGGCCGATCAGCAGGTCCAGCAGTGCGTGGCTGTCCTTGCCGCCGGACAGGCAGACCATGACCTTGTCGCCGGCCTCGATCATGCGGTAGTCGACGATCGCCTGCCCGACCTGGCGGTACAGGCGCTTGACGAGCTTGCGGTCCTCGAAGGCCTGCTTGCGCGGGTCGCTGGACATCAGATTCCTTCCTTGATGCCGAAGACCTCGACGCCGACGGCGTCGCAGTCGGGGTAGACGTCGGGTTTCTCGGTGCTCACGCGCGCCGCACGCACCATGGGGTGGGCCAGCATCGCCGCCAGCACGTCGTCGACCAGGGTCTCCTGCAGGTGAATGTGGCCGCGCGCCACGCGCTCGGCGATGCTGCGGCGGATGAAGTCGTAGTCCAGCACCTCGTGCAGCTGGTCGCGCGTCGGGGTGGACAGGGCCAGCGGCACGAACAGCTCGACGTTGATCAGCACCCGCTGCTCGCCGCGCTTCTCGGCCTCGTGCACGCCGATGTTGATCCTGACCTCGTAGTCGCGCAGGAACAGCCGCCGGCAGTCCATCAGCCGCGGGTGTTGCAGCAGGGTCAGCATGGGGCTTGCGGGTCGCCGGGGGGGTTCAGGAACAGCGGGTCGCGCGGCTGGCGCAGCAGGTGCTGGCCGCCGTCCACCAGCAGCGTGGTGCCGGTGACGGCCGGCGCGCCCAGCAGGTAGGCCACCGCCTGCGCGACGTCGGCGGGCTCCGAGGAGCGCCCGAGCGGGGTCTGCCGGTGCGCCTGCGCGAAGACCTGCTCGCTCATCGGCCCCGAGGCCAGGGTGATGCCGGGGGCCACGCCGCACACGCGCACGCGCGGCGCCAGCGCCTGCGCGAGCAGGGTGGTCGCGGCCTCCAGCGCGGCCTTGCTCAGGGTGTAGCTCAGGTGGTCGGGATTCGGGTTCCACAGCTTCTGGTCGAGCAGGTTGACGACCGCCCCGCTGCCGCTGGGATGGCCGGCGGCGCTGACCTGCTCGTGCAGCGCGCGCGCCAGCAGCACGGCCGGCGCGGTGTTGGCGCGCCAGTGGCGCTCCATCGTCGCCACGCTGAAGTCGGCCACCGTGTCGTGCTCGAACAGCGAGGCGTTGTTCACCACCGCGTCGACGCGCCCGAAGTGCTTCTTCACTGCCGGCAGCAGGGCCTGGCAGGCGGCCTCGTCGGCGAGGTCGGCGGCGAAGACCTGGGCGCGCGCGCCCATCGCCTGCGCCGCCAGCACGGTCTGGCGCGCGTCGGCTTCCGAGGCCCGGTAGTGCACGGCGACGTTCCAGCCGCGGCCGGCGAGGTTGAGCGCGATCGCGCGCCCGAGGCGGCGCGCGGCGCCGGTGACGAGGACCACCGGGCGGTCCGGGCTGCGGTCGGTGCGAGGGGGAGCGGCCATGCTTTCTACAATCCAGCGCCGATGCGCGAAAAGTCCGCCAGTGTAGCCAGCCGACCCGTGCCGGACAGCGTGCCGGGCACCGCTGCCGCGGCCGCCGCGATCGCTGCCGACGGCGGCTGGTGGCCCTTCGACCGCTTCATGGGCTTTGCCCTGTACGAGCCCGGCCTGGGCTACTACGCGCGCGGGCAGCGCATCTTCGGCCGCATGCCGGCGCTGGACGGGGCGCCGGGCAGCGACTTCGTCACCGCGCCCGAGCTTTCGCCGCTGTTCGGACGCGCCCTGGCGGCGCAGTTGGCGCAGGCGCTGGCGGCCACCGGCACCGACGAGGTCTGGGAGTTCGGCGCCGGCAGCGGAGCCCTGGCCGCCGAGCTGCTGGCCGCACTCGGGCCGACGCTGCGGACCTACCACGTGGTCGAGCTCTCGAGTGCGCTGCAGGGCCAGCAGCGCCAGCGGCTGGCGGCCCATGGCGCGCGCGTGGTCTGGCACGACAGCCTGCCCGAGGCCTTCAGCGGCGTGCTGGTCGGCAACGAGGTGCTGGACGCGATGCCGGTCAAGCTGTTGCACTTCGACGGCCAGCGCTGGTTCGAGCGCGGGGTGACGGTGGCCGACGCTGCGCTGGCCTGGGCCGACCGCGCGACCGATCTGCGCCCGCCGCTGGAGGCCGATTTCCTGCCCGGCACGGTGACCGAGATCCACCCGCAGGCCCAGGCCTGGATCCGCACCCTGGCTGCGGCGCTGCAGCGCGGCGCCATCTTCCTCATCGACTACGGCTTCCCTGAGGCCGAATACTGGCTGCCGCAGCGTACCGGCGGCACCCTGATGTGCCACCGCGCGCACCGCGCCGACGCCGATCCGCTGGTGGAGGTGGGCGAGAAGGACATCACCGCCCACGTCGACTTCACCGGCATCGCGCTGGCGGCGCAGGACGCGGGGCTGGAGCTGCTGGGCTACAGCTCGCAGGCCCACTTTCTGCTGAACTGCGGCATCGCGCCCCTGCTGGAGGCGGCCGATCTGCGCACGCGCGCGCTGGCGCACAAGCTGATCCAGGAGCACGAGATGGGCGAGCTGTTCAAGGCCATCGGCTTCGTCAAGGGGCCGTGGTTCGAGGCGCTGGGCTTTGCCAGTGGCGACCGCAGCCACCGGCTGTGACGAGGCGGCGATGCGCTGGCTGTTCGTCTTCCTGATCGCGCTCGTGGTCTTCAACGGCCTGCGCGGCTGGCTGCACAAGATCGGCCTGGGGCGTCTGCCGGGCGACTTCACGCTGCGCCTGTTCGGCCGCGAGCTCTACCTGCCGCTGGCCAGCAGCCTGCTGCTGAGCTTCATCGCGATGGGCATAGGCCTGCTGCTGTAGGGCGGGCGGGGCCCTTCCCCGCGCCTTCCCCGCGCCTTCCCCGCCCCTTCCGGGCACCTTCCGGGCGCTCGCCCGGCGTGCAGGCAGGGCTGGCGCTCAGGGCCGGCGCTCAGGGCGTGGCAGCCAGTGCGGCCAGCGCCGCTTCGCGCGCCGTCTGCAGCGCGCGCCCGACCGCCGGGCCGCGCGCGCCCTGCGCCATCGCCGCCTGCGCCACCGCCGCGCCGTCCACCGCCTGCACCAGGGCCAGCGCCCGGCTCAGGCGTGCGCGCTGCGGGTAGGGTTGGTCGGCCATGCCGCCGCGCCCGCGGGCGTCGCACTCGCAGGCCTGCAGCACGAGGGCGAAGCGCTCGGGCCGGCGCAGCGCGTCGCAGCGCTCCAGCAGGCGCAGCAGCGCCGCCGCGCCCAGGCCGGCGCTGGCGTGGATGTGGCCGTGCTCGCGCGCGACCACCTCGGCCAGCTCGCGGCAGTCAGAGGGCACGCGCAGCCGCTCGCCGATGGCGTGCGCCAGCGCCACGCTGCGCTGCTCGTGGCCCAGGTGGCGCGGCAGCAGATCGGTCGGTGTCGTGCCCTTGCCGAGGTCGTGGCACAGCAGCGCCCAGCGCACCGCGAGCGGCTGCTGCAGCCGTGCCGCCAGGTCCAGCACCAGCAGCAGGTGGGCGCCGGTGTCGACCTCCGGGTGGTGCTCGGCGCGCTGCGGCACGCCCCACAGCCGGTCCAGTTCGGGCAGCAGCCGCGCCAGCGCGCCGCAGCGGCGCAGCACCTCCAGCATGCGGCCGGGGCGCTGCGCCATCAGGCCGCGTGCGAACTCCTGCCAGACGCGCTCGGGCACCAGGGCGTCGACCTCGCCTTCGTCCACCAGACGGCGCAGCAGCACCATGGTTTCGTCGGCGATGCTGAAGTCGGGCAGCCTGGCGGCAAAGCGCGCCACCCGCAGCAGCCGTACCGGGTCTTCGGCAAAAGCCGGCGAGACGTGGCGCAGCACGCGCGCGGCGATGTCGCGCCGGCCGCCGTAGGGGTCGATCAGGGTGCCGTCCTCGGCCCGCGCGATGGCGTTGATCGTCAGGTCGCGACGCGCCAGGTCCTGCTCCAGGGTCACGTCCGGCGCGGCCTGGAAAACGAAGCCGTGGTAGCCGGGTGCGCTCTTGCGCTCGGTGCGCGCGAGCGCGTACTCCTCGCGTGTCTGCGGATGCAGGAAGACCGGGAAGTCCTTGCCGACCGGCGTGTAGCCGGCGTCCAGCATCTGCTGTGGCGTGGCGCCGACGACCACCCAGTCGCGGTCTCCCGCCGGCAGCCCGAGCAGCGCGTCGCGCACCGCGCCGCCGACTTCGTAGACCTGCATGGCGCGCGCCCTGCCCGCGACTCAGAGCCTGTGAAAATATGAATCGTGCCCGCGCCGGGGCGGCCAAGGGCGCTGGCGTAGGCGCGACGCGCGGCCCGGGCTCGCCGCCCGGGCAAGCGGCGCAACACCCGCCAGCGCCCTTGGCCACCCCGGCCCTACGGGTAGGCCCCCGCAGAGGGCCCACTCGTCGTTGCGAAGCTTCGCCGGGGCCCAACCCCGGCTGTGCTTCGCGCCTAGATTGGGCCCTCTGCGGGGGCCTACGCGGGCATGATGCATATCTTCACAGGCTCTCAGCGCGCCTGGCGGTAAGGCTCGTCGTCGGCGATGAAGTCCTGCTCGGCCAGCGCGTCGGCGATCCAGGCCGCCACCGCCGGCTGGGCGACGACGCGCCCGGCGTAGGCGCGCGCGGTGTCGGACATCGGCAGCGCGTAGCTGCGCAAGCGCATCACCACCGGCGCGTAGAAGGCGTCAGCGGCACCGAAGGCGCCGAACAGGAAGGGTCCGCCGCTGCGGGCCAGGGCGGCGGACCAGATCGATTCGATGCGCGCGACGTCGTTGCGCACCGCCGCCTGTTCGGCCCAGATGCGCGCGCCAACGGCGGCGAGGTCGGCTTCGATGTTCATGCCGCAGTGGCTGCGCAGGGCCGTGAAGCCGCTGTGCATCTCGGCGCAGATGCTGCGTGCGCGTGCGCGCTGGCGGGCGTCCGCGGGCCACACGCCGGCCTGCGGGAAGAGTTCGGCCAGCGTCTCGGCGATCGCCAGCGTGTCCCAGACCGCGAAGCCGTCGTCGAGCATCAGCACCGGCACCTTGCCGGCCGGGCTGATTGCGGCCAGCGCGCGATGAAATGGCGAGTCGGGGGCGAAGTCCAGGCGCAGCTTCAGCTCGCTGAAGGGGATGTGCAGCGCGCCCATCAGCACCCCTGCGCGCATGGACCACGACGAGTAGTTCTTGTTGCCGATCACGAGCTGCATGGTGCTCTCCTGTGGAGTCAGTGGCGCCGGGCGCGGTAGGTGTCGAAACGGGCGCGGCCGGGGCCGGCACCCAGATGCGGCGGCATCACCGCTGCCAGCGGTGTCGGCGCGATGCCGAGCGCCTGCAGCCCCGGCAGGGCCTTGCTGGCAATGCTGTCGCGCCGCAGGGTGTCGAGGTTGTCGGCCGACAGCAGGGTTTCGCCCGGCGCCAGCGTCAGCAGTGCCGCCTGCAGGCGCCCGGCCCAGCGCGGCAGCGCCAGCAGCGGGCGCGGGTGTCCGCTCCAGCGGCCGGCCAGACGCACCAGATCTGCCAGCGAGCAGACCTCGGGCCCCGCCGCCTCGTAGACGCCGCCCACCGTCTGCGGCTGTCGCAGCGAACGGAACAGCGCGAGCGCCAGGTCCTGCACCCACACCGGCTGGAAACGGGCCTCGGCGCAGGCCAGCGGCACGCAGGGCGCCAGCGCCTGCAGGCGGGCAAAGGTGTTCATGAAGCGGTCGTCGGCGCCGAACACGACCGACGGCCGCCACACGGTCAGGTCCAGCCCGGCGTCGCGCAGTGCCGCCTCGCCCGCGGTCTTGCTGCGCAGGTAGTTGGACGGCGAACCGGGGCCGACTCCGAGCGCGCTGACGTGGACCAGCCGCCGCACGCCGCTGGCGCGCATGGCCGCCGCCAGCGAGCGCGGCAGCTCGGCGTGCACCTGCCTGAACGCGGCGGCGCTGCCGTGCAGGATGCCCACCAGGTGGATCACGGCGTCGCAGCCGGCGAGCAGCGCGGGCAGGGCGCGCGCATCGTGCAGGTCGGCTGGCACCAGCTCCAGCGTCGGCAGGCATTGCAGCGACCGGCTGCGCGCGGCGCGCCGGCTCGGCACGCGCACGCTGCAGCCGGCGCGCAGCAGCTGCTCGCAGACCGCACGGCCGATGAAGCCGCTGCCGCCGGTGACCAGCACCCGCCGCGGCAGCGCTGCCTGCGGCGCGGTGTCGGCCGCTGCCGGATCCATGCTCACGGCAGATCGCGGTCGCTGGCCTGCGCCTCGCCGCGCCGCGGGCCGATCGCCGCCCCCAGGCGCGCCTTCAGGCTGGTGCCGGATTCGCCCAGCAGCTGGGCGTAGTGGACGGCGTTGGTGAGCACCTTCTTCACGTAGTCGCGCGTCTCGTTGAAGGGGATGGTCTCGATCCAGATCGCGGCTTCCAGCGGCGGGCCGTCGCGCCAGCGCCGCGGGCGGTTGGGGCCGGCGTTGTAGCCGGCGATCGCCAGCGGCTGCATGCCCTCGAAGTCGTCCAGCAGCAGCTTGAGGTAGGCCGTGCCCAGGCGCAGGTTGACCTGCGGGTCGTTGATCATCGCGGGCCGGTAGTCGAGGCCGATCTTGCGCGCCGTCCAGCGTGCGCTGGCGCTCGCTGCTCAGGCCGTGCTCGCTGGCGCCGAGCGCCGGCTCCAGGGTCGTCACCAGCAGGCGATAGAACGCGGACGCGTCGGGTGCGG
>CAUJJP010000091.1 GCA_963205525.1 Pseudomonadota bacterium | reverse complement strand
GTGGTATTGGTTGCGCGCGCAACCAATTACGTGAATAATAGCGCATCCTTGGGAACCTCTGCACAAGCTCTCGCGGCAAGCAGGCGCTGCGGATCGGGATGGGATGCAAGGCGCGAACCGCAGCGATGGCCGCAGCCATCGCGAGGATTTGCAACGCCGCGGACCGCCCGAGACCGCAGGTGCCTGCGGCGCAGGAGCTTGTGCAGAGGTTCCCTTGCACACGCGCCGAGCGAGCGCCTTCCGGAGACTTCATGCACCAGCCCACCACCACGCCGCGCCCTTCGATCTACTACGACTACCGGGTCCACGCGCCCTGGCTGCCGTCGCGCCACGGGCCGCAGCCGCGCCACCCGGTGCTGATCGCCGGCGCCGGGCCAGCCGGCATGGTGACGGCGCTGGAGCTGGCACGCCACGGCGTGCCCAGCGTGCTGGTCACCGCCGAGCTGCAGGTGTCGCAGGGCAGCCGGGCCATCGTGTTCACGCGCCGCTCGATGGAGATCCTGCAGCAGGTCGGCGTCGACCGGCGCATGAGCGAGAACGGCCTGCCCTGGCGCTTCGGCAACTCGATCTACCAGGGCCGCACGGTGTTCCGCATGGAGGCGCCGCACGACGCCGACGACCGCTTCTTCCCGATGCTGAACATCCAGCAGCAGTACCTGGAGGAATACCTGCTGGACGCCTGCGCGGCGCAGCCGCTGATCGACCTGCGCTGGGGCAACAAGCTGGTGCGCATCGAGCCGCGGGCCGACCACGTCCGCGCCACGCTCGACACGCCCGAAGGCGAATACACGCTGGAGGCCGACTGGCTGGTGGCCGCCGACGGCGGGCGCTCGGGCATCCGCGAGCAGCTCGGCCTGAAGCTGGAGGGCGCGTCCTACGAAGGCCGCTTCGTCATCGCCGACATCCGCATCGACCTGCCGCTGCCCACCGAGCGGCTGGCCTTCTTCGATCCGGTGTGGAACCCCGGCAACACCATCCTGATGCACCGCGAGCCGCACGGCATCTGGCGCGTGGACTACCAGCTGCCGCCGGGCGAGGAGCCCGACGAGGCGCTGCGCCCCGAGTCGCTGAAGGCACGCATCGACGCCCAGTTGGCCATGATCGGCCACGCCGGCACGCCCTGGGAGATGGACTGGTGCTCGGTCTACTCGGCGCGCGCGCTGACCCTGCCCGACTACCGCCACGGGCGCGTGCTGTTCACCGGCGACGCGGCGCACCTGCTGCCGATCTTCGGCGTGCGCGGCGCCAACACCGGCTTTCAGGACGCGCAGGCACTGGGCTGGCAGCTGGCCTTCGTCGTCAAGGGCCTGGCGGGCCAGGCGCTGCTGGCCAACTACAGCGCCGAGCGCGTGGGCGCGGCGCGCGAGATCATCGACGAGGCCGGCAAGAGCACCCGCTTCATGGCGCCGCCCACGCGCGGCTTTCGCCTGTTGCGCGACGCCGTGCTGTCGCTGTCGCTCACGCAGGACTTCGTGCGCCCGCTGTATCACTGGCGCACCTCGCGCCCGCACGAATACACGCGCTCGATGCTCAACAGCCCGGGCGACGACAACGCGCTGTTCACGGCCGGTCCCGGCCACGGCGCGCCACCGCGGAACGTGCGGCTGGGGGCCGACGACTTCCTGCTCGATCACCTGGGCGGCGGCTTCGAGCTGCTGTACTTCACCGAGGCGGCTGCCGTGCCGCAGCCGCTGCAGGACGTGGTGGCCGCCGTGCGCGCGCGCGGCGTGGCGCTGCGCGTGACGGCCATCGGCGCCCACGCGCCGGTGCAGGGCGCCGAGCGGACCCTGGCCGACGCCGACGGTCACCTGCGCCAGCGCTACGGCGTGCGCGCCAGCGGCGCGGCCTACCTGCTGCGCCCCGACCAGCACGTGTGCGCGCGCTGGCTCACGCTGGACGCCACGCGCCTGCAAGCCGCCCTCGACCAGGCCCTGCCCCGATAAGGAGACCCCAGATGTCCACACCGACCCTGAAACTGCCCGGCCTGGAGGCCGTGTACGACGCGCTGGCCCAGGCCATCGACCAGGCCGGCCCCGAGCGGACCGAGCTGCTGCTGGTCAAGCTGGCGCTGCTGAACGCCCACGCGCTGGGCGATGCCGACGCGGTGCAGCGACACATCCAGGCGGCCTTGCAGGATTTGTGAACGCCGCGCGCCGCCCCCGGCGGCGCTGCGCTATCCTCCCCCGACCCCCCGGGCGCGCCTTGGCGCGCCGGCCCACCTTCCAGGAGCCCCCATGTCCGCACTGAACGAAACGCACGACCCCGGCCTGCGCAGCTGGGTCGAATCGGCCAACGACGGCCGCACCGACTTCCCGATCCAGAACCTGCCGCTGGCGATCTTCCGGCGCAAGGGCAGCAGCGAGGCCTGGCGCGGCGGCGTGGCGATCGGCGACCAGGTGGTGGACGTGGCCGCCGCCGTGCAGGCCGGCTTCTTCGGCGGCGACGCGCTGGCCGCAGCCCAGGCGGCGGCCGAGCCGACGCTCAATCATCTGATGTCCATGGGCCCCAAGGCGGCATCCAGCCTGCGCAAGGCGCTATCACAAGCATTGCAGACCGGTTCGTCGCGGCAGGCCGCGTTGCAGCCCTGCCTGGTGCCCCAGGCCGAGGCCGAATACAGCCTGCCCTGCCGCATCGGCGACTACACCGACTTCTACACCTCGGTGCACCACGCCACCAACATCGGCAAGCAGTTCCGCCCCGACAACCCCCTGCTGCCCAACTACAAGTGGGTGCCGATCGGCTACCACGGCCGCTCCTCGTCCATCGGCGTGTCGGGCCAGGCCTTCCACCGTCCGCGCGGCCAGGTCAAGCCGCCCGACGCCGACGCGCCCAGCCTCAAGCCCAGCGCGCGCCTGGACATCGAGCTGGAGATGGGCGTGTTGATCGGCCAGCCCAACGCCCTTGGCGCCCCCATCGGCATCGACGACGCCGAATCGCACGTGTTCGGCCTGGTGCTGTTCAACGACTGGTCGGCGCGCGACATCCAGCCCTGGGAATACCAGCCGCTGGGCCCCTTCCTGTCCAAGAATTTCGCCTCCACGGTCTCGCCCTGGGTGGTGACGATGGAGGCGCTGGCGCCGTTTCGCGTGCCGTTCACGCGACCGGCCGACGACCCACAGCCGCTGCCCTACCTGGCCAGCAGCGCTCACAGCGCGGCCGGCGGGCTGGACATCGAGCTGGAGGCGCTGATCGAGACCCCCAGGATGCGCGCCGCCGGCAGCCCGCCGGCCCGCTTCACCCACACCAACTACCGCCACGCCTACTGGAGCGCGGCGCAGATGGTGGCGCACCACACCGTGAACGGCTGCAACCTGCAGCCGGGCGACCTGCTGGGCACCGGCACGCTGTCGGGCCCCACGCTGGACCAGGCCTGCGCGCTGATCGAGCTGACCACCGGCGGCAAGAACCCGATTGCGCTGCCCAATGGCGAAACCCGCACCTGGCTGGAAGACGGCGACACCATCATCCTGCGCGGCTGGTGCGAGAGGCCAGGTGCCGCGCGCATCGGCTTTGGCGAGTGTCACGGCACCGTGCTGGCAGCTCGCGACGCCTGAGAACCTACACTCAAGGGGCCTTGACCACCGCCCCTGTCCGCCGCATCGCCCACCTCGACATGGACGCGTTCTACGCGTCGGTCGAATGGCTGCGCTACCCGCAGCTGCGGGGCCTGCCGATGGTCATCGGCGGCGGGCGGCGGCGCGAGGACGAGCTGATCGCACGGCTCAACCAGCAGCGCCCCGAGCGCGTCTGGACGGCGGCCGATCTGGCCGACATCCCGGTGGACTTCTTTCCGCTGCTGCGCGACTACGTGGGCCGCGGCGTGATCACCACCGCCAGCTACGCCGCGCGCCAGTTCGGCATCGGCTCGGCCATGGGGCTGATGAAGGCCGCGCGCCTGTGCCCGCGGGCCATCCTGCTGCCGGCCGACTTCGACGAGTACCGGCGCTGCTCGCGCGCCTTCAAGCGTGTGATTCTGGACATCGCGCCGGTGATGGAGGACCGCGGCATCGACGAGGTCTACATCGACTTCACCCAGGTGCCGGGCGGCCAGCGCGAAGGCGGGCGCGTGCTGGCGCGGCTGCTGCAGAAAAGCATCTTCGACGCGACGGGCCTGAGCTGCTCGATCGGCGTGGCGCCCAACAAGCTGCTGGCCAAGATGGCCAGCGAGTTCAACAAGCCGAACGGCATCAGCGTCGTGCATGAAGCCGACGTGCAGACGCTGATCTGGCCCCTGCCCTGCCGCAAGATCAACGGCATCGGGCCCAAGACCGACGCGCGCCTGCAGGGCCATGGCATCCACACCATCGGCGAGCTGGCGGCGCGCGAGCGCGCCTGGCTGATCGCGCAGTTCGGCAACAGCCACGGCGCCTGGCTGCACGACGCCGCCTGGGGCCGCGACGAGCGCCCGGTCGTCACCGAGAGCGAACCGGTCAGCCTGAGCCGCGAAACCACCTTCGAGCGCGACCTGCACGCGGTGCACGACCGGGCCGAGCTGGGCGCCGTCTTCACCTGGCTGGCCGAGGCGGTGGCGGCCGACCTGCAGCGCAAGGGCTACGCCGGCAAGACCATCGGCATCAAGCTGCGCTTTGACGACTTTCGCATCGCCACGCGCGACCAGACGGTGGCCGAGCCGACGCAGGACGCGCGCCGCATCCG
>CAUJJP010000090.1 GCA_963205525.1 Pseudomonadota bacterium | reverse complement strand
CTTCGAGTTCAACGCGCCCTGAGCACCCCCAGGGCCGGGCGGGGCCGCATCCGGCGCCGCGGCCAAGCCGCCAGGCCGCCTACATCACGTTCCGGCCGACCCGCCCCGGTGTCGATTCGCGTGCCGTGGCGGCGCTTCGTCGCCTGCCCCTGGCCGGTCATCGGTGATCGGTGCACAGTCCGCCCAGCGGTCGCCGCACCGCGCCAGCACGAAGGATCGCCATGCACCCCCTCAAGGATTTGACCGAAGCCTTTTCGATGCCGTTTCGGGCCCTGTTCGTGGTCGGCATCTGCTGGGTCGTGAACTGGCTGACCTCACCGCACTACTGGTGGGTCTGGTGGGTGGCACTGGGCATGGGCATCGCCACCCTGGCCGCCTGGGCGCGCGCCATGCGCACGGCTGCCGTGCTGGCGCTGGTGTTCTTCGGCGGGCGCTGGATCTACCGCCGCTATGGCGAGCGCGCGCGCGCCGCCTTCGACCAGTGGGTGGACCGCAGCCAGCCCGGGGCGGGCCAGGTGGTGCAGGCCTTCATGGACCCGGGCCGGCGCTTCGGCGACGACACGGTCCGCCACTGAGCGCCGCCAGGACCGGGCTGCGCCCAGCCCGCCCCCCGTGGGGGTCAAGGAAACTTGGGACGGCCCGGCGTTTCCTTGAGAGCCCAGATCCGGCAGTTGACCGCTCTTCTGGGCAGGCAGCCCGGCAGCCGCCTCAGCTCCGGCGCCGGGCGCGCGGGTGCGCGGCGTCGTAGACCCGCGCCAGGTGCTGGAAGTCGAGCCGGGTGTAGACCTGGGTGGTGGCGATGCTGGCGTGGCCCAGCAGCTCCTGCACCGCCCGCAGGTCGCCGCTGGACTGCAGCAGGTGGGAGGCGAAGCTGTGGCGCAGCATGTGCGGGTGCACGTGGGTCGGCAGCCCGGCCTGCAGCGCCAGCGCCTTCAGCCGGCTGCGTACCTGGGCTGCCGACAGCCGGCTGCCACGCCGGCTGACGAACAGCGCCGGCTCGCCGGCCGCCGCCAGGGCCGGCCGCTGCACCTGCCACGCCGCCAGCGCCTGCAGCGCGGCGCGGCCCACCGGCACGCTGCGCCGCTTGCCGCCCTTGCCAAGCACCTGGGCGCTGGCGTCGTCGGCGTCGACCCAGCCCAGGGCGCTGGCCGATGGGCGGCAGTCCAGCGCCAGCAGCTCACCCACGCGCAGCCCGCAGCCGTACAGCAGCTCGACGATGCAGTGGTCGCGCGCGGCGAGCGCAGCGTCGGTCGCTGCGGGCATCTGTTCGGCCAGCGCCACCGCCTGGTCGACCGCCAGCGCCTTGGGCAGCGGGCGCGCGGACTTGGGTGGGCGCACGCCATCGGCCGGGTTCAGCGCCACCTGCCCGGCCTGGCCCCACCAGCGGTACAGGCCGCGCCAGGCCGAGAGCTGCAGCGCCAGGCTGCGCGGCGCCAGTCCCTGGCGGTGCAGGCGCGCGAGCCAGCCGCGCACGTGCTGCGGCTGTACCTGCAGCAGCGCCACGCCGTCTTCCTGCGCCAGCGCCTGCAGCCGCGCCAGCGCCGCAGCGTAGGCCTGCAGGGTGCGTGGCGAGGCCCGGCGCTCGACCCGCAGGTGTTCGAGCCAGGCCTCGCAGGAGGGCAAGGACGGCCTCCTCAGCCGCGCAGGCGCGACAGCCCGGCGCTCGCGATCTCGCCGATGCGGCAGAGGAACTCGGTGCCCATGTCGGCAGCAAAGCGTGTGGGGTCGGGCGAACCGAGCGCCAGCAGGCCGAAGCAGCCGCCGTCCGGCGCCGCGTCGTCGGCGCGGTGGTCGCGCAGCGGCACCAGGGCCATGGAGGCCGGCTGGTCCAGCCAGCCGGCGGCCTCGAAGCCGGCGTTCAGCCCGCAGTAGGGCTGCGCCAGGCTGGCGGCAAAGGTGCGCCCGTCCTCGCTCACCGGCTGCGCGTACTCCTCGCCCTCGAAGCCGGCCGGCAAGTCCCACAGCCGCAGCGCGGCCTGCGGGATCATGAACTCGTGCTGCAGGCTGGACACCAGCACCCCGGGCAGGGTGCGCGCCAAGGGCGTGAGCAGGATGGCCCGCGTCCAGCGGTGAAGGCGGTCGGCGATGGCGACGTTGTCCTGGCCGTTGCGGATCATCTCGACGATCTTGCGCTCCAGGCCCCTGATTCGCTCGCGCAGCATTTCCATCTGCCGCTCCTGCAGCGAGACGGTGCGCTGGCCGTGCGGGCTCACGAGCTGGATGCTCGCCAGCAGCTCGGCCTGGCGTTCGAAGAAGCCCGGCGTCTGCGCCAGGTACTCGGCGATGTCGGCCTCGGTGATGCCTTCGATGCTCAAATCTCGATCTCCCCTTCGTAGACGGTCTGCGCCGGCCCGGTCATGCGCACCGCGCCGCCTTGCCACTCGATGGTCAGCGTGCCGCCGCGCAGCTCGGCGTCCGCCCGCGCGTCCAGCCAGCCGGCACGGATGCCGGCCACCACTGCGGCGCAGGCACCGGTGCCGCAGGCCAGGGTTTCGCCGGCATCGCGCTCGTGCACGCGCAGCCGCACGCGATCGCGCCCCAGCACCTGCAGGAAGCCGACGTTGACCTTGCGCGCGAA
>CAUJJP010000089.1 GCA_963205525.1 Pseudomonadota bacterium | reverse complement strand
GCCGGCGCCGAGGCCACGGCGCGCAACCTGGGCCTGACGCGCACGACGCGCTTCGTCAACGTGCTGGAGCTGGGCCTGGTGCGCAACAGCAGCAACGAGGCGCCAACGCAGAAGGGCTGGGAGATCGGCCTGGAACTGCCGCTGTTCGATTGGGGTGGTGCCCGCGTCGCGCGCGCCGAGGGCGTCTACATGCAGGCGCTGCACCGCGCCGCCGAGACCGCCATCAACGCCCGCTCGGAAGTGCGCGAGGCCTACGGCGCCTACCGCTCGGCCTGGGACATCGCGAAGCACCAGCGCGACGAGATCGTGCCGCTGAAGGCCCGCATCGCCGAGGAGAACCTGCTTCGCTACAACGGCATGCTGATCGGCGTGTTCGAACTGCTGGCCGACGCACGCTCGCAGATCGCCAGCGTCAACGGCGCCATCGACGCGCTGCGCGACTTCTGGCTGGCCCAGGCCGACCTGGACATGGCCCTGGTGGGCAAGCCCAGCCTGACCGCCGCGGCCGGGCCTGCGATGGCCGGTGCCCCTGCGGCCGACCCGGGCCACTGACGAGCCTGCCCCGAACCGAACGCAAGGAACCGAACCATGTTCTCCCGAAGGAACTTCCTCGTTAAGTCCGGTGCGGCCGGCGTGGCGACCGCAGCCGTCGCGGCCAGCACCGTCAGCAAGGTAGCGATGGCCGCGCTGCCCGAGCCCGTCATCCAGACCAGGCCGGACACGATGTCCCCTCTCGTGCCCAACACTGGCCGGCCCTACAACCCGGTGGTCACGCTCAACGGCTGGACGCTGCCCTGGCGCATGAACAACGGGGTGAAGGAGTTCCACCTGGTGGCCGAGCCCGTGGTGCGCGAGATGGCGCCCGGCTTCAAGGCGCACCTGTGGGGCTACAACGGCCAGAGCCCCGGACCGACGATCGAGGTGGTGGAGGGCGACCGCGTGCGCCTGTTCGTCACCAACAGGCTCGGCGAGCTGACCAGCGTGCACTGGCACGGCCAGCGCCTGCCCAACGGCATGGACGGCGTCACCGGCCTGACGCAGCCCGGCATCCCGCCGGGAAAGACCTTCGTCTACGAGTTCGTCGCACGGCGCCCCGGCACCTTCATGTACCACCCGCACGCCGACGAGATGGTGCAGATGGCCATGGGCCTGATGGGCTTCTGGGTCACGCACCCTCGCGCGAAGCACCCGCTGATCGACGAGGTCGACCGCGACTTCTGCTTCCTGCTCAACGCCTACGACATCGATCCCGGCAGCGCGACGCCGAAGATCATGACGATGCTGGACTTCAACCTGTGGTGCTGGAACTCGCGCATCTTCCCGGGGATCGATCCGCTGGTGGTGCGCCACATGGACAAGGTGCGCATCCGCATCGGCAACCTGACGATGACCAACCACCCGATCCACCTGCACGGCCACGAGTTCCTGATCACCGGCACCGACGGCGGCCCCACGCCGAAGAGCGCGCGCCAGCACGAGGTCACCGCCGACATCGCCGTGGGCCAGATGCGGCAGATCGACTTCCTGGCCGACGAGGAAGGCGACTGGGCCTTCCACTGCCACAAGAGTCACCACACGATGAACGCGATGGGCCACGGCGTGCCGACGATGATCGGCGTGGACCACTCCGGCGTGGCGCGGCAGATCACCAAGCTCATCCCCGACTACATGGTGATGGGCGAGCGCGGCATGAAGGACATGACCGAGATGGAGATGCCGCTGCCCGACAACACCGCGCCGATGATGGCCGGCGAGGGGCCGTTCGGCGCGGTCGGCATGGGCGGCATGTTCAGCGTGGTCAAGGTGCGCAAGGAGCAAAAGCGCGGCGACTACGGCGACCCGGGCTGGTACCGGCACCCGCCGGGCACGGTGGCCTACGAATTCAACGGCAGCCTGCCCGATCCGGCGCGCTTCAAAGCGGAGAGCGCTGGCGTCATGCCGGTGGCCTCCCGGCCGGCGCAGGACATCGAGGTCAAGGTCCGCAAGCCCGCCGGCGGGCACGGCCGCCACTGAGCCGTCGCAGCGCAGGCCACGCTTGCAGATCGTTCACTCGCCCACTGACAAGGATCCACCCATGCAGACCAGCAAACGCAATCTCCTGCTCGCCGCCGGGGCCATCGGGCTCGGCTTCGCGGGCCTCGCCCGCGCGCACAGCAACGGAGACCATCCGAAGAAGGCCAGCCCGGTGCGCAAGGAGCAGAAGGACTGGGGCATCGCCGACGAGGCCAAGGCCGCGCGGCGCACCGTCGAGGTCGGCATGGCCGACCGCATGCGGTTCACACCCGATCGCATCGATGTGCGGCTGGGCGAGACCGTTCGCTTCCGCGTCAAGAACACCGGCCGCGTGATGCATGAGTTCGTCATCGGCACCATGGCCGAAAACGCCAAGCACGCAGAGCTGATGGTGAAGTTCCCCAACATGGAACACGACGAGCCCTACATGGCTCACGTGCCGCCGGGCAAGACCGGCGAGATCGTCTGGACCTTCAACCGTGCCGGCTCGTTCGAGTTCGCCTGCCTGATCGCGGGCCACTACGCGGGCGGCATGGTCGGCACCATCAACGTGACGGCCTGAGCCGCTGCATGGCGACAACGCCTGCCGCCTTCATCCGCCCCATCCATCGGAGAGACCTCATGTACCCCATCGCTTCCGCACTGCTCGCCTCCGTGCTGCTGACCGGCCCCGCGCTGGCGCAGCAGAAGGCCGACGACCACTCTGCACACCACGCCGCCAGCCCGACGGCCGGTGCCAATGCCGCTGACCTCACCGACGGCGAGGTCCGCAAGGTCGACCAGGAGGCCGGCAAGCTGACCCTGAAGCACGGCGACATCAAGAACCTCGACATGCCGGGCATGACCATGGTCTTCCAGGTGAAGGAGCCGGCGCTGCTCAACAAGGTGAAGGTCGGCGACAAGGTGAAGTTCCGGGTCGAGAAGGCCGGCAGCAGCTATGTCGTGACCGCCATCGAGCCCGCGAAGTGATAGCGGGCGGGCCGCACCGTGCGCGGCGAGGCGCCGCCGCAGGCCCCGGAAGCTGGCGCGGATGCCCGCAAAGCTGCCGGCACTCGACCTTGCCTTGCGTCAAACGCTCGGCCACAGTTCTGCCTAGGCTGAACGCAACCGGCCTTTGCGGGTCGGTCGCCCGTGTCCCATGCGTCCGCTGATCCGCCTCCACCAACCCCGCCGCATTGCGTCGGCGCTGCTGTTCGTGTGGCTGTTCGCGGTGTTTGCGAGCTGGGCCAATGCCTGTCTCGTGCGGCCGGTGGTTCAGGCCGCCCGAGCGGGTGGCCAGCACGGGCTGGCGCACGCCGCATCGAGCCACGCCGACGCGCACCTGCCTGCGGCCCATGGCGCTTCGCACGATCCCGATCCGGCGCAGGAGGTCTGTGCCGACTTCTGTGACACCGGGCAGAGCGTCGTCGCGAACCCGCAGCCATCGAAAGGCGACGGCACTGCAGAACCGGTCCTTTTCCCGCCGCCGACCCACGCGGCCTGGCCGGCGTTCAGCGCAGGCCCACACGACCGGCCTTGGCGTCCCCTGGCGGCGCCACCTCCACCGGGGCTGCCGGTGGCCATCGCCTTCCTGCGCCTGACGCTGTAGCCCCTGGTCCCGGGCGGTGCGTCTGCGGGCCGAGCCCACATGCATGTCGTCCCGCGATCGAGCCGCCCCCCGGCGCCGACCTGGGCGCGGAGCACCCGCCGTCTGCGAGCTTGTGACCCAACCCCGTTCCATCAGGAGTCCGATCATGGCGATCATCCGTTCAATGTCGCTGGCCGCCGTGCTGGCGTTCACGCTCGCCGCCTGTGCCCAAACCCCGACCGGCCCCGCCGGCCAGGATCACGCGGCCCATCACCCGCCGGGCGCCACCACGCCCGCGGCCGCCGCACCCGCCGATCGCATGGCGATGATGGATGCGCACATGGCCAGGATGCGTGAGATGCACGACAAGATGGCACGCGCCGCCACGCCGCAGGAGCGCCAGGCGCTGATGGCCGAGCACATGAAGATGATGCAGGAGGGCATGGCCATGATGGGAGGCATGGGCGGCATGGGCATGGGTGGCATGGACATGGGCGGCATGCGGGGCGCGGGCCCGACGGGTGCCGTGAGTGCGCCGATGGACATGGCCACGCGCCAGCAGATGATGGAGAAGCGCATGGAAATGATGCAGTCCATGATGCAGATGATGATGGACCGCATGGGTCCGCCGCCCGCCCGGCCCTGAGCCATGGGGGTTCGCAGGAAGCCCTGGGCGGCCGCGGCGCTCACGGCGGGGGCCGTCGCAGCAGTCGCCGTCGCCTCGGCGGTGGTCTGGAATGCGGACCGCGGTGCGGATGGGTCGGTCCGGCTGCGGCCGGACGATGCAGCCGTCACTGCGCTCGGGCAGCGGGTCTACGCGGCGCAGTGCGCGGCCTGCCACGGCACGCGTCTGGAGGGTCAGCCCAACTGGCGCGACCGAGCCCCGGACGGCCGGCTGCCGGCACCGCCGCACGACGCGAGCGGGCACACCTGGCACCACCCGGACGAGTTGCTGTTCCGGATCACCAGGCACGGCGTGGCCAAGGCCGCGAACCTGAGGGACTACGTGTCGGCAATGCCGGCCTACGACGGCATGCTCAGCGACGCGGAGATCGTCGCCGCGCTCTCGTGGATCAAGGCGCAGTGGCCAGCCGATATCCGCGCCCGGCACGACGAGCTGAACCGGGCGTCCAGCCGCTGAGGCACCGTCGCGAGCCCGCTTGACCTTCACATGGGGGCAAGGCCTATGGTTGACCTGTCCCGCCCAGGCATCAGGGATGCCCGACAGACCGAGGAGCCGCTCATGAACCAACCCGTCGATGGCACCGGCACACCGCGCAGCCGCAAGCCGTTCACCTTGGCACTGCTGATGGTGGCGCTGATCGTGATGTTCTACCTGCTGAGGGAGCACTGGGGGCATATGGCCGGCCTGTGGCCGTACCTGCTGTTGCTGGCCTGCCCGGTGATGCACCTCTTCCACGGCCACGGCGGCCATCGACGCCACGGAACGCACGGCGCAACGGGGTCCGATTCCACTCCGCGTGGAGGCTGATCCGATGGACATGCCCAAGCATGGTGGACACCACGGGCACGAGCACGTACCCGAACACGGCCACGAGCACCACGGCCATGGGCATGGGCATGGTCATACGCATGGCAACGCCCGGCCCGGAGGACCCGGGGCGCAGCAACCGCCGCCGTCGGGCACCGTGTACACCTGCCCGATGCACCCCGAGGTGCGGCAGGACCATCCCGGCAACTGCCCGAAGTGCGGCATGACGCTGGAGCCGTTGCTGCCGACGCTGGAGGACGACGAGAACCCCGAGCTCGCCGACTTCCGCCGGCGCTTCTGGTGGACTTTGCCGCTCTCGCTCGTCGTGACGCTGCTCGCGATGGTCGGCCACCGGCTGCAGTGGTTCGAGATGGCCACCCAGAGCTGGATCGAGTTGGTGCTGTCGGTACCCATCGTGCTGTGGGCGGGCTGGCCGTTTTTCGTGCGGGGCATTCAGTCGGTGCGCCACCGCAGCCCGAACATGTGGACGCTGATCGGCCTGGGTACCGGTGCCGCCTTCCTCTACAGCGTCGTGGCGACGGTGGTGCCGGGCGTGTTCCCTGCGTCCTTCCAGGCCATGGGCCGTGTCGCGGTCTACTTCGAGGCGGCCGCCGTGATCATCTCGCTGACGCTGCTGGGCCAGATCCTCGAGCTGAAGGCGCGGTCGCAGACCTCGGCGGCGATCAAGTCGCTGCTCGGCCTGGCGCCGAAGACGGCGCGCCGCATCGGCGTCGACGGCACCGAGGCCGACGTGCCGCTGACCCATGTGCATGTCGGCGACCTGCTGCGGGTGCGCCCGGGCGAGAAGGTGCCGGTCGACGGCGTGGTCACCGAAGGCTCCAGCGCAGTCGACGAATCGATGCTCACCGGCGAGCCGGTGCCCGTGAGCAAGCGCCCGGGCGCCAAGCTCATCGGCGCCACGCTGAACACCAGCGGTGCGCTGGTGATGCGCTCGGAGCGTGTCGGCGCGCAGACCATGCTGTCGCAGATCGTGCAGATGGTGGCGCAGGCACAACGCTCCAAGGCGCCGATGCAGCGCATGGCCGACCAGGTGGCCGGCTGGTTCGTCATGGCGGTGGTGGCCGTCGCGCTGGCGACCTTTCTTGCCTGGGGCGTTTTCGGTCCCGAGCCGAGCTGGGTCTATGGCCTCGTCAACGCCGTCGCGGTGCTGATCATCGCCTGCCCTTGTGCGCTGGGACTGGCGACGCCGATGTCGATCATGGTCGCCACGGGGCGCGCGGCGACGCGCGGCATCCTGTTCCGCGACGCAGCAGCCATCGAGCACTTCCGCAGGGTCGACACGCTGATCGTCGACAAGACCGGCACCCTGACCGAGGGCAAGCCCGCATTCGATCGCGCCGTGCCTGCGGGCGACTTCACGGCCGAGGAGGTGCTGCGCCTCGCCGCCAGCCTGGACCAGGGCAGCGAGCACCCGCTGGCCGACGCGATCGTGCAGGCGGCGCGCGCCAGGGGTCTCGCCCTGGTCAAGGCCGAGGGCTTCGAATCCGGCAGCGGCATCGGCGTGCGCGGCAGCGTGGAGGGGCACCGCATCGCGCTGGGCAACACCGCGCTGATGCAGCAGGAAGGCGTGGCAGTCGACGCCCTCATCGGGCAGGCCGAGGCCCTGCGCGCCGAGGGCGCCAGCGTGATGCACCTGGCAGTGGACGGTCGCCTCGCGGGCTTGCTCGCGGTGTCCGACCCGGTGAAGGCCAGCACGCCCGAGGCCCTGGCGGCCCTGCACGCGGCCGGCCTGCACGTGGTGATGGCGACCGGCGATGGCCTGACGACGGCACGCGCGGTCGCGAAGCGGCTCGGCATCGACGAGGTGCACGGCGAGGTCAAGCCGGCAGACAAGCTGGCGCTGGTGCAGTCGCTGCAGACGGCAGGGCGCGTGGTGGCGATGGCCGGCGACGGCATCAACGACGCGCCGGCCCTCGCGCAGGCCGATGTGGGGGTGGCGATGGGCACCGGCACCGACGTGGCGATGAACAGCGCGCCGGTCACGCTGGTCAAGGGCGATCTCCGCGGCATTGCCCAGGCTCGTCTGCTGTCTCAGGCGACCATCACGAACATGAAGCAGAACCTCGGCTTCGCCTTCATCTACAACGCGCTGGGCGTGCCGCTGGCCGCCGGGCTGCTGTTCCCGTTCACCGGCTGGCTGCTGTCCCCGATGATCGCGGCGCTGGCGATGAGCCTGAGCTCCGCGTCGGTGATCGCCAACGCACTGCGGCTGCGCAGGGCGATCCTGCTGCAGGGTTGAGCCGGGGTTGTGGCCACAGTCCGGAAGGACCATCCGATGGCTGGGTCGCCGCGCTTCGCGCGCCACTGCCACAGCGAGAGTCGGCTGGCGGTCGAGCCAGCCGTCCTGTTTGCGCACCTCGACGACCACCGGCGGCTGGCCAGCCACATGGAGAAGCCCTCGTGGATGGCGGCGGGCGCCACGATGCACATCGCCTGCGACGAGCGGGAGGGTCGCGCGGTGGGTTCGGTGATCCGAATGACCGGCTGCGTGATGGGTGTCCGGCTCACGCTCGAGGAAGTGGTCACCGAGCACGAGCCGCCCCGTCGGAAGGCGTGGGAGACCGTGGGGCAGCCCAGGCTGCTGGTCATCGGTCCCTACCGGATGGGCATGCAGATCGACCCGGTCGCCGGCGGCTCGCGACTCCTGGTCTTCATCGACTACGACCTGCCGGCCAACGGCGTCGGTCGTCTGCTGGCTGCGCTGCTCGGACCGTCCTACGCCGCATGGTGCACGCGGCGCATGGCGAACGATGCCCTCACCGCCTTCGGACCGGTGCTGCCCTGCTCCTCCCGGGACGGCCCGTGAACCTGCCGGGCCGGACCCCTGGACGACTTGTCTACAGTACGCCGATGACCCTGCGCCTTCGTCTCGCCTGCGTGTTCGCGGCAACCTTCTTCTCGACCGCTGCACGCGCCGAGATCGTGGACATCGCCTGGAGCGACGACGGACGCTTCGAGCGCCGCATGACCGTCGCGCCCGGCAAGTTCGCCGAGGTATGCGGCAAGCTCGCCAAGGCCCAGGCAGTGGCCTGGCGCTTCGATGCCGATGGCCCGCTGAACTTCAACATCCACTACCACGAGGGCGAGGATGTGCGCTACCCGCAGCGCCGCGATGCGCTTGCCAGTGGCAGCGGCCGACTGCAGGTGGCGCTCGACCAGGACCACTGCTGGATGTGGACCAACAAGTCGGCGCAACCCGTTGCTTTGCAGCTCCTGCTGACGCGCTGAGTCGCCGCCTCCGTGCGCGTTGACCACCGACAAGGCGCCGCGACTGCCGCGGCGTAGACTTCGTCAAATGCGAGAGCTGCGTCGTCATCGGGGTTGGATCACCCGCTGTCTCATCGCCGTGGTGCTGTTCACGCAGCTGATCACGGCGGCGTACGCGTGCCCGCAGCTCACGCCGGATGCGGTCGACGCCGCCGCTGCGATGGCGGCGATGCCCGACTGCGACGGCAGCATGCCGGGCGCCATGGATCCGGACCAGCCGCAACTGTGCAAGGCCCACTGCGAGGCCGGCAAGACCTCGACGAACACCCAGGTGGCGGCGCTCGACGCGCCGCCGGCGATGGCGGTCGGTGCTGCGCTGGTCGGCATTGTCGACGTGGCCGATGCGGCCGCGCTCGCGGCCACCATGCCCGCGTCGGTGGCCGACGGGCCGCCCGTCGGGTCTCCCCCGCTCTACCTCTCCCTGCTCGTCCTTCGGAATTGACCCGAGGCGCCGGGTCCTGGCGTGCCGAAGCGGCGCGTCGCGGGCCCGTGTATCTGCCGTGGGTTCCATCCGAAGGAGAGTGTCTTGTCCCGTTCCATCGTTCGCGTGCCTCGCCGGCACGCCGGGCGGCGCCAGCCGTCCATCCGCACCCTTGAGCCGGTCCGTCGGCTCGCCGTCAGCCTGTCGCTGTTCCCGACCGTCCTTGCCCTTGCCGCTGCGCCCGCGTGGGCGGGCCCTCCTGCGCCCGCGCTGAGCTACACCGAGGCGCTGGAGATCGCTCGCGTCAGTGCCCCCGCTCTCCGCGCCCAGCAGGCCACGGTGGCCGGATCCACGGCCATCGCGCCGGCGGCATCGACACTGCCCGACCCCAGGCTCTCGCTCGGCGTCGACAACCTTCCGATCGCCGGGCGCGATCGCTGGAGCACCACGCGCGACAGCGGCACGATGCAGCGCATCGCGCTGATGCAGGAAGTGCCCAACCAAGCCAAGCGCGATGCGCGGGAGCAGGCGGCACAGGCCCGGATCGAGCGCGACCGCGCCATGCTGGCCGCGACTGCGCTCGCTGTCCGCCGCGATGCCGGACTGGCCTGGCTGGCGGTGCACTTCGCCGAGGCCCGGCTGGGGCAGGTGGCGGGCTTCCAGCGTGAGAACCGGCTGCTCCAGGACACGCTGCCGGCACGGATCGCGGCCGGCACGGCCATGCCGGCCGAGCTGACGATGGCCCGCCAGGAAGGGCTGGCCATCGCGGACCGGGCCGACGAACTGGCACGCGACCTGCGGAAGGCACGCGTGGAGTTGCGCCGCTGGGTCGGCGAGCGTGCCGATGCACCGCTGCAGGGCGAGGTGCCGCCGATTCCGGTGAACGGCGAAGCACTCCGCGGCAGGTTGGCCCACCATGCCGACCTCGCACCCTACGCGCCCATGCGTGCGATGGCCCAGGCCGAGGTCGCCGAGGCCGACGCCGAGCAGCGCGGCGACTGGTCCTGGGAAGTCGCCTACAGCCGCCGCCCGCGCTACGACGACATGGTGTCGTTCCAGCTCAGCTTCGACCTCCCGTGGCAGCGTGATCGCCGCCAGCAGCCGCAGATCGAGGCCAAGCGGCGCGAGATCGAACGCATCGAGGCAGAGCGCGAGGAGGTGCAGCGACGGCATGCCGCAGAGACCGACACGATGCTGGCCGAACTGCAGGCTCTCGACAGCCAGGCCGAGCGCCTGCGTGCCGCTGGCCAGCCGCTGGCCGCCGAGCGCGTGATCCTGGCGACGGCTGCGTACCAGGCCAGTCGCGGCGACCTCTCGGCCGTGCTGGCCGCGCGCAGCCAGGTGCTGGAGACGCGCCTGCGCGCCATCGACCTCGACGCCCAGCGCGCAGCCCTGCGCCAGCGCCTTTCCACCCTGATCGCGGAGTGAGACCATGAACAAGCCATCCAACAAGACGCTCGTGGCCGGCGCAGTGATGCTGCTGGTGGGGCTGGGCGGCGGCTGGGCGCTCTCCCAGCGGCTGACGGGCGGCCACTCTGCCGGCACGTCTGCAACGGCGGTCGGAGGTGCAGCCAGCGCGCCCGAGCGCAAGGTGCTGTACTGGTACGACCCCATGGTGCCGACGCAGCGCTTCGACAAGCCCGGCAAGTCGCCGTTCATGGAGATGCAGCTGGTGCCGCGCTATGCCGACGAGGCGGGTAGCGATCCCGGCGCAACGGTGACGGTGTCGCCGCAGGCGGCGCAGTCCCTGGGCCTGCGTTTGGCCACCGCCGAGACCCGCGTGCTTCAGCCGGCGGTGGACGTGGTCGGCACGGTCGGGCTGAACGAGCGCGACGTCAGCATCGTGCAGGCGCGCGCCAACGGCTTCGTGGAGCGCGTTCATCCGCGTGCGCCGGGCGACGTCATCGCCGCCGGCGCGCCGCTGGCCGACGTGCTGTATCCGGATTGGCTCGCCGCGCAGCGCGAATACCTCGCGGTGCGAGCCACCGGTGACCCGGCGCTCACCCAGGCGGCGCGTGCACGGCTGGCCCTGCTGGGCATGGCCGACCGGCTGATCGAGCGCGTGGAAGCTGCAGGGCAGCCGCAGGCTGTCACCACCATCGTGTCGCCGACGGGCGGACTGATCGCCGAGATGCTGGTGCGCCAGGGCATGACGGTGTCCGCCGGCATGACGCTGGCGCGTATCAACGGACTGGGCACGGTGTGGGTCGAGGCCGCGGTGCCCGAGGTGCTGGGCGCGTCGGTTGTCACGGGCCAGCGCGCCGAGCTGCGGCTGGTGGCTTTCCCGGGCGAGGTGCTGCGCGGCAAGGTGGCATCCGTGCTGCCCGAGGCGAGCCGCGACACCCGCACGCTTCGCGTGCGCGTCGAGGTGCCGAATACAGCCGGGCGGCTTCGTGCCGGCATGTCCGGCCAGGTGCGTCTTCTCGGCGCGGAGCAGGGCACCGAGGTCGTCACCGTGCCTGGCGAGGCGGTGATCCGCACCGGGCGCCGTGCGCTGGTCTATGCGGTCGACGCGCCGGGTCGCTACCGTCCGGTGGAGGTGGAGCTCGGCGCGGAGGTCGACGGCCGCGTGGCCGTGCTCAGGGGGCTGTCGGCCGGGCAGCAGGTGGTGGCGTCAGGACAGTTCCTCATCGATTCCGAGGCCAGCCTGCAGGGGTTGACCGCACGCGCCCCGGCGGCCGAGGCGCCCGCCGCTGCACCGGCGCTCGCCCCGCAGCAGACGCTTCCTGGCGAGTTCAGCACCGACGGCCGCGTGGTCGAGCTCGACGGGGCGGCGATCACCCTGGAACACGAGGCCGTGCCGGCACTGAAGTGGCCGGCGATGACGATGCCCTTCAAGCTCGCCCGGCCGGACCTCGCGCACGGGCTGAAGGCGGGCGATGCCGTGCGCTTCCGCTTCCACCAGAAGGGCGACGAGCACGTGGTCACGGCGATCGACCGAGGGCCTGGCGCGACCGAGCCGCATGCCGGCCATGGCAGCACCGGAGCGCCGCGATGATCGCCGCACTGATCCGCTGGTCGGTGGCCAACCGCTTCCTCGTGCTGCTGGCCACGCTGTTCCTCGTGGCCGCCGGCCTGTGGGGCGTGCGCACGACGCCGGTCGACGCCCTGCCCGACCTGTCCGACGTGCAGGTCATCATCCGCACCACGCTGCCGGGGCAGGCGCCGCAGATCGTCGAGAACCAGGTCACCTATCCGCTGGCGACGACCATGCTCTCGGTGCCGGGCGCGAAGACGGTGCGCGGCTTCTCGTTCTTCGGCGACAGCTTCGTCTACATCCTGTTCGACGACGGCACCGATCTGTACTGGGCCCGCTCGCGCGTGCTGGAGTACCTCAACCAGGTGCAGGGGCGCTTGCCTGCCGGAGCGAAGTCGTCCCTGGGGCCGGATGCCACCGGCGTCGGCTGGATCTTCCAGTACGCGCTGGTCGATCGCAGCGGTCGCAGCGACCTCTCGCAGCTGCGCGCTCTGCAGGACTGGTTCCTCAAGTACGAGCTGAAGGGCCTGCCCGGCGTCGCCGAGGTCGCCACCGTGGGCGGCATGAACCGCCAGTACCAGGTGGTGCTCGACCCACTGAAGCTGGCGGCCTACGGCGTCACGCAGGCGCAGGTGCGCGAGGCGCTGATGGCCGGCAACCAGGAAGCCGGCGGCTCGGTGCTGGAGCTGGCCGAGGCCGAGTACATGGTGCGCGCCAGCGGCTACCTGAAGTCGCTGGACGACTTCCGTGCCGTGCCGCTGGCCGCGCGAGGCGGCATCCCGGTGAAGCTGGGCGACGTGGCCACGGTGCAGATCGGTCCCGAGATGCGCCGCGGCATCGCCGAACTCGACGGCGAAGGCGAGGTCACCGGTGGCGTCGTGGTGCTGCGTTCGGGCGCGAACCCACAGCAGACCATCGCCGCGGTCAAGACGAAGCTGGCCGAGCTGCAGGCTAGCCTGCCTCAGGGCGTGGAGGTGGTGACCACCTACGACCGCAGCGCGCTGATCGAGCGCGCCATCGACAACCTGACGGCCAAGCTCATCGAGGAGTTCATCGTCGTCGCGGCCGTGTGCGCGATCTTTCTGTGGCACCTGCGCTCGGCGCTGGTGGCCATCATCGCGCTGCCGCTGGGCGTGATGACGGCCTTCCTGATCATGCGCTGGCAGGGCATCAACGCCAACATCATGTCGCTGGGGGGCATCGCGATCGCGATCGGCGCGATGGTCGACGCGGCGGTGGTGATGATCGAGAACGCGCACAAGAAGCTCGAAGCCTGGCAGCACGCGCACCCCGGCGAGAGCCTCGTCGGCGAAGCGCGCTGGAAGGTCATCACCGAAGCGGCGGAAGAGGTCGGCCCGGCGCTGTTCTTCTCGCTGCTGATCATCACGCTGAGCTTCATCCCGGTCTTCACGCTGGAGGCGCAGGAAGGGCGGCTGTTCGGCCCGCTGGCCTTCACCAAGACCTATGCGATGGCGGCCGCCGCCGCGCTGTCGGTGACGCTGATCCCGGTGCTGATGGGTGCCTGGATCCGCGGTCGCATCCCCGACGAGCAGAAGAACCCGATCACCCGCGTGCTGATCGCGATCTACCGCCCGGCGCTGGAGTGGGTGCTGCGCTGGCCGAAGGCGACGCTGGTGATCGCGGTGGTACTGGTGGCGAGCACGGCCTGGCCGCTGTCTCGCCTGGGAGGCGAGTTCCTGCCGCGGCTGGACGAAGGCGACCTGCTGTACATGCCGTCGGCGCTGCCGGGACTGTCGGCGCAGAAGGCGACCGAACTGCTGCAGATCACCAACCGCATGATCAAGACCGTTCCCGAGGTCGAGCGCGTGTTCGGAAAGGCCGGCCGTGCCGAGACCGCGACCGACCCGGCGCCGCTGGAGATGTTCGAGACGACCGTCAAGCTCAAGCCCCGCGATCAGTGGCGAGCGGGCATGACGCCCGAGAAGCTGGTCGAGGAACTCGACGCGGCGGTGAAGGTGCCGGGACTGGCCAACATCTGGATCCCGCCGATCCGCAACCGCATCGACATGCTGGCGACCGGCATCAAGAGTCCGATCGGCGTGAAGGTGACCGGCAGCGATCTCGCCACGATCGACCGCATTGCCCAAGGCGTGGAGCGGGTCGCCAAGACGGTGCCGGGCGTGTCGTCGGCGCTGGCCGAACGCCTGACCGGCGGGCGCTACATCGACGTGCAGATCGACCGCGCGGCGGCTGCGCGCTACGGACTGAACATCGCCGACGTGCAGGCGGTGGTCAGCGGCGCAATCGGCGGTGAAAACGTGGCCGAGACGGTCGAGGGCCTGGCGCGCTTCCCCATCAACCTGCGCTATCCGCGCGAGTGGCGCGACACCCCCGAGCGGCTGGTTGCGCTGCCGGTCCTGACGCCGATGGGCCAGCAGATCACGCTCGGCACGGTGGCGAAGATCGTCGTGGCCGACGGGCCGCCGATGCTCAAGAGCGAGAACGCGCGACCCTCGGGCTGGGTCTATGTGGACGTGCGCGGACGTGACCTCGCCTCGGTGGCGGCCGACCTGCGCGCCGCGGTGGCGCGCGAGGTGGCGCTCGCGCCGGGCGTCAGCATCGCGTACTCGGGCCAGTTCGAGTACCTCGAACGCGCCAACGCGCGGCTGAAGATCGTCGTACCCGCGACGCTGATGATCATCTTCGTCCTGCTGTACCTGACCTTCCGGCGCGTCGACGAGGCGGTGCTGATCATGGCCACGCTGCCTTTCGCGCTGACCGGCGGCGTCTGGTTTCTCTGGGCGATGGGCTACCACCTGTCGATCGCCACCGGCGTAGGCTTCATCGCACTGGCCGGCGTGGCCGCCGAGTTCGGCGTGGTGATGCTGCTGTACCTGAAGCAAGCGCTGGAGGCCAGGCTGGCGGCCGGCACGCCACTCACGCTCCCGGTGCTGCTCGACGCGATCCGCGAAGGAGCGGTGCTGCGCGTGAGGCCCAAGGCGATGACCGTGGCCGTGATCCTCGCCGGACTGGTGCCCATCGTCTGGGGCAGCGGCACGGGCTCGGAGGTGATGAGCCGCATCGCCGCGCCGATGCTCGGGGGCATGGTTACCGCGCCGCTGCTGTCGCTGTTCGTGGTGCCAGCGGTGTTCGCGCTGCTGCGGCGCCGGGAGGGAGCGCGCGCGCAAGCATGATCCTGCGGCTCCATGCCCGGCGCTACCGCGGGAAGCGTCAGGCGGGGATGGCCGAACCAAGCTGCGAGCGGGCAGGAATCCGAAGCCAGCGCAGTCTCGCGATTCCCGCCTGCCATGCGCGCGTAAGCACGGCCGGCGCGGGCGCGCACGTCGGCCCGTCGAATTGCAGCGGCCCGCAGCCGCAGACCTCCAGCCGCGCAGCGCCGAAGGCCGAGACGCGCATCGTCCCGTCGCGGACGACCATGTGAACGTTGCCGCGCTTGAGCAGGATGTCCTCGGTCCGGCCATCGATCGTGGTCCAGACGAGCCCAGCCTCGCTGCGCAGCATGTCGCCGGCCTGCAGCGTCAGGGTCACGATCCGGTCGCCGAGGAGGATCTCGGTGCACGTGCCGATGCCGAAGGGTCGCCGCATCCCGCAAATCGATTGTTGGCGCCGAACCAAATTTGACCTACCCCGCCGATTGAACTCTGACCCAGGGCTTGGGGCCGGCATCGGCTGATGCCGGCTGTGGACAACTGTGGCGCGGTGCTTGTTCAGCCCGCTTCGTCGTCCTTGCTTCGGCGCTCCTGTTCCCTCGCCTTGATGCACTTGCGCGTGGCCGCCGCATCCTGCGTGACACGGTAGATCTCGTTACCCGTCTCCACGATGTGCCAGTGGTGCGTGAGCCGGTCCAGCAGCGCCGTGGTCATCTGGGCGTCGCCGAAGACGGTGCTCCACTCGGCGCAATCCAGGTTGGTCGTGATGACGACGCTGGTGTGCTCGTAGAGCTTGGACATCAGATGGAACAGCACGGCGCACTACACCAGGTCGCAGCACGCCCGACTGCGCAGCGCAGCCCGACTGCGCAAGCTGCGGCGGGTGTCAGCCCGGCGCCGCGCTGGCGTCGACGATGGCGTAGGTCTTGGTCAGCGTCTGCAGCGCCTCGAACTCGCCCTCGAAGCCGGCAGGCAGGATGACGGCCTCGCCGGGGCCGGCCTCGACCACGCTGCCATCGCCCGCGTGGACACGGCAGCGCCCGGACAGGACGGTGAACAGTTCGTGCTCGTGCGGCCCCATCGCGATCCGCCAGCGCCCGGGTTCGCAGCGCCAGACGCCGGCCCACAGGCGGCCCGGCGGCAGCGCGGCGTCGAGCTGGTTCCAGGTCTCGCAGCGCGGGTTGCCCTGCAGCAGGCGATCGGGCGCCGGATGGTCGACCTCGGGCGTGCCGGGCATGGTGGCCGTGAGCTTGAGGACGGCGGGACGGTTCATCGGTTCTCCAGAAGATGGCGGGGCGCTCAGCGCCGGTCGACCAGGGCGTAGGCGATCGTTCCCAGGTCCACGTACTCGAGTTCGCTGCCGGCCGGCACGCCGCGCGCCAGCCGGGTCACGCGCAGGCCCAGGGCGCGCAAGGCCTGACCCAGGGCGTGCGCGGTGACCTCGCCCTCGCCGGTGAAGCTGGTGGCGAGGATGACCTCCTCCACCACGCCGTCGGTCGCGCGCTCGAGCAGGCCGCGCGCCTGCAGCGCGTCCACGCCTATGCCGTCCAGCGGCGACAGGCGCCCCATCAGCACGTAGTAGCAGCCGCGGTAGCCGCCGCTGCGCTCCAGCGCCGCCTGGTCGGCCGGTGTCTCGACCACGCACAGCAGCCGCCCGTCGCGCTCGCTGTCGCTGCAGCTGGCGCAGACCTGGGCTTCGGTAAAGCTGTGGCAGCGTTCGCAGTGCTGCACGCGCTGCACCGCCTGCGTGAGCGCCTGTGCCAGCGCCTGGGCACCGCTGCGGTCGTGCTGCAGGAGGTGGAAGGCGATGCGCTGGGCCGAGCGCCGGCCGACGCCGGGCAGACGCTGCAGGGCCTCGATCAGGCCGTCGAGCGCCGGCTCGCTCACCACGCCGCGATCAGAACGGGAACTTCATCCCCGCCGGCAGCGGCAGGCCGGCGGTCAGCTTGCCCATGCGCTCGGCGCTGGTCTCCTCGGCCCGGCGCAGCGCGTCGTTGAAGGCGGCGGCCACCAGATCCTCCAGCATGTCCTTGTCGTCTGCCAGCAGGCTGGGGTCTATGGTCACCCGCTTCACGTCGTGCTTACAGGTCATGACGATCTTCACCAGGCCGGCGCCAGACTGGCCCTCGACCTCGATCCCGGCCAGTTCCTCCTGTGCCTTCTTCAGGTTCTCCTGCATGGCCTGGGCCTGCTTCATCAGGCCGGCGAGCTGGTTCTTCATCATCGCGGTGTCCTCACATCTCAAACGGGTTTGACGGAACCGGGCACCAGCCGCGTGCCCGGGAAGCGCTGCTGCAGCTCCAGCACCAGCGGGTCGGCCTTGATCGTGGCCTCGGCCTGGCGCTGCAGGCGCTCGCGGTCGGCGGCCTCGCGCCGCGCCGGGCTGTCCGGCGGCACACCGGCGACGACGACCAGGCTGACGGGATGGCCCAGCAGCTCGCCCAGCGCCGCCGCCAGCCGGTCCGCCAGCGCCGGTGCGCGCAGGGTCTCGCGCTCGACCTGCAGCGTCCAGCGCGCGCCGTCGACGCTCAGCAGGGCAGACTGCCAGGCGAGTTCGCGTGCCAGGGTGCTGATCGCGCCACGCTCGATGAGCTGGGTCACCAGCGTCTGCCAGCGCCCGCCCAGATCGGCATCGGGCGCCGCATCACACATGGCAGAGCGCGGTTCGGCGCTCACGGCCACGTCCGCCGGTGTCGGCTCCACCGAAGGAACTGGCGTCGGTCCCGGCGTCGGTCCCGGCGTCGGAACGGCGACCGGCAGCGGTCGCAGCGTCAGACTGGGCGCTGCGGGTGCGCGCAAGGCCTGCTCGCGCGCGGGCCGCGGGGCGGCGCTGCCGGCGGCCGGGAAGGCGAACAGGCGCAGCAAGACCATGGTCAGGGCGCCGTACTCGTCGCTCATCAGCGTCAGCTCGCCGCGGCCGTGGACCAGGATGCTGTACAGCAGCTGCAGCTCGTCGGCCGGCATCTGCGCCGCCAGCGCGCGCGCGCCCGGCGACTGCGGGTCGGCGTCGTCCAGTGCACCGGGCAGTGCCTGCTCGACCGCCGCCTGCTGCAGCAGCGCAGCCATCGCTTCGAGCAAAGCGGCGGCCGACAGCCCAGCTGCGCGCAGCGCGTCCACGCCCGCCAGCAAGGCCTGGGCGTCGCGCTGCGCCAGCGCCTGCAGCAGCTGCAGCGGGTGACTGTCGTCGACGGCGCCGAGCATGGCGCGCACGACCGCCGCATCGACGCGCCCGCCGCCGTAGGCGATCGCCTGGTCGGTGAGCGACAAGGCGTCGCGCATGGAGCCGCGCGCGGCGCGCCCGAGCAGGCGCAGCGCCTCGGGCTCGCAGGCCACGCCCTCGGCCTGCAAAACCTTGTCCAGGTGCGCCTGCACCGTCTCGGGCGCCATCGGCCGCAGGTTGAACTGCAGGCAGCGGCTGAGCACGGTCGGCAGCATCTTCTGCGGGTCGGTGGTGGCGAGCACGAACTTGAGGTACTCGGGCGGCTCCTCCAGCGTCTTGAGCAAGGCGTTGAACGCGTCCTTGGTGAGCTGGTGCGCCTCGTCGATCATGAAGACCTTGAAGCGCCCGACCGCCGGCTTGTAGGCGGCGCGCTCGATGAGGTCGCGCACCTCCTCGATGCTGCGGTTGCTCGCGGCGTCGAGCTCGATGTAGTCGACGAAACGGTCGGCATCGATCGCCGTGCAGGCGGCGCAGACGCCGCAGGGCTGGGCCGTGATCCCGCCCTGGCCGTCGCGGCCGCTGCAGTTCAGGCTCTTGGCGAGGATGCGGCTGATCGTCGTCTTGCCGATGCCGCGCGTGCCGGTGAACAGGTAGGCATGGTGCAGCCGCTGGCGCTCCAGTGCGTTGCCCAGCGCCTGCACCACGTGCGGCTGGCCCACCATCTCGGCAAAGCTGCGCGGCCGGTACTTGCGGGCCAGGACGACATAGGACATCGAGTCCATTCTACGGGTGGGGCCACGGCGATAATCCGGCCCATGAGCGCCCCGACACCCGCCGCCGACACCCCTCTGAGCTATGGCCAGGCGGGCGTCGTCTACGAGCTGATAGACCCGCTGAAGGTGGCCGCCCAGCGTGCCGCCGCAAGCACCGCGCCGCTGCTGGCGGCGCATGGCTTCAGCGAGGTCGAGGCCTCGCGCGGCGAATCGGCCTACGTGGTCGACGTCGGGCCCTTCTACCTCGCCAGCATCGTCGAATGCCTGGGCAGCAAGGCACTGGTGGCCGACGAGATGCAGCGCCTGACCGGGCGCAGCTTCTACGACCAGATCGCGCAGGACACGATCGCGATGGCGGTCAACGACCTCATCACCGTCGGCGCCACGCCGCTCGTGGTCCAGGCCTACTGGGCCGCCGGCGGCAGCGACTGGTTCGCCGACGCGGCGCGCGCGCAGGCGCTGGTGGAAGGCTGGAAGCGCGCCTGCGAGCGCTGCGGCGTGGCCTGGGGCGGCGGCGAGACGCCGGCGCTGGCGGGCATCGTTGAGGCCGGGCGGATCGACCTCGCGGCCTCCTGCACCGGGCTCGTGAACCCCAAGTCCCGCCTCACCCTGGGCGACCGCCTGGCGGCGGGCGACGCGATCGTGATCCTGGGCGCGAGCGGCATCCACGCCAACGGGCTGAGCCTGGCGCGCAAGCTCGCCGAACGGCTGCCGCAGGGCTACCTGACGCCGCTGGCCGACGGCCGCAGCTACGGCGAGGCGCTGCTGGTGCCGACCCCGCTGTACGCGCCCGTCACCGAGGCGCTGGCGGCAGCCGGCATCGTGCCGCACTACGCAGCCAACATCACCGGCCACGGCTGGCGCAAGCTGCTGCGCCACCCGGGCGCCCACAGCTACCGCATCGAACGCCTGCCGCCGGTGCCCGAGGTGCTGCGCTTCATCCAGCAGCAGGCGCGCCAGGACGACGCCGAGGCCTACGGCACGCTGAACATGGGCGCGGGGTTCGCACTCTACGTGGCGCAGGCCGACGCCGAGCGCACGGTCGAGGTGGCGCGCGCACAAGGCGTGCAGGCCTGGATCTGCGGCCGCGTCGAGGCCGGGGCGAAGCGGCTGCTCATCGAACCCCTGGGCCTGGAGTGGGGTGCCGAGGCGCTGCAGCTGCGCTGAGACCGGGCTGAGCCGCGATCGGCTCCGCGGCCGGCGGCTACAATCCGCATCGCCGGGCCTCCCCGCATGGAAGCGCGCCCAACCGGGTCAGGTGGGGAACCAAGCAGCCCTCAGCGTTGCAACCAGTGCCGGGGTCAGGCTCGGCACCTTTTGCCCGCCGCCCGACAGTCCGGGCGCTCTCAGCCGCCGAGCTGGCGAAACGCCATCACCGCCTGGTTGCGCAGGGTGCGCAGCAGCGACAACTCCTTCTCGTCGACCTCGATCGCACCCGGCCTGGCCATGTCGGCGTAGATGAGTGCGAAGGTGCGACCCTTGGTCGCCAGCGGCAGCAGCAGGAAGGTGGGCGCGTTCACCGCCTGGCGGTACCAGGCCGGCAGCCGCTGCGCCACCTTCTCGACGCTGGCGTCGGCGATCAAGGTGTCCACGCCCTTGGCGCAGACGATGCTGAACAGGTCGGATGCGGGGCCGGCCTGCAGCGGGATCCGGAACTGCGACTTCAGCGCCTCGACGTCGGCACCGAGGCCGAAGCGGCCGCACAGGCTGTCGGTCTTGGGGTCGCGCAGGCAGAAGACGACGCGCCTGAAGTCCAGCGCCCGGAACATGGTCTCCAGCACCATGCGCAGCAGCTCGTTGAGCTTGAAGCCTTCCGCCACCATGCTGTTGGTGATGTCCTGCACGCCGGCGGCGAGCAGCTCGGCGGCCGGCGGGCCCGCAGGCCGCTCGCCCGCAACGACGGTCAGGCCGTCGGCCGCGGCCGGCGCCGCCTCGGTGGCGGCGAGCTGGTGCGGGGCCAGGGTGTCCAGGGTCGGCTCGCGCGGCGCCAGCCAGGCACGCGCGGGGGCCTGGGCGGCCAGCTTGAGGCCCAGCGCCTCGGCCAGGCCGGCCA
>CAUJJP010000088.1 GCA_963205525.1 Pseudomonadota bacterium | reverse complement strand
CGGCGACCGCTTCGTGCCGGCCAGCGACGCCCAAGCCATCTCCGCCGCGGCCGGCGCCGAGCTGTGGATCACGACGACGCCGGGCCACATCGGCTCGTACCGTGCGCTGGCCGACGCGTACACCGCGCGCGTGCTTGGCTTCTTCACACGCCATCTCGACACATGAACCCGGCGCCATCCAACAACCGCGGCGGAGCCGGTGTCGCCGGCGGCGCGCGCGCTGGCCCGCGTCAGCGCGCGCGCAGCAGCGCGCCTTCATCGCGGCACGTACCGCCTCGTCGCGCCGCGCGACCTCTGCCTACGCGACAGCGATGGTGATGGCGATCACCGCCTGACCGCCGCGCGAATGCGCCACCCGACGTGCCGCCTGCTCCGTGGCGACGGCTGACATCGGCGACGTCGGCTCGACCGACGGCGGTGCAAGCGCCGCGACCGGTGGCGGCGCTGGCGGGTCGGCAGGCGCCGGCCGGGCCGGCGCGTTCGTGCTCTAGCGCACGGCGGTGGCGTCGACCTGGTCCTCAGTCGCCGGGCACTGCGCTAGTGCTCGCGGCTGGCCGAGGCGGTCGAGCGGCCCGGCCGATCCGAGCGCCCCGCTGGGGTCGTTCTTCATCCGCTCGAACGACGCCGGAACCGTGCCATGCCAGAAGGTGTAGACGCGGTACTGCGGGTGGCCGCCGACGATCTCGACCGGACCGTAGAAGCAGCGCAGCACCTTCTGCCCGGCGCCTCGTTCGGCGAGCACGGCGTTGACCATCCCGGTGCCCGGCTGGCGCAGATTGTTCAGGAAGCGTGGCGTGAAGACGCTCACCTCGTGCCGCGCCAGCGCCGGGCCCGCCGCCTGCGCGCCGGCCGCCACCGCGGCCACCTCGCGCGCGGCGGCGGCGTTCACCTGCGGCGCCAGCACGTAGGCGTCGCCGGTGGTCTTCCAGACGCTGGCCGGCTCGGCGCTCGCCACCGCGCGCCGCACCTCGCCGGCGTTACGCAGCGCCACGTAGGTGTCGTGCAGCGGCTTGGCCCGCGACTGGGCGGCGAGGAAGCTCTCGCGCGTCAGATGCAGCAGCCGCTCGTTGTTCGAGCGCAGGCCGAGCTCGGCGCGGAACGCGTCGACCCAGGCGAAGTACGCCGCCTGTGCATCGTCGCGGACGCCGCCGTCGGGCAGGCCGCCGGTGAGCTGATGCATGCCGTCGACCGCGCGCCGCGCTTCGGCTGACGTGCCGAACTGTAGGTGCAGGATGTAAAAGACCGCGTCCTTGCCGTCCAGCGCTTCGTGCAGGCGGGCGGCAGCGCGCGTGCGCTCGTCTTCGGTCTTCGCGCCGCGAAACGCCAGCCGGGCGCTGAGCAGATCACCTTCGAGCTCGCGCTTGCCGGCGCGCGCCCGCCCGACGCCCCGAATGACGTCGGCGGCATCATCGGCGAGGCCGCGCTCGCCCTGCTGCGGCTTGCCCAGCAGCGTGCCGCCGACCATGCCCGGAACGCGGCCGGCGTTCTGCGCGGCTGCGGGCAGCACCGTCACGGCAGCCAGCGCGGCGGCCAGCGCCTTGCGGCGGCGCCGTGCTCCGCCCATCGAGTCCACAGCCCTCTTCATCGGCGCCTCCTTCGGCCTCAACGGCCACCGAGATACTTGCGCACGAGCTGGATCGCCGCGTACTCGCTGGCCGGGCAGGCGGCATGGCCTTCGTTACCCAGGGCGCGCAGCTGCCTCTCGTTGGCTGGAATGAGCGGGAACCAGGCCTGCACGTCGGGCGGCGGGCTGCCGTGCCAGAAGGCGTACTGGGATGCGCCGGTCCCGCCTTCGGCGGCGTACTTGCCGTACTGGCACTTGAGCAGCAGCGTGCGGTGCCTCTCGGCGTGCTGCACGGCCTGGATCACCGCCGCCGGCGTATGGCGCGGCAGCACCGAGCTGTGCGTCGCGGCGGCGAACCGCAACTCGGCGAACCTTTGCTTGTGCAGCGGCGGGCTCGCCAGCTGCGGGTGGGCTTGCGCCCACGCTGGATGCGCCAGCGCCCACGCCAGATGTTCGGCCTCGTCGCGCCGGCTGCGGTAGGCGTCGTACAAGGGCTGCGCCGTGGCCATCGCGGTGCGCCAGCGCTCGGGTGCCACATGCGCCGGCGACAGCGGCTGCGCCAGGTCGGTCACACCGAGTTCGGCACGGACGTGCCGCACCAGCGCCACGAAGGTGCCTCGGGTACCCAACGGCAATCCGCCGTCGATGGCGCCAGTGGCCCGGTCCACCAGCGTCAGCATCGACGGGTCGTCGCGTCCGCCCGGCACGCCGCCAACGACGCTCAGCATCAGGTGGTACGTGTCCTTCTGGTGAAGCCGCTCGGCAAAGCGGCGGCTCGCCTCAGGCGTGGGTGTGCCGCCGGCGAAGGAAGCGAAGTAGGCCGCCCGCGCCTGCTGCAGTTCGGCCGTCGCGGCGGCCTTGTTGCTGACGATGTCGCGCGCCTGCAGCAGCGCGCGTTCCGACTGGGCACCGAGCCACTGGCCGAGCGTGGGCTGGCCTTCCCACACGATGCGGTAGTCCGCGATCGCCGCGGGCGCGGCCGCGAGCCAGACAGCGGCCAAGGCGGCCCGCGCCATGCGCGCGGCAGCCGTGGCGCCCTGGGCCGCCGCCCGCCGCATCGGCGCCACGATCCACGCGCGCCAGTTTCGGTTGGACATGGTGGTCTCCAGTCGAGCGCGGCTACTCGATCACTTCGTCGCGCTCGCCGGACTCGTCCAGGCACTCGCGCCCGAGCTAGTCGAGGCACACCTCAGCCGTCCTCGGCAGCTTCAGGCTACCGCAGCGCGTGTCGCGGTACAAGCCTTCGAGCGGCAGGTTGCGCAACATGCCCTGGCCGCCGCAGATGCAGGTCGTCAGCGCCCCGATCTCGGGGTTGATCTTCATTTGGTAACGCGGTGCCAATTCCGCGCACAGCGGCGCCCGGCTACCTTGCGGCGCTGCGGCATGGCGAGTCCGGCCCTGTTGTCCATCTTGAGCCAGTTCTGCCTGACCCGATGCTTGATCCTGGAGCCGCCCACGCGCCGACATGCCAAGCCGCACAAGTCTGAGACCACCACGCCCTGGAGGTTGGCCACGAGCTTGCGACCGAGGGAGCGCATGACCTCCTCGGCACCGAAGCACAAGTCGCTATGGCCGAGCAACCGCGGATACAGCTCGCGCGGCCCTTGCGCGCTCTTGAACATCACGTCTGTCGACGTGTTCAGCCTGCGCCGCGACCCAAGAGTACTCGCAGCCACTGAGCACATCGTCGAGCTCCGGCGCCACCTGCAGGCCGTACCGATTCAGGATTCGCGGCCAGTTCAGATGTGCCAAGTGATCGGCCCGCCCGGCATGATCGGCAAGAAGCTGCGCAACCGCATGCGGTCGAAGCTGGACAGCACACCGGGGATGCACGCCTGCCTCGTCGCCGGCGTCCGGCTCGGCCAGCCAGGTCTGCCCCATGTCCTCGAGCAGCGCGCCCCGTCGCGCTTCATCGGCCTTGAGCCTGGCACCGTCCGGCAGATGGCGCGTGACCGCACGCTGCACCACCTGCAGACCGGGCGTGACCCGCTCGGGCTGCGCGGCCAGCAGCTTGTCGCGGCCGCACTCGCCAAAGCGCAGCCGCAGGAAGCCGTGTGCCAGGATGCCGGACTCCAGGAAGCCGTCGAACGGGTTCTTGATGAAGCGTGGCAACTCGCTGCCGGTGCTGGCCTCGGCGTTGGTGATGAAGCCCGGGGCGGGGCTGAAGCTCGTGTTCAACGGGCAGGCGCGATCACGCCGCGTGGAGCCACCCTCCGAACAGGCGCTCGGGCGCTTCAAGGGCGGCTTGCAGGGCGCCCTGAAACAGCCGATGAAGGCCGAGGCCGACTGCGGGCTTGCCGCCTTGCAGCCCTTGCGCTAGCCTGCGCGCCAGGCAACGGGAGGGACTGCGCATGCCCGCGATCAACCCGCAGACGGTCATCAACGTCGCGCGCCAGCGCTTCCAGCAGATGCAAGTGCCGGCCGGCACCGACCGCAACCGGTTCAAGGCCTATGTCGAGGGCATGTGCCAAGCCATCAACCAGGCCCTGCAGACCTGGCGCGAGAGTGCTTGCCTCGACGGCGTGCGCATCAACGGCCCCGTGGCCATCGGCGGCAAGCTTCGCAGCGTAGCGCTGGAGCCGCTGATCCTGCAGCGCGCGCCCGCGGGCTGGGACGCCTACAGCCGCGGCATCGCGGCCAGCGTGCACAGTCAGTTCACCTCGTTCGCCAATGAAGTCTCCGTGCCGGGTCTGCCCTGGTACCCGGCCTTCGCCGCCGTTCCGGGCGCGATGGCGCTGCCGACGCCCAACATGCCGACCCCGTTGATGGCGCTGTCTGCGGCCGCAGCGCGCCACCTCAGGGCGGGCACGATCACCGACATGATCTACAGCAAGCTGCCCAACCCCAAGCCTGCGCTCGGCAAGGAGGTGGCGGTAGCCATCGCCGCCGGCATCGAGAAGGCGGCCTTTCCCTGGCTGTCGGCGCAGATGGTGATGAACGTGCTGGGAAAGGGCCCGGTACCTTCGTTCGCACCGCCTTACGTGCCGGTGGGGCCTGTGGTCGGCGGGGACATCATCGCCGCGCCCGGGCACATCGCCGGATGAGGGCGCTGCAGTGCGCGCCGCCGTGAGACGCTGAACCGCCGCCGCGATTAGGCTCGCCAAAGGGCCTCCCCCGCCTTGCGCATCCTGCTCGTCAACCCGCCCTCTCCTGAACGGCTGGGGGCGCCCTTGCTTGGTCTGCAGCATGTGGCCGCTTCGCTGCTGCGCGCCGGGCACGAGGTGCGCGTGATCGACGCCGCGGCGCGCCACTTCGGGCATGACACGGCGTGGATCGTCGAGCAGGTGCGCGAGTTCAGGCCGCGCTTCGTTGGCATGGCGCTGTTCACGCGCTGGGTCTGGCACGCCTACCGCCTGCTGCCGGCGCTGAAGGCGAGCGGCTGCCTGCTGGTGGCCGGGGGCGCACACACCACCGTGCTGCC
>CAUJJP010000087.1 GCA_963205525.1 Pseudomonadota bacterium | reverse complement strand
TTGCCCTTGGCGAGTGCGACCTCCACCTTCACCCGCCCGTCCTTGTAGTGCAGGTCCAGCGGCACCAGGGTGAAGCCCTTTTGCTCGACCTTGCCGATCAGGCGCCGGATCTGCTCCTTGTGCATGAGCAGCTTCTTGGTCCGGTCGGGCTCCGGGTAGACGTGGGTGGAGGCGGTGCGCAGTGGGTTGATGCGCAGCCCGATCAGCTGCAGCTCGCCATCGCGTATCACGACGTAGCCGTCGGTGAGCTGGACCTGGCCGGCGCGGATGGCCTTGACCTCCCAGCCCTGCAGCACGATGCCGGCCTCGAACTTCTCGTCGATGTGGTATTCGTGGCGGGCGCGGCGGTTCTCGGCGATCGGCGGCATGGACGGGGCAAATCTAGAATCCGCGATTGTGAAGCACGTCAAGAAGTCGGTCCTGCTGTGGTACACGCCGCAGGAGATGTACGACCTGGTCACCGGTGTCGAGCGCTACCCGTCCTTCCTGCCCTGGTGCGACCGCGCCGAGGTGCTGCAGCGGCACGAGGACGGCATGACCGCACGCATCGGCCTGCACTACATGGGCGTGCGGCACTCATTCACCACGCGCAACGTGCAGGTGCCGGGGCGCTCGGTGCTGGTGACGCTGGTGGACGGCCCGTTCTCGCGCCTGGATGGCACCTGGCTGTTCCACCCGCTGGGCCGCCCGGGCAGCGAGGCGCAGGCCTGCAAGATCGAGTTCGACCTCTGCTACGCCTTTGCCAGTGCGGCGCTGGAGGCGGTGGTCAGCCCGGTCTTCGACCGCATCGCCAACACCTTCGTCGACAACTTCGTCAAGCGTGCCGAGCAGGTCCATGGTCCGCGTTGAGGTGGTGTACTGCCCGCAGGCGGCGGAGGCCGACCTGAGCAGGCTGGACCTGGACGATGGCGCCGTCGTGCGCGACGCGCTGGCGCACAGCGGCGTGCTGCAGCGCCACGCGCTGGATGCGGACCGGATCTCGGTCGGTGTCTGGTTCCGGCCCTGCGGCCAGGACCAGCCGCTGCGCGACGGCGACCAGGTGCAGGTCTACCGCCCCTTAACGGTCGACCCCAAGCAGGCACGACGGCTGCGCGTCGCAGGCATGCCGCGGCCAGCGCGTCCATCGCGTCCAGCGGACCCCCGCAAGGCGACGCCTGCGGCGACAGCGCAGGCGGCCGACAAGGGCAGTTGATGAGGGCGGGGAAGCCGCCGCGCGCGCCGCCTGGCGCGTGCCTCAGCGGCAGTCGGAAGCGATCACCTCGCGCGCGCGCTGTGCCTCGGCGGCGCGCTGGGCGTCGTCCAGGATCTCGCGCTCGCCCTTGTCGTTGAAGCGGGCGATGCGCTGGCCGGAGTCCAGCGCCGCCAGGTGGGTGCGCGCATTGCGGCAGTTCTGCGCCCGCTGCTCGGCCAGGCGCGCCGCCTCGGCCTTCTCGCGCGCGCCTTGCTCGCGCGCGGCAGCGTCACGGCGCGCCTGCAACTCACGGTCCACCGCCGGCTGCGGTGTCGGGGCTGCGGCTGACGAGGCGGCGGAGGCCGCGGGCGTCGGTGCGGCCTGGCGCAGCTCGGGCCGCTGCAGGATGTTCTGCGGCGGCACGTCGCGCGGCGGCGGCAGGTCGCTGACCGTGATGCGGCCGCTGGCGTCCTTCCATTTCCACTGCGCCGCGGTCGGCAGGCTGGCGAACATGGCAGCACACAGCACGAGGGCGAGGGCAGGGCGGCAGGTCGGCATCACCGCAGTGTAGGTCTTGCGGCGGGCCAGCGGCCTCGCAGGCCCCGCGGCGCGCCGGTGTGCGTGGTAACGATCCGTATAATCGCGCTTTGCGTCTGGAGCTTTCCCATGCGCCTGCTCGGCCAAGCGCTCACCTTCGACGATGTGTTGTTGGTGCCGGCGTTCTCCCAGGTGTTGCCGCGCGACACCTCTCTTGCCACCCGTCTGACGCGCAACATCGCGCTCAACCTGCCGCTGGTGTCGGCAGCGATGGACACCGTCACCGAAGCCCGGCTGGCGATCACCATCGCCCAGGAAGGCGGCATCGGCATCGTCCACAAGAACCTCACGCCGCGCCAGCAGGCGGCGGAGGTGGCGCGCGTCAAGCGCTACGAATCCGGCGTCCTGCGCGACCCCATCACGGTCAGCCCGCGGCACAGCGTGCGCGAGGTGATGGCGCTGCAGGAGCAGCACGGCTTCTCGGGCTTCCCGGTCGTCGACGGCAGCACCGTGGTGGGCATCGTGACCAACCGCGACCTGCGCTTCGAGACCCGGCTCGACGCGCCCATCGGCGAGGTCATGACGCCGCGCGAGCGCCTGGTCACGGTCCCCGAGAGCGCCACCCTGGCCGACGGCAAGGCGCTCATGCACAAGCACCGGCTGGAGCGCGTGCTGGTCGTCAACGCCGCTTTCGAGCTGCGCGGGCTGATGACGGTGAAGGACATCCGCAAGCAGACCAGCTTCCCGAACGCCGCCCGCGACGCCCACGGCAAGCTGCGCGTGGGCGCTGCGGTGGGCGTGGGCGAGGGCACGGAGGAGCGCGTCGAGCTGCTCGTGAACGCCGGGGTGGACGCGATCGTGGTCGACACCGCGCACGGCCACAGCGCTGGCGTCATCGAGCGCGTGCGCTGGGTCAAGCGCCAGTATCCGCAGGTCGACGTGATCGGCGGCAACATCGCCACCGGCGCGGCGGCGCTGGCGCTGTGCGAAGCCGGTGCCGACGCGGTCAAGGTCGGCATCGGCCCAGGCTCGATCTGCACCACCCGCATCATCGCCGGCGTCGGCGTGCCGCAGGTGACGGCGATCGACAACGTCGCCACCGCGCTCAAGGGCAGCGGCGTGCCGCTGATCGCCGACGGCGGCATCCGCTATTCGGGCGACATCGCCAAGGCGGTGGCCGCCGGTGCGAGCACGGTGATGATGGGCGGCGTGTTCGCCGGCACCGAAGAAGCGCCGGGCGAGGTCATCCTGTTCCAGGGCCGCAGCTACAAGAGCTATCGCGGCATGGGCTCCATCGCCGCCATGAAGGCCGGTTCGGCCGACCGCTACTTCCAGGAGAATGACGAGGCGACGAATCCGAACGCCGAGAAGCTGGTGCCCGAGGGCATCGAAGGCCGGGTGCCCTACAAGGGCTCAATGATCGGCATCGTGCACCAGATGGCCGGCGGGCTGCGCGCGGCGATGGGCTATTGCGGCTGCGCGACCATCGACGACATGAAGCAGCGCGCCGAGTTCGTCCGCATCACCGCCGCCGGCATCCGCGAGAGCCACGTCCACGACGTGCAGATCACCAAGGAAGCGCCCAACTACCGGGCCGACTGATCTTGTCCATCGATCCCGTCGACGGCCGGCCGCCGGGCAGGCAGGCGGCCATGTCCTTCATCATGGTCGCGGTGCTGATCGACATGGTGTCGATCGGCCTCATCGTCCCCGTCCTGCCCTACATCGTGGGCCAGTTCACCGAGGGCAACGAGGCGCAGGCGCGCTGGTTCGCGATCGTCACCTTCGCCTTCGGCGCCGCCAACTTCATCGGCGCGCCGGTGCTCGGCGCGCTGGCCGACCGCTTCGGCCGCCGCCCGGTGCTGCTGCTGGGCTTCACCGGGCTGGCGCTGAGCTTCTTCGTCACCGCGCTCGCCACTGCGCTGTGGATGCTGGTGGCGGTGCGCCTGGTGGCCGGCGCGATGCAGGCCAACGCGGCGGTCGCCAACGCCTACGTCGCCGACATCTCCACCCCCGAGCAGCGCGCGGCGCGGATGGGCATGCTGGGCGCGATGTTCGGCATCGGCTTCATCCTCGGCCCCACGGCCGGCGGTTTGCTGGGCGCGATCGACCTGCGGCTGCCCTTCTTCGTCGCCGGCACGCTGGCGGTGGCCAACGGCCTGTACGGCTACTTCGTGCTGCCCGAGTCGCTGCCGGCGCAGCGCAGGCGCCCCTTCACCTGGCGCAGCGCGCACCCGCTGGCGGCGCTGCAGACGCTGGCGCGCAACCCCGGCATCGGCTGGCTGGCGGCGGCGATTGCGCTGGCGGTGCTGGCGCAGTTCACCATGCACTCGAGCTGGGTGCTGTACACCCACTTCAAGTTCGGCTGGGGGCCGGCCGAGGTCGGCTGGTCGCTGTTCGTCGTCGGCCTGAGCTCGGCCTTCGTGCAAGGCGTGCTGCTGCGCCACCTGCTCAAGCGCTTCACGCCGCAGAAGCTGGCGGTCTGGGGCCTGGCGATCGGTGCGCTGACCTATGCCGCGATCGGTGCGGCGAGCAGCGGCTGGATGATGTACGCCGTCATCGTCACCGGCACCTTGCTCGGCGGCGGCGCCCAGGCCGCACTGCAGAGCATCGTCTCCAACGCCGCCGACCCGAGCCGCCAGGGCGAGGTGATGGGCTCCATGGCATCGATCAACAGCCTGATGGCGGTCATCGCGCCCACCGTTGCCGGCCCGCTGCTGGTGCTGGTGTCGGAGCGGCCGCCGGGCGACTGGCTGATCGGCCTGCCGTTCTTCGCCTGCGCCGCGGTGCAGGCGCTGGCGGCCCTGATCGCGATCCGCTTCTTCAGTGTCCGGCGCCAGGCCGAGACCCAGCCCGCATGAACCACGACCGCATCCTGATCCTCGACTTCGGCTCGCAGGTGACCCAGCTCATCGCGCGCCGCGTGCGCGAGGCCCACGTCTATTGCGAGATCCACCCGAACGACGTCGACGACGACTTCGTTCGCCGCTTCGCACCCAAGGGGGTCATCCTCAGCGGCAGCCACGCCAGCACCTACGAGGACCAGCAACTGCGCGCGCCGCAGGCGGTGTGGGAGCTGGGCGTTCCGGTGCTGGGCATCTGCTACGGCATGTTCGCGATGACGGTGCAGCAGGGCGGGCAGGTCGAGGCCAGCGCGCAGCGCGAGTTCGGCTACGCCGAGGTGCGCGCACATGGCCACACCCGGCTGCTGGACGGCATCGAGGACTTCCGCACCGCCGAAGGCCACGGCATGCTCGAAGTCTGGATGAGCCACGGCGACAAGGTCACCCAGCTGCCGCCGGGCTTCAAGCTGATGGCCAGCACCCCCAGCTGCCCGATTGCCGGCATGGCCGACGAGGCGCGCGGCTACTACGGGGTTCAGTTCCACCCCGAGGTGACGCACACCAAGCAGGGCGCCGCGCTGCTGACGCGCTTCGTGCGCGACATCTGCGCTGCCAGGCCCGACTGGGTGATGCGCGACCACATCGAGGAGGCGGTGACCGCGATCCGCCAGCAGGTGGGCGACGAAGAGGTCATCCTCGGCCTGTCCGGCGGCGTCGACTCCAGCGTCGCGGCGGCGCTGATCCACCGCGCCATCGGCGAGCAGCTGACCTGCGTCTTCGTCGACCACGGCCTGCTGCGGCTGAACGAGGCGCAGGCAGTGATGCAGATGTTCGCCGGCCCGGATTCCACGCTCGGCCACGCGCGCGTGGTGCACGTCGACGCCAGCGCCCAGTTCCTCGGCAAGCTGGCCGGCGTGAGCGACCCCGAGGCCAAGCGCAAGATCATCGGCGCCGAGTTCGTCGAGGTCTTCCAGCGCGAGGCGAAGAAGCTGTCGCGGGCGCGCTGGCTGGCGCAGGGCACGATCTACCCCGACGTCATCGAATCCGGTGGCGCCAAGTCTGCCACCGGCGCCAAGAAGGCGACCACGATCAAGAGCCACCACAACGTCGGCGGCCTGCCCGAGACCCTGGGGCTGAAGCTGCTCGAGCCCCTGCGCGACCTGTTCAAGGACGAGGTGCGCGAGCTGGGCGTGGCCCTGGGACTGCCGCCGCAAATGGTCTACCGCCATCCCTTCCCCGGCCCGGGCCTGGGTGTGCGCATCCTCGGCGAGGTCAGGCGCGAGCACGCCGAACTGCTGCGGCGCGCCGACGCGATCTTCATCGACGAATTGCGCGCCGCCATCGACCCCGCCGACGGCCGCAGCTGGTACGACAAGACAAGCCAGGCCTTCGCCGTCTTCCTGCCGGTGCGAAGCGTGGGCGTGATGGGCGACGGTCGCACCTACGAGCACGTGGTGGCGCTGCGCGCCGTGCAGACCAGCGACTTCATGACCGCCGACTGGGCCGAACTCCCCTATGCCCTGCTGAAGAAGGTCTCCAGCCGCATCATCAACGAAGTGCGCGGTATCAACCGCGTGACCTACGACGTCAGCTCCAAGCCGCCGGCGACGATCGAGTGGGAATGAGCCAAGATCGTCCCGCGGTGTCTCCGGTCATCCCAGAACAATCCGATTTCGCTGTGGGGACAAGGACTTAGCGTCCCGCGCGATCGAACGCCGTCCCAGGCGTTCTGACGGTTGATTTGACGGTATCCGAGCGCCTACGCTGGCAGGCGTGCGTCGATATCGTCAGCTCCCATGACGGTATCGCGATCATGCGTCAGGCAATGGATCGCAGACCTCCTGGACGCCTCGGTGGATCGGGCCCGCAGCGGGCCGGCCGGCGCGAACGGCGGCCGAGGTCGAGATCGGCCCGGGCGCAAGCGCTGCGTGTTGGCTGCGAGCTGGCTGAGCGCCCAGGCGATGGCGGCGATCACGTCGGCGACCATCAGCAAGATGCGCGGCCCCGGTGCAGCTCACAACAGATGCCACTTGTTGTCGATCTATGTCCACGATGCGGTCGTAGTGCACCGTATTGCGGAGTTGGTGGGTTTCGCGCTAGGATCTCTCCAACCCTGGAGGTGAACCGATGCGCTTCTCGATCGTTGCCGGCCCGCGTCAGCGGGTGGATCTCGGCCAGTCCGCGGCCGAGGCGTGGCACAACTATGTCGGCGACGCCCTGCGCGCCGAGCAACTGGGCTTCGATTCGGTGTTCCTCGGCGAGCACCACTTCTGCTTCGCCTCCGGCAACTCGTCGCCGCTGACCATGCTGTCGCACATTGCGGCGCGCACCGAGCGGCTGCGTCTGGGCACCTCGATCATCTGCGCGCCCTTCCACAACCCGCTGCGCCTGGCCGAGGACATTGCGGCGGTGGACATCGCTTCCAACGGCCGGTTCGACTTCGGCGTCGGCGTCGGATCGCAGTACGAGGAGTTCGAGACCTTCGGCATCCCAGCGGGCGAGCGCTTCGGCCGCACCTGGGAGGTGATTGACATCGTCGAGAAGTGCCTGCACGGCGCCGAAGAGGTGTTCACCCATGAAGGCAAGTACTACCGCTTCCCGAACGTGCGCTGGATCATGCAGCCGGTTCAGAAGCGGGTGCCGATCTTCTGGGGTGGCTTCGGGCCGCAGGGCGTGCAGCGCGCCGCCGAACGCGGCTATCACCTGATCGCGCCCGACGTCACCGGCACCTACGAGCGCGTGATGCGCGAGCACGGCCGGCGTCCGGAGGATCACCACATCGGCTTCGTCCACATCGTCAGCATCGGCCGCACGAAGGAGGAGGCCTTCGACGCCATCGCCGGCCCGGCGGTCTGGCTGAACAACGTCTACGGCCTGCGCCGCAACCTGGACGGCAGCTGGCCGCCCGAATCCAAGCGCCTGACCGTGGAAGGCTTGCGCGAGCGCTATCGCGGCGGCGAGCTGGGTCGGGAAGAAGGGCTCTTCCTGCCAGTGGCTGGGACGGTGGAGCAGATCATCGAGCACTTCCTGCCGGTGGTGCGCGGCGAGCGCGGCCTCGTCACTCACATCGGCATCGAGGTGCGCACGCCGGGCACCCAGACCGAGGATGTGCAGCGGACGATGACGCTCTTTGCGCGCGAGGTGATGCCGGTTCTGAAGGCCGAGGCGAAGAAGCACGGGCGCCACCCGGACTGAGCATCGGCGTCGCCGCGTGCCCTGCCGCAAGCCGCGGGCCGCGATGAACGTCCGGTCGCCTGCGGCAGGCGTCGAAGCCTGCTGGCGGCCGCGTGCGCGTGCATGCAGAGCAGGCGGAGGCGGCCTGGCTGACGCTTCGGTTGATGGGGTGAGGGTCGTCCGCGGTCGGGTGCGGCGCTCCCGGCATCCGGGTCAACCCCCATGTGAAGGCGCGATGCGTGCCATCCGAACATCCGATTGGTGGGCGGCAAACGACTTGGCTAGCCTTGCCGACAAACGCAATCCATAGACGGGAGACATGGTGAGCTACACATCGATCGAGGCGGCGAACCTGGCGCTGCACCCGGCGCTGGGGCAACGCGAGCCGCGCCTGATACACGCTTTCATCCTGCTCGTGACCGGCGGCCTGACGGTGCTGGTGACGGCCATCCTCGGGCCGAGCATGCCGCAGATGCAGGCTCACTTCGCGGGTGTGGCGGGCGCCGACTACCTGGTGCCGCTGACGCTGACGGCGCCGATGCTGATGATGGCCGTGCTGAGCGTGTTCGCGGGTGAACTGGCCGATCGCTTCGGTCGCAAGCGCCTGCTGGTGGCGGCGACCACACTCTATGCGCTGGTGGGCACCGCGCCGCTGTACCTGGATTCGCTGCTCGCCATCATCGTCAGCCGCTTCGTGCTCGGGATCATGGAGGCGGTGCTGATGACGATCAGCACGACGATGATCGGCGACTACTACAGCGGCGCCCGGCGTGACCGCTACATGTCCTTGCAGACGACGGTGGCGGCGACCTCGGCCTTCCTGCTCAACGGGCTGGGTGGATCGATCGCCGAGCACGGCTGGCGCGCACCCTACGCGGTGTTCGCGGTCAGCCTGCTGCTGGCGCCGCTGATGGTGGTCTACCTGTGGGAGCCGGTGACGCGGGCGACCATGTCGGTGGCCGACGCCGCGAGCGACGACCGCAGCTTCCGCCGCGGCCTGCTCGCCTTCATCTGCCTGCTGGGCCTGCTGCTGGGCGTGGTCTTCATGATCGTGCCGGTGCACTTCGGCTATCTGTTCGGTGCGATCGGCGTCGAGTCGCCTGCGCGCATCGGCCTGGCCTACGCCGTCAACAGCCTGGGCGTGATCTCCGGGACCTTTGTCTTCGGCTGGCTGCTCGGGCCACGCTGTCGGGTGCCCTTGCAGTTGACGGTCGGCGCCGCGATTGCCGCGCTCGGCTTCCTGCTCATGCGCGCGGCCGTCGACTACAACGCGCTCACGACCGCGGGCTTCGTCAACGGCCTGGGCTGCGGCATCCTGCTGCCGACCATCGTGACCTGGAACATGCGCGAGCTGCCGCTGTCGCGCCGCGGCTTCGGCATCGGTGCCTACCAGTCGTGCTTCTTCCTCGGCATCTTCGTCAATCCGCTCATCGTCGTCGGCCTTGAGAAGCAGCTCGCGGCCACGCGCGCGCTCGCCGTCGGCTCGATCGGCATGGTGCTGCTCGCGCTGGCGGTGGTGTCGCTCGCGAGTGCAGTGCTGGCGCGCCGGAGCGCGGCCGCATGAGTGCGCCCGCTCGTTTCCAGGCACACATGCCTGAGCGCGCGGGAGGTGCAGCATGCCCCGTGCACGGACAGGGCGGTTCCCGGGTTCGAGCGCCGGGTCACTCCGGGCAGATGGGTGGCCGATGAGTTCGCCGATACGTCAGGCGCTGCCGGGGCGATCAGGTGATCGCCTGGCCGGCAAGGTGGCACTGGTCAGCGGTGTGGGCGCCGGCATAGGCCGCGGGGTGGCGCACATGTTTGCCCAGCAGGGCGCCATCGTCTACGGCTGCGACATCGACGCCGAAGCCGCGCACGCCAGCGCCGAGGCGGCGCGCCGACAGGGGCATCCGCTGGCCGAGGTGCAGACCGTCGACCTCACGCAGCCGCAGGCCGCCCGTGCCTGGATCGACAGCGCAGCCGAGCGCCACGGCGGTGTCGATGTGCTGGTCAACGCGGCTGCCTTCGGGGCCTTCGAGTGGCTCGAAGCGATGGACTACGAGAACCAGTGGCGACGCACGCTCACCGGCGAGGTGGACATCGTCTTCCTCGCCTGCCAGGCCACGTGGCCGCACCTGAAGGCACGCGGCGGCGGCTCGGTGATCAACTTCGCGTCTGCCAACGCCCGCGTGGCGCTGCCTTCGTCGCCGGCCCTGGCTCACTGTGCCGGCAAGGGCGCGGTGCTGGCGATGAGCCGCCAGCTGGCCATGGAAGGCGCTCCGCACGGCATCCGCGTCAACACGATTTCGCCGGCCCTGGTGGAGACGGCTGCCACTCGCGTGCCGCTGGCCGGGATGCCCGGGTTTCGCGAGCAGGCGATGGCCAAGCTGATGATCAAGCGCATCGGCCAGCCCCAGGACATCGGCTGGCTGGCGATCTATCTCGCGTCCGACGAGTCGAGCTGGGTCACGGCGGCCGACTTCGCGATCGACGGCGGCGCCACCGCATGGTGACGTCGGCCGCCGGGTTGTGGTGCCTGGGCTAGACTGGGCCGCGCCCCGCCGTGGGTGTACGCCATGCGCTACCAACGCCTCGACCTCAACCTGCTGACCGCCTTGCGCGCGCTGCTGACCGAGCGCAACGTCACGCGAGCCGCGGAGAGCCTGTACCTGAGCCAGTCGGCGATGAGCGGCATCCTCGCGCGGCTGCGCGAGTACTTCGACGATCCATTGATCGTGCAGGTGGCGCGGCGCATGGAGCTCACGCCTCTGGGTGAAAGCCTGATCGGCAAGGTCAGCGATCTCCTGCTGCAGATCGACGCCACGCTCGGGACCAAGCCTGGGTTCGAACCCGAAAAGTCAGGCCGCCACTTCGTCATCGTCGCGTCCGACTACGCGATCGCAGTCCTCTTGCTGGAGGCCTTGCGCGACATGCAGGCCAGTGCCCCAGGGGTGAGCTTCGAGTTCAGGCAGCCGACACCGCTGGCCTACCAGGAGCTGGAGAGCGGCGAGGTCGACTTCATCATCGCCCCCGAGTGGCACCAGACGAAGGGCTTCTCATCTTGCGCCCTGTGGCAGGACGACTACTGTGCGATCGTCGATCGCGAATGCAGCGTGGTCGGCGACAGCGTGAGCCTGGAGCAGTACAAGGCGGCGCGCCACGTCTCGACCGACAACCGCGGGGCGCCGATGTTCGAGGCCTGGTTCGACAAGCGCTATGCGGGCGAGCGCCGCGTCGAGGTCCGCATCCCGAGCTTTGCGTTGCTGCCCACGCTGGTGGTCGGCACCCCGCGGCTGGCGACCATGCACTCCCGGCTCGGGCGGCGCGCCTGCGAGCTGTGGCCGGTGCGGTGGGTGCGGCTGGGCTTTGATGTGCCGCCCTTCGTCGAGATGCTGCAGTGGCACAGCTACCGCGACCACGACCCCGGCATGGTCTGGTTGCGCGAGCGCCTTCTGGCCCGCGCAAACGCGCTGCCGGCGCTCGGGGCCGGCTGAGCGCGCCGGACGCTGCGTCCACACGCGGCCAGCCAGGGCGGATGGCGCCAGCCATTCGTGGCGTTGATGAGGCGCATCCGCGCAATCCATTGGTCTGTTCCAAGCGCGCTGCGTAATCTGGCCGTCGACCGTGCAGGTCAGATGGACTCGGACCTGCTGCACGAAGCTCTTCCCGCACGACTGGCCAGCCCATGAACGACAAGCGCCCCATCCTCTTCACCAACGTCCGGATCTTCGACGGCAGCGGCCGCACGCCGTTTCCCGGCGAGGTACGCGTCGTCGCGCAGCGCATCGACGCCGTCGTCGCCTGCCAGGCGGGGCAGCCAGGCCTGCCGCGCGACGGCGCGCTCGTGGTCGACGGCGGCGGCGGCGTGCTGATGCCGGGCATGACGGAGGCACACGCCCATCTCACCTGGCCGAGCAGCGTCGAGCAGTTCGTGCCCGGGATGAGCCTGCCGCCCGAAGAGCTCACCCTGACGGCAGCGCGCAACGCGCGCATCCTGCTCGACCACGGTTTCACCAGCGCCTATTCGGCGGGCTCGCTCGGCCGGCGCATCGAGCCGGTGTTGAAGGCCATGATCGACTCCGGCGGCATGCCGGGGCCGCGGCTGGTGGCTTCGTCGATTGAACGCGAGCCGCCCGCCGAGGGTTCGCCGCTCGATCCGGGCAAGGTCGATCCGCATGGCCGCGGACCGGCCAGCGTGGCGGCCTTCGTCAAGGGCTGCAAGGAACTCGGCGCCAAGGCCGTGAAGTTCCTGATCTCCGGCGAGAACGCGCTGCAGCCCGGTGCGTCGCAGCAACTGCTGTACACGCGCGAGGAGTTGATGGCCGCTGGCCAGGCCGCGCGCGAGAGCGACCTCTGGCTGACCGGCCATGCGCACGCCGCCGAAGCGGTCAGGCTTGGTCTGGAGGCGGGATTTCGAGTGCTCTACCACTGCACCTTCGCCGACGCGCAGGCGCTTGATGCCCTGCAGGCGCGGCGCGACCAGATCTTCGTCGCCCCCACCGTCGGCATCGTGCAGGCCACGCTCGACGCCGCGCCGCCTGCGCAGCTGGACATGAGTTATCTGAAGCAGGATGCCGCCATCGTGCTGGAGCGCCAGCAGGCGCTGGTGCCGGAGCTGCGCCGGCGTGGTGTGCGCCTGCTGCCTGGCGGCGACTACGGATTCCCCTTCAACCCGAACGGACGCAATGCCCGCGACCTGGCGTTGTGGGTGCGCCACTTCGGCTACACGGCATCCGAAGCCCTGCACGCGGCGACCGCTCTCGGCGGTCAGCTCATGGGGCAGGGCGACGAACTGGGCCAGGTCAGGGCGGGCTATCTCGCCGACCTCCTGCTCGTCGACGGCGATCCCACGGTCGACGTGACGCTGATGCAGGACCGCCATGCGCTGCGCGCGATCATGAAGGACGGCCGCTTCCACAAGGCGCCGGATCGAGACCGGTCGGAGGTGCACGCATGAGCGATTCCACTCGGTCTGTGGATGAGCCGCCGACGCCGGCGGCGATCGCCGGGCGTCTGCGCGCGCTCGGAACCGGCTTCAATCTGGCCGAGGTCCAGGCGCTGTACGCGCCCTTGCTGGCAGACCAGCCGCATGTGGGGCAGTTGCAGGCCGACCTCGTCTACGGCCCGCACGAGCGGCACCGGCTCGACCTCTACCGGCCGGCGACCGCCGACCAGGATCTCCCGGTGCTGGTGTGGCTGCACGGCGGCGGCTTCATCCGTGGCAGCAAGGCGCAGCGCAGCAACCTCGGCTGGTGGGGGGCGGCGCAGGGATTCGTGACCGTGCTGCCGAACTACCGGCTGGCGCCCGAATCCCGTTGGCCGAGCGGCCCGCAGGACGTGGTGGCGGTCTGGCACTGGTTGCAGGCCAACGCGGCGCAGCACGGCGGCTGCGCGCGACGCGTCGTGCTCGCAGGCGAGTCGGCCGGCGCCGCCCACGTGGCCGCGGCGACCCTGATGCGCGCCTTCCAGCCGGCGCACTGGCAAATCGCGGGTGCAGCCCTGTTCTCGGGGCCGACCAATGCCAGGCTGGAAGGGCTGGCGCGCGCGCAGTTCGGAACTGCCTCCCCCGACCCGCGCAACGAGGCCTACTTCGGCCCGGATCCCGTGGCCTGGGACGCCGCCAGCATCGTCGACCACATCGACGCGCCGCCGTTTCCGTTGTGGATCAGCTACGCCGAACGCGACCTTCTGCAGATGCAGGTGCAGGCCGCCGAGCTGTTTGCGCGCCTGGTGTCGCGCCACGGCTTCGTACCCGAACTGCGCATGCTGCGCGAGCACAACCACTACTCGGGCGGCTTCAGCTTCGGCACCCGCGACACCAGCGTGAGCGCGCCACTGGCCGGTTTCGTGCGGCGCTGCTGTCTGGGCAGCGCGTAGGCGCTCTACGCCGGGCCACCCATGGTCTGGATGCGGCTGTCGGTGCGCTGCAGGGCGTCGACGATGGCTGCGTCGCCGGCCGCTTGGTCTGTCGTTGCGAATCCCGTGCGAGGTGGGACGGCGCCGGTGCTGCAGGCCTGCGCCGCCGTCGACATGGTCCGTCCGGAGGGCGGTGAGGGCGGCGAGGATGGCGAGGATGGCGAGGATGGCGCTGGCGCTGCCTGCCCTCAGCGCAGCACCGGCAGCACGCTCGTCGACTTCACCGTCTCCAGCGCGAAGCTCGATCGCACGTCGGCCACCCCCGGGTGCTCGAGCAGGCGGTGCATCATGAAGCGCGAGTAGTCGGCCAGGTCCTGCACCTGCACGCGCAGCAGGTAGTCCATGTCGCCGGTCAGCGAGTGGCATTCGATCACCTCCGGCCAGGCGTTCACCGCGCGCGCGAAGCGCGCCGCCGGTGCCTGCCCCTTCTGCTCCAGCTTGACGCTGACGTAGGCGCGCAGCCCCAGGCCCACCGCCACCGGGTCGAGCAGCGCGGCATAGCCGACGATCAGTCCGCGCTCCTCCAGGCTGCGCACGCGGCGCAGGCAGGGCGAAGGCGAGAGCTTGACCTTCTCCGCCAGTTCGTTGTTGGCGATCCGGCCCTCGCGCTGCAGGGTGTCGAGGATCAGGCGGTCGGTTCGATCGAGTTCGGCCATCGGATGCAATCCAATCCTGGAAGTGAGCAATCTGATTGCGTGTGGACAAGATATGAAGCCATCAGACGCAATCATATTGCCGAAAGCGAGCCATAGAATGCCCGCAAAACAGCGACCTGGAGATACCCGTGCTCGCACCCCAGACATCGGCGCAGCGCCGCTTCCTGTCCGGCAACGAGGCCCTGGTTTTGGGCGCACACGAGGCGGGTCTGAAGGTCGCCGCCGCCTATCCGGGAACCCCCTCCACAGAGATCGTCGAGTTGCTGGCGCGCTGCGAAGGCGTGCACGCCGAGTGGTCGGTGAACGAGAAGCTGGCGCTGGAGGTGGCGGTCGGCGCGTCCATGGTCGGCACGCGTGCCCTGGCGGCGATGAAGCACGTCGGGCTCAACGTCGCATCCGACACCCTGATGTCCATCGGCCTCACCGGCGTGAATGCCGGGCTGGTGATCGCGGTCGCCGACGACGTCGGCTTCTCCTCCTCGCAGAACGAGCAGGACAGCCGCTACTGGGGCCGCTTCGCCCATCTGCCGGTGCTCGAGCCGCGCGATCCGCAGGACGCCTACCGGATGGCGCGCGCAGCCTTCGACCTGTCCGAGCGCCATCGCATGCCGGTGCTGCTGCGCATGACGACGCGTGTGTGCCATGTCAAGCGCACGGTCGAGCTTGGCGCGGCGCTGCCGGCACCGCTGCCGCAGACCTACACCAAGGATCCCAGGCGCTGGGTGCTGTCGCCGGCCCACGTGGCCGGCCGGATGCAGGCGCGTGCCCAGGCCGAGGCGGCGCTGCGCGAAGAGGCTGAGGTCTCGCCGTGGAACCACGTCGAACCCGGGCCCGACCGCCGGCTTGGCCTCATCGCCAGCGGGCCGGCAGCGCTGGCGGCGCGCGAAGCCCTGCCCGACGCGCCCATGCTGGTGCTCGGCCTGAGCACGCCGCTGCCGCTGGGGCTGGCGCGATCCTTCGCGGCCGGCGTCGACCAGCTGCTGGTGATCGAGGAATCCGAACCGCTGCTGACGACCGAGCTGCGCGCCGCCGGCATCGCCGTGCACGGGCGCGAGCGGCTGCCGCCCTGGGGCGAGGTCAGGGCCGCCGACGTGCAGCGTGCCGCGCAGCAGCTGCTCGGCGCTGCGAAGACGCCGGCAGCGGCGGCGCCCGCCAAGCCGGTGTTCGCGCGACCGCCCACGCTGTGCGCCGGCTGCGGCTACCTCGGCATCTACTTCTGGCTGGCGCGGCTGCCGGATGCCGTGGTCTGCGGCGACATCGGCTGCTACACCCTGGGCTCCAGCCCGTCGTGGAACGCGCTGGACAGCGTGTTCTCCATGGGTGCGTCGCTGGGCACGGCCGCCGGCGTCGCCAAGGCGCAGATCGGCGTCGCCAAGCCGCGTCCGGTGCTGGCGGTGATCGGCGACTCCACCTTCCTGCACTCGGGCATGGCGGGCCTGCTCAACCTGAGCTACCACCGCGCCAACGTCACCGTGCTGCTGCTGGACAACCGTGCGACGGCGATGACCGGCGGCCAGAACAACCCGGCCAACGGCCACGCGCTGGACGGCTCGGCGGCGCCGGTGCGGGTGGACTTCGTCAAGCTGGTGCAGGCGCTGGGCGTGCGGCCCGAGCGCATCCGCTGCAGCGACCCCTACGAGCTGCCGAGCTTCCTGAAGATCCTGCGCGAGGAGATGAGGGCCGACGAGCCCTCGGTCATCATCACCACGCGCCCCTGTGTCTTCACGCCCGAGTTCGAGCGCACACCGGCGCTGGTGGTCGACGAGGACAAGTGCAACGGCTGCACCAACTGCCTGGACGTGGGCTGCCCGGCGCTCCTGGTCACGCACCGCGAACAGCGCCAGCGCGCCAGCGGCAAGACCGTCGACCTCGCCTGGGTGAAGATAGACCCGATGCTGTGCACCGGCTGCGAGATCTGCGCCAAGGCGTGTTCGCACGGCGCGATTGCGCCGCCGCCGGCGCCGCCGGTGCGGCGAGTGATTCCTCTGGAGGTGGCATGAGCGCCAGCGGGCCGTCGGCGGCGTGCGCCAACATCCTGGTCGTCGGCATCGGCGGCCAGGGTGTGATGACGGCATCCGAGCTGGTCGCGCGCGCCGCGCTCGCCGCCGGGCTGGACGCCTGCAAGAGCGAGATCGCCGGCATGTCGCAGCGTGGCGGTGTGGTCAGCTCGCAGCTGCGCGTGGGTACGCGCATCGTCGCCAGCGAGATCATGCCCGGGCAGGTGGACCTGCTGGTCGCGCTGGAGGCGGCCGAAGGCCTGCGCTGGAGCCACTGGCTGGCGCCGAGCGGGCGCCTGGTCGTGAACACTCTGCGTGTCGAGCCACCCGTGGTCAGCGCCGGGATCGCCCGCTATCCCGACGACCCCTGGCGTGACCTGGGCTTGCCCGCCGAGCGCGCGCGCCGCATCGACGCCGGTGAGGCGGCGCAGGCGCTGGGTGATGTGCGCCTGGCCAACAGCGTGATGCTGGGCGCCGCCGCCGACTGGCTGCCCTTCGCCGCCGCGCTGCTGCGCAACGAGCTCCTCGCCCGCTTCGACCGCAGCGAGGACTTGCGACAGCGCAACGCGCAGGCCTTCGCGCGCGGGCAGGCGCTGGCAGTCCCGGCGGCATTCGACCGCGCTTGCGACGTGGTGCCAACCGCGGTTGCGGCGACGGGCTGAGCGAGCGCTTCTCAGCGGCCTGGTGGCGCCGCACGGGATTTCCCGAGCCGGCGTATTCTGTGCGCATGAAGCGCCTTGCCCTGCTGTGGCCGATCCTGCTGGCTTCCTGCGCGGGACCCGGCCTGACGCCGCTGCAGGCCGGTCTGGGCGAGGCCGAGCTGCGTCAGCGCTGGGGCGAGCCGACCGGCCGCCACGCGCTGGACGGCGGTGTGCGGCTGGAGTACGCGCTCGGGCCGGCCGGGCTGCAGACCTGGATGGTCGAACTCGATGCCCAGGGCCGGGTCCTGCGCTGGCAGCAGGTGCTGGACTGGCGCCACCTGGAGCAGGTGCAGGCCAGCCTGCCAGGCATGCGGCGCGAGGAGCTGCTGCGTACCCTGGGCCGCCCGGGCCATGTGCGCAGCGGCGGCCGCCAGGGCGGCGAGGTCTGGTCCTGGCGCCATGACTCGCCGTTCTGCCTGTGGTTCCAGGCCTCGCTCGCCGACGACGGCCGGGTCACGGACGCCGCGTTCGCGCCCGACCCGGCGTGCGACGTGCGCGACGAGTTCGACCGCTGAGCTTCCCGGGAAGTTGCCCGCAGGGGCCGCGATAATCGGCCCATGTTCACCGGAATCGTCCAGGGCGTGGCCCGCATCGCGTCGCTCACCGAGCAGCCCGGCCTGCGCCACATCGTGCTGCAGTGTCCACCCGGCTTCTGCCGCGATCTGCAGGTCGGCGCCAGCGTCGCGGTCGACGGCTGCTGCCTGACCGTCACCGCCGTCGAGGGCGACGCGGTGCACTTCGACGCCATGCAGCAGACCCTCCAGCAGACCACGCTGGGGGTGCAGGCGGTGGGGGGCCGGGTCAACGTGGAGCGCAGCTTCGTCGCCGGGGCCGAGGTCGGTGGCCACATCCTGTCCGGCCACGTGGACCTGCAGGCGCGCGTGGCCGAGATCCGCACGCCGCAGAACAACCACGTGCTGCGCTTCGAGCTGCCGGCGCCGTGGATGCGCTACGTCTTTCCCAAGGGCTTCATCGCCGTCAACGGCGCCAGCCTGACGGTGTCGGAGTCGCACACCGCGGCCGACGGCAGCGGCTGGTTCGAGGTCTGGCTGATTCCCGAGACGCTGCGCATGACGAGCTTCGGCGACAAGGCGCTCGGCGCCGCGGTCAACCTGGAGATCGACCGCCAGACCCAGGTCATCGTCGACACCGTCGAGCGCGTGCTCGCGCAGCGGCTGCAGGCCTGACCGAGCGCAGGCGGCGGCAGCCAGCCGGCCGGCCAGCATCGGCACCACGGCGCGAGCCGCAGCTTCAGCGCCGCAGGCTCAGGGTGCTGGGAAACAGGCGCCAGCCGGTGGCGCGGGCCAGTCGACCCCACAAGCCCTCGCGGGCGAACATCATCACGGCGATGGCGAAGGCGCCGAGGGCGATGACGTACCAGGTACCGTAGTCGGCCAGCCCTTCGCGCAGGGCGAAGTAGATCAGCGCGCCGAGGATGGGCCCTTCGAGCGTGCCCAGGCCGCCGATGATGACGACGAAGATGATGAGTGCCGACCACTCGACCGTGAAGGCCGCCGCGGTGGTGACGAACATGGTCTGCAGATAGCTCACGGCGCCGGCGCAGCCGGTGATGAAGGCCGCGGCCACGAACACACGCCGCTTCACCCGCGCGACGTCGACCCCCACCCTCTACGCGCTGGCCTCGTTGTCGCGCACCGTGCGCAACGCCAGGCCCCAGGGCGAGCGCAGCAGCGCGTACAGCCCCAGCGTCGTTCCCACCGCGAGCGCCAGCGCCAGCCAGTAGCTCAGGTTCACGCGCGTGTCGATGTCGAATCCGCGCAGCACGCGGGCCAGGCTGGCTCGCCATGGCCGGCCGGAGGAGATCGCGCAGTCGGTGCTCTACCTGGCCGGCACACAATCGAGCTACACCACCGGCGCGACGCTGGTCGTGGACGGCGGCATGAACACTTGAAAACCGCAAACGAGGAGACGACGATGATGAAGCGAACCGTACTTTCCCTGTCCCTGTCCCTGTCCCTTGGCGCGCTGTGCGCCAGCGCTGGCGCGGCGCCGCGGCCGCCCGCCGACGTCGATGGCGCGCGCATCCGGGCCGCCGACCAGGAGCCCGGCAACTGGATGAGCCACGGCCGCAGCTACGACGAGCAGCGCTACTCGCCGCTGGCGCGCATCAACGACGGCAACGTCGGCAAGCTGGGCATCGCCTGGACGGTCAAGCTCGACATCGACCGCGGCGTCGAGGCCACGCCCATCGTGGTCGACGGCGTGATGTACACCACCGGCGCCTGGAGCATCGTCTACGCGCTCGATGCGCGCAGCGGCAAGCGGCTGTGGACCTACGACCCCAAGGTGCCGGGCGACAACCTCAGCCAGGGCTGCTGCGACACCGTCAACCGCGGGGTGGCGGTGTGGACGGGCAAGGTCTACGTCGGCAGCTTCGACGGCCGCCTGATCGCGCTGGACGCCAGGACCGGCAAGCCGGTGTGGAGCGTCGACACGGTGATCGACCGCAAGAAGAGCTACACCATCACCGGCGCGCCGCGCATCGTCAAGGGCAAGGTACTGATCGGCAACGGCGGTGCCGAGTTCGGCGTGCGCGGCTACATCAGCGCCTACGACGCCGAGACCGGCAAGCAGCTCTGGCGCTTCTTCACCGTGCCCGGCGACCCCGCCCTGCCGCCCGAGGACAAGGCGATGGAGATCGCCCTCAAGACCTGGAGCGGCAACAACTGGATCAAGTGGGGCGGCGGCGGCACGGTCTGGGACTCGATGGCCTACGACCCCGAGCTCGACCTGCTGTACATCGGCACCGGCAACGGATCGCCCTGGAACCACCAGTTCCGCAGCGAGGGCAAGGGCGACAACCTGTTCCTGTCCTCCATCGTCGCACTCAAGCCCGACACCGGCGAGTACGTCTGGCACTACCAGACCACGCCGGCCGACATGTGGGACTACACGGCCACCCAGCACATGGTCCTGGCCGACATCGTGCTCGACGGCAAGCCGCGCAAGGTGCTGATGCAGGCGCCCAAGAACGGCTTCTTCTACGTCCTCGACCGTACCGATGGCAAGCTGCTGTCGGCGAAGAATTTCGTGCCCATCAACTGGGCCTCGCACGTCGACCTCGCCAGCGGCCGCCCGGTGGTCAGCGCCGACGTCAACTACCTCACCGGACCGAAGGTGGTGATCCCCAGCTTCCTGGGCGCCCACAACTGGCAGCCGATGTCCTTCAACCCCAAGACCGGCTACGTCTACCTGCCGGCGCAGGAGAGCGTGGCCGGGCTGGAGGCGCAGAAGCAGCCGCAGTTCATCCCGCACAAGTCGGTCGTCAACCTCGGGGTGGAAGTGCCCGACCTGCCCGAGGATCCCAAGGTCGAGGCCGAGATCCGCAGTGCCTGGAAGGGCCGCCTCATCGCCTGGGATCCGGCCAGGCAGGCGCCGGCCTGGACCCAGGAGTACACCGCGCCCTGGAACGGCGGCACCTTGTCCACCGCCGGCAACCTGGTGTTCCAGGGCACCGCCGACGGCCACGCCGTGGCCTACGCCGCCGACAGCGGCAAGAAGCTCTGGCAGGCGCGGGTGAACTCCGGCGCCATGGCCGGGCCGGTCAGCTACGAGGTCGGCGGCGAGCAGTACGTGACGTTCATGGTCGGCTGGGGCGGCGCCTTCCCTGGCGTGGCCGGGCCGCTGTCGCTGTCGGCCAAGGTGCAGCCCGAGGCGCGCGTGGTCACCTTCAAGCTTGGTGCCAAGGGTCAGCTGCCGCCGCCCAGGCAGGCGCCGCAGGCCCTGCCGCCGCTGCCCGAGCTGAGCGCATCGGCCGATCAGCTCAAGACCGCACGCACCATGTTCAACGGCTTCTGCGGCTCCTGCCACGGCCTGAACGCGGTCAGCGGCGGCGTCTACCCCGACCTGCGCTACCTGACGCCCAAGAAGCACCAGCAGTACCTGGCGGTGCTGGCCGGATCGCGGCTGAACCGCGGCATGCCCAGCTTCGCCGGCGTGCTGGAGCCGGCCGACATGGAACTGATACGCCAGTACATCGTCAAGCGCGCCCACGACCTGAAAGGCCAGCTCGCGCAGACGGCGGCGGCGAAGTGAGGCGGCACGCCCTCGCCAGCGCTGCGGCGCTGGCCGTCACCGCGCTGGCGGTGACGGCCGCGCGTGCGCAAAGCGATCCGTCCGCGCAGCAGGTCGTCGTCACCGCCACCCGCGAGGCTGCCCCGGCCGGCAGCGCGCCGATGGCGCTGGACGTGGTCGACGCCGACGCGCTGCGCGAGCGCAACCCGCTCACCGGGGTGGCCGCGCTGCTCGCACGCGTGCCCGGCCTGTTCGTCCACGATCGGGTGGCGCTGGCGCAGGAGTCGACGATCGCCTTGCGCGGCTTCGGCGCGCGTGCCGCCTTCGGCGTGCGCGGCGTGCGCCTGCTGGTCGACGGCCTGCCCATCTCCACCCCCGACGGCCAGGGTGGCACGGCGCAGTTCGACCTCGCCAGCGCCGACCGCATCGAGGTCTTGCGCGGCCCCTTCTCGGCCCTGTACGGCAACCACGCGGCCGGCGTGCTGCAGGTCTTCACGCGCGAGGCGCCGCAGCGGCCCGAGCTCGAGCTGCAGACCCATGCGGGCGAGGGCGGCGCCGTCCGCGTCGGCCTGGTCGGGGGCGGGCGCAGCGGCGCCTTCGACGCCGTGGTCTCGGCCTCCGAGCTCGACAGCCCCGGCTGGCGCGCGCATTCCAGCGCCCGTCAGGGCCAGATGCACGGCCGGTTGCGCTGGCAGCTCGGCGAGTCGACGACTCTTTCCACCGTGCTCAACGCCTTCGAGCAGCCCGAGTCGCTGGACCCGCTGGGCCTGAGCGCGGCGCAGATGGCCGAGGATCCTGCGCAGGCGAATCCCGCCGCCGAACCCTGGCGCACCCGGCGCGTGCTGCGCAGCCAGATCGCCGGGGTGCTGCTGGACCACCGCGACGCGGCCGGCTGGCGCTGGCATGCCGCGCTGCATGGCGCGTCGCGTGGCAACCGGCAGTGGCTGGCCTTCGGCGGCAGCGGACCGACCAGTGCCGGCGGCGTGGCCGGATTCGAGCGCCGCCAAAGCGGACTGGACCTGCGCCTGACGCTGCCGCTGCCGCAGGCCAGCCTCACGCTCGGATTGGCGAGCGAGCGCGCCAGCGACGAGCGCCGCGGCTGGGTCAACGTGGCCGGCGAGACGGGCGAGCTCAAGCGCGACGAGACCGACGCCGTGCGTCAGACCGGTGCCTACGCCCAGCTCCAATGGCAGCCGGCCGAGCGCTGGCAGCTGCACGCCGGGCTGCGCCGATCCTCGGTGCGCTTCGACGCCACCGACCGCTACATCACGGCCGCCAACCCGGACGACAGCGGCCATGCGCGCTATGCCGCCTGGACGCCCGCGATCGGCCTGCTCTGGCGCTGGGACGCGCAGACCAGCGTCTACGCCAACGCCGGGCGCAGCTTCGAGACCCCCACCTATGCCGAGCTGGCCTACCGCGGTGGCGGTGCCACCGGGCTCAACTTCGAGCTGCGCCCGAGCACCAGCCGGCACCTCGAAGCCGGCCTGCGTGGCCGCCATGCGGGTGGTGGCTGGCGTATCACTGCCTTCGCCATCCGCTCCGAGGACGAGATCGTGGTCGACTCCGCCGCCGGCGGCCGCAGCGTCTACCGCAACGCCGACGCCACCCGGCGCCACGGGCTGGAAGCCAGCGCCGACGCCGCCCTCACGCCCACCTGGTCGGCGCGCGTCGCTGCCACCTGGCTGCGCGCCCGCTTCGACGCCGGCTTCACGACGCCCGCCGGGCCGGTGGCGGCCGGCAGCCGGCTGCCTGGCGTGCCCGAGGCGACGCTGTTCGCCGAGCTGGACTGGGCACCTGCGCCGGCCTGGTCGGCGGCGCTGGAGCTGCAGGCGCGCGGCGACGTGATGGTGGACGACCGCGGCAGCGAAGCCGCCCCCGGTGCCGGGCTGCTGGCGCTGCGCCTGGCCTGGACCCATGTCGACGGGCCCTGGACCTGGCGCGTGCTGGGGCGGCTGGACAACCTGGCGGACCGGCGCTGGGCGAGCGCGGTCTACGTGAACGACGGCAACGGCCGCTACTACGCCCCCGGCGCCCCGCGCAGCGCCAGCCTGGGCGTCACGCTGGCCCACCGCTGGCGCTGAAGCACCGCCCGCGCTTCAGCCCGCGGTCGGCCAGCGCCGCAGCGCGCGCTGGAAGAACAGGCTGTTGGGCAGCTGCAGCCGCGTCGTGCTGCCGTCGGCGGCGGTTTCGGCCAGGGTGGTGTAGACGAGGTTGATGTCCACCACCCGGCCCTTGAAGCCGGGCTTGTCGCCGCCTTCCAGCAGCTCCACCAGGTCGCCGGTGCGAAAGGCGCGGGTGGTGAAGATGAGCAGCGCGCAAAAGAGGTTGGACAGCACGCTCCAGGCGGCGAAGAAGGCCACTGCGCCGACCGCCGCAAAGCCGGTGAAGGCGGTCCACAGCACGCTGCCCGACACCCCCATGCGCTCCAGCGACCACAGCAGCGCGCCCACCCCGACCAGCAGCCCGACCACGCGCCGCGCCAGCAGCACCACCGTCGGCGGCAGGGCGTAGAGGGTGGCCAGGCGCGCCAGCAGCCTGCGTACCACGCGCATCAACACCCAGGCGGCGAGCGCGATCGCCGCCACCTGGGTCGTCAGGACGAGGATGTCCAGCCAGTTGCCGGCCCAGTCCGGCAGGCGAGACTGGATGAGCTCGAGGTACTTGCTCATGCGCCGCCGACCCGCGCCCGTCGCCCGGCCCCGGGCTCAGTCGGCCAGCAGCTGGCGCAGCACATAGGGCAGGATGCCGCCGTGGCGGATGTAGTCGGCCTCGATCGGGGTGTCCACGCGCAGCGTCAGCAGGTGCTCGCGCCGGCTGCCGTCGGCGCAGCTGACGACCAGGGTCGCATCCGAGCGCGGCGCAAGCTTCGGGTCGACCACGATGTCCAGGGTCTCGTCGCCGACCAGGCCCAGGCTCTGCCAGGACTCGCCGGCCTTGAACTGCAGCGGCAGCACGCCCATGCCGACCAGGTTGCTGCGGTGGATGCGCTCGAAGCTGCGCGCCACCACCGCCTTGATGCCCAGCAGCAGGGTGCCCTTGGCCGCCCAGTCGCGGCTGGAGCCGGTGCCGTATTCCTCGCCCGCGAAGATCACCGTCGGCACGCCGGCTGCCTGGTAGCGCATGGCGGCGTCGAAGATGGTGTGGCGCTGGCCCTTGTCGGGCCCGTCGAGCTGCAGCAGGGTGTAGCCGCCTTCCACCGGCCGGCCGTCGGCTCCGGGCGGCAGCATCTGGTTCTTGATGCGCACGTTGGCGAAAGTGCCACGCATCATCACCTCGTGGTGGCCGCGGCGCGAGCCGTAGCTGTTGAAGTCGGCCGGCGCCACGCCGCGCCCCTGCAGGTAGCTGCCGGCCGGCGAATCGGGCTTGAAGCTGCCCGCCGGGCTGATGTGGTCGGTGGTCACGCTGTCGCCGAACAAGGCCATCACGCGCGCGCCGTGGATGCTCGCGCTCACGCCCGGCGGTTCGAGGCTGAAGCCGTCGAAGAAGGGCGGCTCGGCGATATAGCTGCTGTCGGGCCAGCTGTAGGCCTCGCCGGCCACGCCCTTGACCTTCTTCCACAGCGCGCCGGGCTCGCTTTCGACCTGGGCGTAGTTGCTGCGGAAGGATTTCGGCACCATGGCGTGCTTCATCAGCGCGTGGATCTCGTCGCTGTGCGGCCAGATGTCGCCCAGGTAGACCGGCCGCCCGCCGTGCCCCGTGCCCAGCGGCTGCGTCATCAGGTCCACCGTCATGCGCCCGGCGATCGCGTAGGCCACCACCAGCGGCGGGCTGGCGAGGTAGTTGGCACGCAGGTTGGGGTGGATGCGGGCCTCGAAGTTGCGGTTGCCGGACAGCACCGCGGCGCCCACCAGATCGTGCGCCGAGATCGCGGCGTTGAACTCGGCGGCGATGTCGCCCGAGTTGCCGATGCAGGTGGTGCAGCCGTAGGCGGCGACCGCGAAGCCCAGCTTCTCCAGATAGGGCAGCAGGCCGGCGCGCTCCAGGTACTCGGTGACGATGCGCGAACCCGGCGCGAGCGAGGTCTTGACCTGCGGCGCCACCTTCAGCCCGGCCTCGACCGCCTTCTTCGCCAGCAGCCCGGCGCCCAGCATGACGCTCGGGTTGCTGGTGTTGGTGCAACTGGTGATGGCGGCGATCATCACGTCGCCGTGCTGCACCGGCGAGCCGGCAAGACGCTCGCGGCTGCCAAAAGCCTCGGTGAAGGAGCGCTTGACGTCGCCGATCTCGATCCGGTCCTGCGGCCGGCGCGGCCCCGCCAGGCTGGGCGCGACGCTGGCGAGGTCGAGACGGATCAGGCGCGAGTAGTCGATGTCGCGCGCCGCCGGCACGCCGAACAGCTGCTGGGCGCGGTAGTAGGCCTCGAAGGCCTCGATCTCGGCCTTGCTGCGGCCGGTGCCGCGGAAGTACTCGACCGTCTTCTCGTCGACCGGGAAGAAGCCCAGGGTGGCGCCGTACTCGGGCGCCATGTTGCCGATGGTCGCGCGGTCGGGCACCGCGAGCGAGCGCGTGCCCTCGCCGCAGAACTCGACGAAGGCGCCGACCACCTTCTCGCGGCGCAGGATCTCGGTCACCGTGAGCACGAGGTCGGTCGCGGTCACGCCCTCGCGCAGGCGCCCCGTGAGCTCGAAGCCCACCACGTCCGGGGTCAGCAAGTACAGCGGCTGGCCGAGCATGGCCGCCTCGGCCTCGATGCCGCCCACCCCCCACCCGACGACGCCGATGCCGTTGATCATGGTCGTGTGGCTGTCGGTGCCGACCAGGGTGTCGGGCCAGGCCACGCCGTCGCGCGCTCGGTGCACGCCGCGCGCCAGGTGCTCCAGGTTGACCTGGTGCACGATGCCGAAGCCGGGCGGCACGACCTTGAAGGTGTCGAAGGCCTGCATGCCCCACTTCATGAACTGGTAGCGCTCGTGGTTGCGCTGGAACTCCAGCTTCATGTTGCGCGCCAGCGCGCTCGGCCGGCCCCAGTGGTCGACCATCACGCTGTGGTCCACCACCAGGTCCACCGGCACCAGCGGTTCGACGCGGCGCGCCGGCCGGCCCAGGCGCTGCGCGGCGTTGCGCATCGCCGCCAGGTCGGCCAGCAGCGGCACGCCGGTGAAGTCCTGCAGCACCACGCGCGAGACGACGAAGGGGATCTCGTCGCTGCGCAGCGCGTTCGCCTGCCAGCTCGCCAGATGGGCGACGTGCTCGGCCGTGATGCGCTCGCCGTCGCAGTGGCGCAGCACGCTTTCCAGCACGATGCGCAGCGAGTAGGGCATGCGCCTGACGCCCGGGAAGCGGCGCGCCAGCGCCGGCAGCGACCAGGCCTTGAGGGTGCGGCCCGACGCGGTGCGAAAAGGCTTCAGGGTGTTGCTGTAGGGGTTCATGTCTGTCTCCTCTGGAAGGCGGGAGCATGACAGATGCCGGCGCGGCGCCCCGAGTCCGCGGTAGGCGGCGGGTCTTGGCGCCGCGCGCCATGCCGCGGGCACACGCGCCGCGTCAGGGCGGCACCCGGCGCGGCGGCACCCTCACATGAACAGGTGCTCGCCCGCGTTTTCGCCGCCCAGGATCACGTAGTTGACCTTCTTCAGGTCGGCCAGGGCGCGCCCGCCGGCGTAGCTGATGCTGCTTTGCAGGTCCTCGCGCATCTCGCGCAGGGTGTCGGCCAGGTGGCCCTTGATGGGCTCCAGGATGCGCTTGCCCTCGACGTGCTTGTACTCGCCCTTGTTGAAGTCGCTCGCCGAGCCGTAGTACTCCTTGCAGCGCACGCCGTCGACCTCCACCGTCTGCCCCGGGCTTTCCTCGTGGCCGGCGAACAGGCTGCCTATCATGACCATGGCGGCGCCGAAGCGCACGCTCTTGGCGATGTCGCCGTGGTGGCGGATGCCGCCGTCGGCGACGATGGGCTTGGTCGCCACGCGCGAACACCACTTCAGCGCGCTGAGCTGCCAGCCGCCGGTGCCGAAGCCGGTCTTGAGCTTGGTGATGCAGACCTTGCCCGGGCCGACGCCGACCTTGGTCGCGTCCGCGCCCCAGTTCTCGAGGTCTATCACCGCCTCCGGTGTGGCCACGTTGCCGGCGATCACGAAGGCCTGCGGCAAGCGGGTCTTGATGTGCTCGATCGCCAGCCGCACGCTTTCGGCGTGGCCGTGCGCGATGTCTATCGTGAGGTAGTCGGCGCCCAGGCCCTCGGCCGCGAGGCGGTCCACCAGCGCCAGGTCCTGCGCCTTCACGCCCACGCTCAGCGAGACGAACAGGCCCAGCTCGCGCATGCGGCGCGCGAACGCGAGGGCGTCGAGGTCGAAGCGGTGCATGACGTAGAAGTGGCCGCCGGCGGCGAGCGACTCGGCGATCGGCGCGTCGATCACCGTCTTCATGTTGCTGGGCACCACCGGCAGCGCGAAGCGGCGCGGGCCGAACTCGACCGAGGTGTCGCACTCACTGCGGCTTTCCACGCGGCACTTGCGCGGCAGCAGCAGGATGTTGTCGTAGTCGAAGATTTCCATGGCGAAGCTGTGGTTTGGAGCGTGCACCGCGGCGGCTGCAGGGCAGGCTGCCGCGGGGTGCAGCCCGCGGCTGCGCCATGGCCCATTTTACGAGCCCTGCCCGTGCTAGCCTTGCGCGCCATGCCGCACCGCCAGGACGCCGAGCGTCTGCAACAAGCCCTGCGCGGCGCCGACCTCGCGCTGTGGGACGCCGACTTCGAGCGCGGCCTCGCGACGGTGAACGCGCGCTGGCACGAGATGCTGGGCCTGCCGGGCCACGACGGCGCCGAGGTCGATCTCACGCAGTGGCTGGACCTGGTGCACCCGGACGACCGCGCCGCGGCGCAGGCGGCCGAGCTCGCGCACCGCGAAGGGCGCAGCCCCGGCTACGAGGCGGTGTACCGGCGGCGCCACGCCGGCGGCCACTGGGTCTGGGTGCTGGACCGCGGCCGTGTGATCGCGCGCGATGCCGGCGGGCGCGCGCTGCGCATGTGCGGCACGCACCTGGACATCAGCGCGCGCGTGCAGGCCGAGGAGGCGCTGCGCCGCAGCGAGCAGGATCTGGCGGTGACGCTGCAGTGCATAGGCGACGGCGTCATCGTCACCGACGCCGGCGGCCGCATCACGCGCATGAACCCGGCCGCCGAGCGCATGACGGGCTGGAACGCCGCCGAGGCCCGGGGTCTGGCCCTGGCCGAGGTCTGGCGGATCGTCGACGCGCACAGCGGCGCCGCGCTGGCCGACCCGGTGGCGCGCGTGCTCGCCAGCGGGCAGGCGCAGACCCTGCCGCAGGCGGTGCGGCTGCTGGACCGCGGCGGCGCCGTGCGCGAGATCGCCGACAGCGCAGCGCCGATCCGGCGCCCGGACGGCGAGCTGATCGGCGCCGTGCTCGTGTTCAGCGACGTCAGCGCCACCTTCGCGGCCCAGCAGGCGCTGCGCGAGCGCGAGCGCGAACTGGCGATGGTGGTGGCGCACATGCCGGGGCTGGTGTCGCGGGTGGACCGCGACGGCGTCTACCTGTTCGCCAGCGCGGGCTACGAACGCTGGTTCGGGCGCCCGGCGTCCGAGATCGTCGGCCGCAGCCAGCGCGAGGTGGTGGGCGAGCGGCGCCACGCCGCCCTGAGCCCGTATTTCGAGCGCGTGCGGGCCGGCGAGACGGTGCGCTACGAGGCGCAGATCCCGGTCCTGGGCGGCGAGCGCTACATCCTCGGCACCATGGTGCCGGACCGCGACGAGGACGGCCGCGTCTGCGGCCAGTTCACCTTCGTGACCGACATCACCGAACGCAAGCGCGCCGAGGAGGCGCTGCAGGCAGCGCAGCAGCAGCTCGTGCAGGCGCACAAGCTCG
>CAUJJP010000086.1 GCA_963205525.1 Pseudomonadota bacterium | reverse complement strand
GAGCTGCAGGCGCTGGGCCATGTCTTCAAGACGGGCTCGGACAGCGAGGTGCTGCTGCACGGCTACGCGGCCTGGGGCGACGAGGTGGTGCAGCGCCTGAACGGCATGTTCGATTTCGCGCTCTGGGACGCGCGTCGGCGCCGCCTGCTGATCGGGCGCGACCGCCTGGGCGTGAAGCCGCTGTACGTGCTGCAGGACGGCCATCGCCTGGCATTCGCCACCGAGGCCAAGGCGCTGCTGCAACTGCCCGGCGTGCGCACCGAACTCAATCGCGACGCGCTGGCCGACTACCTGCACCTGGGCCATGTGCCGGCGCCGCTGTCCATGTTCAAGGGCATTCGCAAGCTGCCGCCGGCCACGCTGCTGGCGGTGGAGGGCGGCCATGTGCGCGAGTGGCGCTGGTGGCGCCTGTCACCGCAAGTCGACCGCAATGTCAGTGAAACCGAATGGGTGCAACGCATCGCCGCGGGCATCGACCGCTCGGTGCGCATGCAGATGGTCAGCGACGTGCCCATCGGCGCCTTCCTCAGCGGCGGCGTCGACAGCAGCGCCGTCGTCGCGGCCATGGCGCGCCACAGCACGCAGCCCATCCGCACCTATGCCATCGGCTTCGAGGGCGGCGCCGCCGAGCAGCTCTACAACGAACTGCCCTACGCGCGCCGCGTGGCGGAGCTGTTCGGCACCGAACACCACGAGATCGTCGTCAAGCCCGACGTCGTGCGCCTGCTGCCACGGCTGCTGTGGCACATGGACGAGCCGGTGGCCGATTCGGCCTTCATCACCACCTACCTGGTGAGCGAGTTCGCGCGCCGCGACGTCAAGGTCATCCTCTCGGGTGTCGGTGGCGACGAGCTCTTCGGCGGCTACCGGCGCTACCTGGGCGGGCACTACGCGGGCCGCTACAACGCATTGCCGGGCTGGGCGCGGCGCGTCGCCAGCGCCACCGCGGCGCGCCTGCCGGCCGACCGCCACCACAAGTGGCTGAACATGGCGCGGCTGGCCAAGGGCTTCATCGCCAGCGCCGAGATGGACGCCGACGAGCGCTACCGCAGCTACCTGCAGGTGCTTTCGCGCCAGACGGTCGCTGCACTGATGCTGTCGGACGCCCCGCAGGGCGACGATCGCCTGACCGCCGCCTTTGCCGACGCCGGCCGCGATGACGAGCTCAACCGCATGTTCGCGGTCGACGCCGAAACGCAGCTCCCGGACGATCTGCTGCTGCTGACCGACAAGATGAGCATGGCCGTGAGCCTGGAATGCCGGGTGCCGCTGCTGGACCACGAGCTGGTCGAAATGGCGGCGGCGATTCCCGCTTCGCTCAAGGTCAAGGGCGGGCGCCTGAAGCACCTGATGAAGGCCGCGCTCAAGCCCAGCCTGCCCGACGATATCCTGCATCGCGCCAAACGCGGTTTCGGCACCCCCATGGGTGCCTGGTTGAAGAAGGAACTGCTGGCCGTCGTGCGCGCCCTGCTGGGCAGCGAGGCGGTGCGCCAGCGCGGGCTGTTCCGGCCGCAGGCCGTGCAGACGCTGCTGGCCGACCACGAGGCCAACCGCAGCGACGGCACCGATGCGCTGCTCGCGCTGCTCAACCTCGAGGTCTGGAGCCGCATCTACCTCGACGGCCGCGACAGCGAAGACGTGGCCGACGAACTCGGCGCCATGGCCGCAGGCCGGCCGCTGCGGGCCGCGCGCGTGGCCGCAACGGCATGAAGATCGGCATGAACATCCTCTACCTCTGCCACCGCTTTCCGTTCCCGCCCAAGCGCGGCGGCAAGATCCGGCCCTTCAACATGATCCGCCACCTGCAGGCCAGCGGGCACCGGGTGACGGTGTGCTCGCTCGCACGCAGCGCCGCCGAAGCCGAAGAAGGGCGTGGCATCGCGCCGCACTGCCAGGCCTTCCACATGGGCATGGTGCGCGAGCCGCTGCAGTGGGCGCGCATGGTCGCCAGGCTGCCGCTGCCCACGCCCTCGTCGATGGGCTACTTCTACAGCGCCGATTTGGCACGCAAAGTCAATGCGCTGCTGGCGCGCGAGCGCTTCGACCTGATCTTCGTGCACTGCTCGTCGGTGGCGCAGTATGTCGAGCATGTGCAGGGCATTCCCAAGATCCTCGACTTCGGCGACATGGACTCGCACAAGTGGCTGGAGTACGCGCACTACAAGCCGTTCCCGCTCTCGCTGGGCTACACGCTGGAAGGGCGCAAGATGCTGTGGGCCGAGAAGCGGCTGGCGCGCCGCTTCGACCTGTGCACCGCCACCACGCGTGCGGAGTGGCAGACCCTGGAGTCCTACCGCACCGCTGTTGCCACCGACTGGTTCCCGAACGGGGTGGACGCCGAGTTCTTCTGCCCCGATGCGCAGGCGCCGGGCGCCTACGACGCCGACACCCTGAGCTTCATCGGCCGCATGGATTACTACCCCAACCAGGAGTGCATGGCGCGCTTTTGCAAGGAGGTCTGGCCGCTGCTGCAGGTGCGCCGCCCGGGGGTGAAGCTGCTCATCGTCGGCGCCGACCCGTCGCCCGAGATGCGGGCGCTGGGGCAGCTGCCGGGCGTGACGGTGACCGGCTCGGTGCCCGACGTGCGCCCCTACATCCGCGGCTCGGCGCTGATGGTGGCGCCGCTGGCGATCGCGCGCGGCACCCAGAACAAGATCCTCGAGGCGATGGCCATGGGCGTGCCGGTGGTCACCAGCAGCGCCGCCGCCGGCGGC
>CAUJJP010000085.1 GCA_963205525.1 Pseudomonadota bacterium | reverse complement strand
CTGGTTGTCGCTCTGGGTATCGAGCTTGGCGCAATCACCGACTCCGGTGACGAACTCGACGGCAGCGTGGCTCGCGCCTGGCAGCAGGGTCAGCACGGCGGCCAGGCCCGCGGCGGCCACGCCGATGCGTTGCAGCCCACTGGGGCGGCTGCAAGCACTCGTTGGTTTGGCGAAGCGACGCTCAATCATGACGGCTCTCCTTGCGTGGGTTGTTGGGTGATCCCGGACTGCGATGGTCGCCAGGGGGCGTTTGTCCGGCGTTTGTCGACGCGTGGCCGGCTCCGGCCGGTGCGGGCGGCGCCTCGGCGCTCGCCTGGCGCAGGAACTCGCCGAGTTGTGCCGGCTCGTCGAACAGCCGCGGCTCGGACTCGTCCATGCCGCGCACCGCAGCACGGAACTGCCGCAGGTGCTGCCACACCCGCACGAGGAACAACCGGGGTTCGTCCATGGGCCGCTCCCGAGCCGCGTTGCGCAAGACCGTAGCGCGGGGGCGTTTGCGCAGCGTTTGTCGATCGATCGCGCAACGACAACCGCGGCAACAGCACTGGCGCCGTCGCGTTCGCCCTCTACTGCGCCGCTGCCAACACGTTTGTCCCGCCGGAAGACGCCAACACGTGAGCGCAAGGCTCGCTGTGCGTGTCTCCACCGCCGCAGGTGGCGCAAGCTCAAGGCCACAGGCCCGGCGGCCGGGGTGTTGGCTCAGCGAAACTGCGTGGACGCCGGATCGCTGGCAGGCGCTTGGCCCGACAACAACCTGTCCATGGCCGCCGACAGAGAGATGGCACTCGGCTCCGGCAGGCCGCCTGGCGCCGATTCGCCCGCCAGGTCGTCGATCCAGCGCTCTGCTCGCACGCGCATGCCGGCATCGGCCTGCGGATGGGCGAGCACCATGTGCCAGATCTGCATCGCGTCGATGCGCAGCCCCGCGGTGCGCAGCCATTCGCCGAACAGCATCGCCAGATGCAGACACATGTTGACCCAGCCCCGGTCGCTCGCGCCGCGCGCTGCCGAGCGCAGGTGGTCGAGCGCCGCCGAGCGCTGCCCGCGCAAGGTTGCGATGCGGCCCAGATTGGCCTGGGCATTCACCGTAATCATCGGGTTGTCGGCACTGCGGCTGCGCTCCAGCGCGCGCAGCAGGTGGCGCTCGGCGTCGTCGAGCTCGCCCATCTCGAGCAGTGCCTCGCCGAGGCCGCAGGCATGAACAGGCACGAAGAAGTCGACGCGATAGCGCTCGCTCAGGCGCAGCCCCTCCTCCATGCACTGCCGGGCCGCGGCCCAGTCGCCGCGCGACAGATGCATGCCGCCCATCGCGCTGAGGCAGCGCACAACCGCGGCGTGACGCCCCTGCTCGCGCTCGATCGCCAGGGCCTGCGCGTAATGCGAGAGCGCGTCGTCCCAACGGCCCTCGTTCTTGGCGACGATGCCGAGGTTGTTGTGTGCGGTGGCGATCTCGCTGGCCAGCGCATCGTCGCGGCCGATGGCCAGCGTGCGCTCGAAGCACGGGCGTGCGGCGCTCCACTGCGCCTGCGCCGAGTGGCAGCTGCCGGCGTTGGTGAGGCAGCGAAACAGCACGCGCCGGTCGCCGCAGCGCTCGGCCAGCTCGGCGCCAGCCAGCGCGATCGCCAGCCCGCTCTGGTGCTCGCCGCGCAGATAGTGCAGCCGCGAGAGCGCCGCGCGCACCTCCGCCGCCAGTACCTGCTGGGCCGGCTCCGAGGTGCCGAGATCGAGCGCGGGCTGGAAATGCGCGATCCCCTCGCGCGCGCGCCCGCGCAGCTCGAAGTGGTTGCGCCAGGCGCCGATCGATCGGGTCAGGTGCTCGGTGCTGCGCTGAGCCACGGCATGCCGCCATGCGGCGAGGCAGTTGGCGTATTCGGCCTCGACGCCTGCAACCACGGGCCGGTGGTCGGCACCGGCGGTGGCCATCAGGCCGGCCAGGTACTGCGCGTAGTACGCTGCGTGCCGCTTGGCGCACTCGCCGCTGCGTGCGCTGCCGCCTGCCAGACGCTCGGCCGCGAACGCCGCCACCAGCGGATGCAGGCCGAAGCGGCCGGTCTCGTCGACCGCCAGCAGGCTCTTGTCGACGAGCGAAGACAGCAGCGGCAGCGGCGCGCGCGCCACCGCCAGCGCCGCCTCGCGCGTGAAGCCGCCCTTGAACACCGCCAACGCGCTCAGCGCTTCACGCTCGCGCGGCGCCAGCAGGCGCCACGAACGCTCGAGCACGGCGCGCGCGCTGTCGTGCTCGGGCCGCGCCGGTGCGCCGGGCATGGCCGGGTCGCGCTCGAGCAGGTCGTTGGAGCGGCGCAGGTCGCGCGCGATCTCCTCGGGCGGCAGCAGCCTGACCCAGCCGGCGGCCAGCTCGATCGCCAAGGGCAGGCCCGCCACCGCATCGACGATGTCGATCACCGCGGCCAGGTGCCGCGCCAGCGAGAAGCCGCGCTGCGCCACCGCCGCGTGCGCCTCGAACAGCCGCACCGCGTCGAAGGCGCCGGCGGCTTCGAGATCGCGGCTGTCTTCGTCGGGAACCGCCAGGCCCGCGAGCGACAGCAACTGCTCGCCGGCATGGGCCAGCCGCACGCGCGAGGTGACCAGCAGCCACAGCGCCGGTGCGGCGGCCAGCAAGCGCTCGATCAGCGCGGGCAACTGCGGCAGGTGCTCGGCGTTGTCGAGCACGCACAGCACGCGCTGGCCAGCGAGCGCGTGGCCGATCTGCGCCACCGGGTCGTGGGCGTCGTCGATCGGCACGCCGAGCTGCTCGGCGATGCGCGCCAGCACCGCCGGCAGCGCGGTCAGGTCCTGCAGCTCGACCCAGGCGCGACCGCCGGCGAAGGCGTCGCTGGCCGCTTGCAGCGCCTGCCGCGCGAGGCTGCTCTTGCCCACGCCGCCGGGGCCGGCGAGCGTGATGGCGCGAACTTGCTCGCGCGTCAACAGCCGCAGCAGTTCGGCGAGCTCGCTGCGCCGGCCGATGAACGGTGCTGCCGTCTCCGGCGCGGATGCTGCGGCAACGATGCCAGCGCTGGCGGGCGCCTCATGTTCGAGCAGGTCACGCAGGCGGCGCGGGGGTTCGACGCCGAGGGCTTCGGCGAGCTCGTGCGCGTACTGGCGATAGAGCTGCCAGGCGCGCGCGGGGTGGCCCAGCTCGAGCTGGGCGCGCAGCTGCGCCTCGAGCGCGTCTTCGTCGAGCGGGTCGACGGCGCGCATGTGCTGCGCCAGCTCGATGCGCTGGTCTGGCGCGGCGTCGGTCAGGGCCAGCAGCGCGGCCTGGCGCCAGCGCGCGTCGAAACGCTGGCGCTCGCTGGCCAGCCACTCGGCGAAGGCGGGGCTGGCTGCTTCATCGAGCCCTTCGAGCAGTGCGCCGCGGCGCAGCGCGACAGCCTGCGCCGGCTGCCCCGCATGAAGCTGCCGCTCGAAGGCTTGCAGGTCGGTGGCCACATTCCAGTACAACGCATGGTCGTTGGCCTGCAGGTCGACGGCGAGCTCGCGCGCCTTGAACACCACGTGACGCAGGTTGCGCCGAGCTTGGGCGTTAGGCCGCTCGGGCCACAGCAGCGCAGCCAGCCAGTCGCGCGCCACCCATTGCCCGGGCTGCAAGGCCAGCAGCGCGAGCAGATGGAAACGCCGCTCCGGCGTGAAGGCCAGCGGCCCGCGCGCAGCAGCCAGCTCGGGACGGCCCAGCAGCAGCAGCCGGGGCACCTCGCCAACTGCAGTTTGTGGTGCGGACGTCATCGCGTGCGCCGGACACCTCGCTGACGGTGCGGCATGCCGAACCCCCCGAGCGGCATGGTCGGCGTCGGGTCCGGGGGGCGCATTGAGCTCGGTCAAACTCCTGCGGCCCGAGCTCGCTGGCCGGGCGTGGTGCCTGCAATCCGGCGCCTGCCGGCATGGCACCCCATCCTCCAGGCGGCCCTACCCGTTGTGCGTATCCAGCAGCGGCGTCCCGCGCAGCGAGTGCGGCAGGGCCTCGGTGATGCGCAGGTCGAGCATCTGGCCGATCAGGCGCCGTGCGTTCGGGCCGCCGTCGAAGTTGACGA
>CAUJJP010000084.1 GCA_963205525.1 Pseudomonadota bacterium | reverse complement strand
GCCCTGGCGCTGCGCGGCGGCCAGCACCGTGCCGACCCAGCTCATGGAGACGCTGGCCTGCAGACTCACTGGGCTACCCTCCCGGCCGCACCCTGCGCAGCCGCGCATGACGAACGCTTGCGCGATGATCGCCGCCTGTCCCGCAAAGTCAAGCTTCCTGGCCCGCAAAGCCAATCGGTCCGGGCCCGGGATCGCTATCTTTGCCGCGTCACGGGAGCAGGGACATGGCGCACGCGCAGGCAGAGATTCTGGTCATCGGCGGCGGGCTGGCGGGCATCGTCACCGCGCTCGAGCTGCTGCGCGCAGGCAAGCGCGTGACGCTGGTCGATCGCGACACCCCGGAGCGCTTCGGCGGCCTCGCGCTCTGGGCCTTCGGCGGCATGGCGCTGGTGGGTACGCCGCTGCAGGCGAAGATGAAGATCCCGGACACGCCCGAGCGGGCGCTCGCCGACTGGCTGTGCTTCGGCGAGCTCGCAGGCGACGACCGCTGGCCGCAAGCCTGGGCGCGCCATTACGTCGAACACTCGCGCGTGGGCGTCTACGACTGGCTCGCGAAGGAAGGCATCGGCTTCATGCCGGCCGTGAACTGGGTCGAGCGCGGCATGAACGGCGACGGCAACAGCCTGCCGCGCTACCACATCGTCTGGGGAACGTCGCGCTTCATGACGCTGCGGCTCATCGAGCAGCTGCGCGCGGCCGGCAGCGGCGGGCGCCTGACGCTGCTGCACCGCCACCGCGTGACGCGGCTCGAACATCGCGGCGGCCAGGTCGCCGGGGCGTTGGCCATCGATGAGGACAGCGGGCGCGAGGTCGTGCTTGCTGCGGACGCCGTCGTGCTCGCGATGGGCGGAATCAACGGTGGCCATGAGGAAACCCGGCGCAACTGGCCGCGCGACCGGCCCATGCCGCGCACCATGCTCAACGGCGCACACCCCTACGCCGACGGCCGCCTGCACCGTGCCGCCGCCGCGGAACTCGGCGCGCGGCTCACGCACAGCGGCGAGATGTGGAACTACGCGGCGGGCTTTCCTCATCCCTTCCCGCATTTCCCCGGCCACGGCCTGTCGACCATCCCCTGCAAGTCGGCACTGTGGCTGAACCACCGCGGGCAGCGCATCGGCCCGCAGCCGCTCGTCACCGGCTTCGACACCCACTGGCTGTGCCAGCAGGTGGCGGCGCAGGAGAAGCCCTGGACCTGGCATCTGCTGAACTGGCGCATCGCGGCCAAGGAGTTCGCGATCTCGGGCGCCGAGCACAACCCGCGCATCCGCGACCGGCAGTTCCTGGCCTTCCTGAAGGAGACGCTGCTCGGGAACCATCGCCTGGTGCGGCAGATGCAGAGCCAGAGCACGCACTTCCTCGTCGCCGGCACGCTCGCCGAACTCGCGGCGAAGATGAACGCGCTCACCTGCTCGCAGGACGTGAGTGCCGCGCAGCTGCAGGCCACCGCCGACGCCTTCGACGCCAACTTCGCCCACGGCAGCAAGCTCGAGAACGACGACCAGATCCGCCGCATCCTGCACGCGCGGCAGTGGGGACCGGACCGCCTGCGCACCTGCAAGCCCGCGCCGCTGCAGAAGAAGGGCGCGGGCCCCTTCATCGCGATCCACATGCAGCTCATCACCCGCAAGAGCCTGGGCGGGCTGCAGACCGACCTGGCGAGCCGCGTGCTCGATGGCAACGGGCAGCCGATCACAGGCCTCTACGGTGTCGGCGAAGCCGCGGGCTTCGGCGGCGGTGGCGCCAGCGGCAAGCGCTCGCTCGAGGGCAGCTTCCTGCCGGGCTGCATCCTCACTGCGCACGCCGCGGCGCGGCACATCGCCCACGGGACCTGAGCGGTGGACCTCGAAACGCACGACTTCATCGTCGTCGGCGCGGGCCCGGCCGGCTGCGCCGTCGCCGGGCGCCTGTCCGAAGACGCGCGCCACCAGGTGCTGCTGCTCGAAGCCGGCCCCGGCCACCGCAGGGGCCTGCTTGGCCGCAACGCCGCACTCGGCTCGCTCGTCTACGGCCTGCGGCCGAGCCGTTACAACTGGGGCTTCAGCAGCACCGAGGCGGGGCTGAACAACCGGCGCTCCTACCACCCGCTCGGGCGAGGCCTGGGCGGCGGCACCGCGCTCAACATGCTGATGTACATGCGCGGCAACCCGCTGGACTACGACGGCTGGGCCGCGGCCGGCAACCCCGGCTGGAGCTGGCGCGAGGTGCTGCCCTACTTCCGGCAGAGCGAGAACAACCAGACCTTCGACGCCGACGACGACCCGTACCACGGCAAGCACGGACCGGTGTGGGTCGAAGAGCTGCGCACCGACAACCCCTGGCACGCGAGGCTGCGCCAGGCCTGCGAGGAAGCCGGCTGGTCCTACAACCCGGACCTCAACGGCGCGACACAGGACGGCTTTCGCCCGACACAGGTGATGATGAAGGGCGGCGAGCGCCACCACGCCGGCCAAGCCTACGTCCTGCCGCACCTGGGCAAGCGCAGCAACCTGCAGCTGCAGTGCGAGAGCCCGGTCACGCGCGTGCTCTTCGAAGGCCGGCGCGCGGTCGGCGTCGAGCTCGTGCAGCGCGGGCAGCGGCGCGAGATCCGCGCGCGCAAGGAAGTCATCGTCGCCAGCGGCGGCCTGCTCTCGGCCAAGCTGCTGCAGCTCTCGGGCGTGGGCGCAGGGGCGGCG
>CAUJJP010000083.1 GCA_963205525.1 Pseudomonadota bacterium | reverse complement strand
CGCTGGGCGGGGGCGGCCAGGGGGGCGGGGGGGTGTGGCGCCGCTGCCCGGGGGGGCGCGCCGGGGCCGCGCGCCGCGCCACCCCCCGCCCCCTGGCCCACCCCGGCGCGGGCACGATTCATATCTTCACAGGCTCTGAAGCCCGGCAGCCCGGCAGCTTCATCCTCATGCGTTCGCTGTACCTGCGCATCTGGCTCACCGTGGTGGCCGCGCTGGCGCTGTTCGCGCTTGCCACCGGCTGGCTGGTGCAGCGCCACCTGGAGCAGGAGCGCGAGCGCATCGAGGCCGCCCAGCGCGAGCGCATCGTCGCCTGGGGCGAGCTGATGCAGCGCTCGCTGCCGGCGCCCGACGCGCCGCTGACGGAGCAGGCGGCGGCGCTGCTCGCCTGGTCCGAGCGGCTGCGCCTGCCGCTGGCGCTGGACGCCGCAAACGGCCAGCGCATCGCCGCATCGGGCGGCTTCCAGCGGCGCGAGAACGACTTGTCGCCGCCGTTCCGGCGCATGCAACCGATCGCCCTGGACGACGGCCGCACGCTGTGGATCATCCAGCCGCGCAATCCGCGCCACCTCGGGCCGCCGGGTGAGGACGGTCCCGCCGGCCCGGGCCGCGCCGGGGGGCCGCCGCCACCACGCTCGCCCGTGCTGCCCTGGACGACGCTGGACGGCGGTGTGCTGGTGCCGCGCGGGGTCACCCTGCTGGCGCTGCTGGCGGTGCTGTTCGCCGCCGTCGCGGCCGGCGCGTTCCCGGTCGTGCGCCGGCTCACGCGCCGGCTGGAGGCGCTCAAGCAGGGCGTGGAAGCCTTCGGCGCCGGTGCCCTGCACCAACGGGTGGCGCAGGACGGGCGCGACGAGGTGGCGGCGCTGGGCGCCAGCTTCAACCGCGCGGCGGCACGCATCGAGTCCTTGCTGCGCGCCCACCAGAGCCTGCTCGCGAACGCCAGCCACGAGCTGCGATCGCCGCTGGCACGGCTGAAGATGGCGCTCGCCATGCTCGAAGACGATGCGCCTGCGCCGCAGCGCCAGGCGCTGCAGGAAGAGATCCGGACCGACATCGCCGAGCTCGATGCGCTGGTCGAGGAAGTCTTGCTCGCGAGCCGGCTGGACGCTGCGGCGCCGGATGCCTGGCCGGCGCCGGAGGCGGTGGACCTGCTCGGCCTGGCGGCCGAGGAGGGTGCGCGCGTGCAGGCCGAGGTGGCGGGCGACAGCGTCGTCGTCCAGGGCCAGGAGCGACTGCTGCGCCGCGCCATCCGCAACCTGCTGGAGAACGCGCGCCGCTACGGCGGCGAGCGCGTGGAGCTGCAGGTGGCGCGCGAGGGTGGCGAGGCCGTGCTGCGCGTGGCCGATCGCGGGCCGGGGGTGCCCGAGGCCTACCGTGAGCGCGTCTTCGAGGCCTTCTTCCGTTTGCCCGGGCATGCCGAGCGCGAGGGCGGGGTCGGCCTCGGCCTGTCGCTGGTGCGCCAGATCGCCGAGCGCCACGGCGGCGGCGTCGACTGCCAGCCGCGCGGCGGCGGCGGCAGCGTCTTCAGTCTGCGCCTGCCGCTGGCCTGAGCGGCTCGCGTGCCTGCTGCGCCAGCGTGTAGGCCAGCAGCGCCGCGAGCGCGAACGCCGCCAGCCACAGCCCGGCGGCCGCGCTCACCCAGTAGCCCTCGGGGCCGCGCCAGGCCGCGGGTGCGCCGGCCCAGCCGACGAACACCAGCCACCAGCCGCCGCCCAGGCCCACGCCCCACAGCGAGCCGGCGTAGATCAGCATCGGCAGGGTGGCGATGCGATAGGCGCGCAGCACGAAGGACGACACCGCCTGCACCGCGTCGGCGAAGTGGAACAGCGCCACCCAGGTCAGCAGCGGCACGGCGACCGCGCGCACCGCCAGGTCGGCGGTGTACAGCGCCGCCACCGCTTCGCGCGCCAGCCCCAGCGCCAGCGCCATGCCGAGTGCCAGCACGCCGGCGAAGCGCAGGCCGTGCCAGGCCAGGCGCTGAGCGTCGGCGCTGTCGCGCGCGCCCACGCGTTGCGCCACCAGCGTCATGGTCGCGCTGGCCAGCGCCAGCGGCGCCATGAACATCATGGCCGCCAGGTTGGCCGCGATCTGGTGGCCGGCGGCGGCGGTCACACCCAGGCGGGCGATGAAAACCGCCATCAGGCTGAAGCCACTGACCTCGACCAGGATGGACAGACCCATGGGCAGGCCCAGGCGCAGCTGCTGGGCGATGGCGCGCCGGTCCGGGGCGTGCAGCCGCCCGCGCCCGAGCTGGAAGGGCGCGTAGAAGCGGTCGCGCCCCAGCACCGCCAGCGCCACCGCCGCCTGCAGCCACATCACGACCGCGGTGGCGATGCCGCAGCCCAGCACGCCCAGCGCCGGCAGGCCGGCGGCCGGCCAGCCGAACACCAGCAGGGCCGACAAGGGCAGCTTGGCCAGCAGCGCGCTCACCTGCAGCGCCATCACCGCCTTCGGGCGCGAGATCGCGGTGTTGAAGCCGCGGTAGGCCTGCATCAGCAGCGCCGCCGGCAAGGCCAGCGCGAGCGCCGTCAGGTAGCCGCGGATGCGCCCCTCCACCTCCGCCGGTGCCTGCGCGAGGGCGAGGAAGGGCCGCGGGAACAGCAGCGCCAGGGCGCCGACGACCGACAGCGCAAGCACGATCCAGACCGACTGGTGCAGCTGGCGCCCGGCCTGGCGCAGGTCGCCGGCACCGTAGAGCTGGCCGACGATGGGCCCGATCGCCAGCACCACCCCCATCAGGCCGACGAAGATGGTGATGTAGGCCGAGGCGCCGACCGCCAGCGCCGCCAGGTCCTGCGGCGAGGCGCGTGCCACGAGCAGGGTGTCGACGGTGGAGAAGCCCACCACCGCGAGCTGGCCGACGAACACCGGCCAGGCCAGGTGCAGGATGCGGCCCAGGTTGGCCTGCCAGCCGGCGCTCATCGGCCGCCTCCGGCGATGCGTGGCGGCAGCGCGCCAGGGCGCGCAGCGCCTGCCGCTGGCGGCCGGTTCAGGCCAGCACCTGCTGCAGCCAGCGCTGCAGGTCGCGCAGCTCGTGCAGGCACATGCCGTGCTTCATCGGGTAGCTGTGCCACTGCACCGGGTGGCCGTCGGCGAGCAGGGTGTCGCGCGCCTCCTGGCCGCGTGCCAGCGGCACCACCGGGTCGCTTTCGCCGTGGGCGATGAAGACCGGGGTGCGGCGATTCGCGTCGGAGCGCTCGCTGGCGGTGCTCGACGGCAGCGGCAGGCGACCCGACAGCCCGACCAGACCCGCCAGCCGCTGGCGATAGCGCAGGCCGGCGCCCAGGGTCAGCGCGCAGCCTTGCGAGAAGCCGGCGAGCACGATGCGTTCGGCCGCCATGCCGCGTGCGATCTCGCGGTCCAGCAGCGCGTGCACGGCGGCGATGGAGGCGCGCAGCCCGGCCTCGTCCTCGTGCCGGTGCAGATCGTCGTCCATGACGTCGTACCAGGCGCGCATCTCGCGGCCGCCGTTGATGGTCACCGGCCGCAGCGGCGCGCGCGGGAAGACCCAGCGCAGCGGCCGCAGCGCGTCCAGGTCCATTTCGTCGGCGAGCGACAGGAAATCCGTGCCGTCGGCTCCGAGGCCGTGCAGGACGACGATGCTGGCGCGCGCGGCGTCGCCCTCGTGCAGCTCCAGGGTCTGCAGCATCGTGCTCAGCCGTAGTTCAGGCCCATGGCCTCGCGCACGTCGCGCATGGTCTGGCGCGCCACCGTGCGCGCGCGCTCGGTGCCGACCTCGACGATCCAGTGGATCTTCTTCGGGTCGCGCAGATAGGGCTCGGCGCGCTCGTGCCAGCCCTTTTGCTGCGCCAGGATGGCGTCTATCACCGGCTGCTTGCACTCCAGGCAGCCCAGGCTGGCGGTGGTGCAGCCCTGGTGCACCCAGTCGCGCGTGGCCTGGTCGCTGTAGACGAGGTGGAACTGCCAGACCGGGCAGCGCTCGGGGTCGCCGGGGTCGGTGCGGCGCGCGCGCTGCGGGTCGGTGGGCATGCGGCGGATCTTGCGCGTCACGACTTCGGGGTCCTCGCGCATCGCGATCGCGTTGCCGTAGCTCTTGCTCATCTTGGCGCCGTCCAGGCCAGGCAGCTTGGTGACCTCGGTGTGCAAGGCCTTGGGCTCGTGCAAGACGGCCTGGCCGCTGCCGCGCAGCTGGCCGAGCAGGGTCTCGGTGTCGGCCTCGGTCCAGCCCTCGACGGCGGCGGCGGCCTTGCGCACGATGGCCTCGCCCTTGGCCAGCGCCTGCGTGCTTCCGGTCTCGCCGAAGGCCTTGCGCTGGCGCTCGAAGTAGCGCTGGTCGTCCTTGGACAGGCGTGCCAGCGCGGCGCTGGCGCGCGCTGCGAAGCCCTTGTCGCGGCCGTACAGGTGGTTGAAGCGCCGCGCCACCTCGCGCGTGAGCTCGACGTGCGAGGCCTGGTCCTCGCCCACCGGCACGAAGGCGGCCTTGTAGATCAGGATGTCGGCCGCCTGCAGCAGCGGGTAGCCGAGGAAGCCGTAGGTCGCGAGGTCGCGGTCCTTGAGCTTGTCCATCTGGTCCTTGTAGGTCGGCACCCGCTCCAGCCAGCCCAGCGGCGTGCCCATCGCCAGCAGGGTGAACAGCTCGGCGTGCTCGGGCAGCCGGCTCTGGATGAACAGGGTCGACTTCTCCGGGTCCACGCCGGCGGCGATCCAGTCGATCACCATGTCGTAGACGTAGCGCTCCATCACCTCGCGCTCTTCGTAGTGGGTGGTCAGCGCGTGCCAGTCGGCGACGAAGAAGAAGCAGTCGTACTCGTCCTGCAGCGCGACCCAGTTCTTCAGCGCGCCGTGGTAGTGGCCGAGGTGCAGGGCGCCGGTCGGGCGCATGCCGGAGAGGACACGGGATCGCATGGTGTGGCGTCGGGGCGATGGAAAGGGGCGGATTGTCTCAGACGCGTACACTGCCGGCCCCTCGTCCAGGCGGCCTGCCGCCCCCACGCATGCAGCGCATCGTCGTTCTGATCAGCGGCCGCGGTTCCAACCTCGGGGCCATCGTGCAGCAGGCGCAGGCCCAGGGCTGGCCGGCGCAGGTGGTGGCGGTGCTCGCCAACCGCCCCGACGCCGCCGGCCTGAGCTGGGCTGCGGCGCAGGGCATCGCCTGCGCCGCGGTCGACCACCGTGCCTACGCCACGCGCGAGGCCTTCGACGCTGCGCTCGCCGACGCGGTCCACGCCCATGCCCCCGACTGGGTGGTGCTGGCCGGCTTCATGCGCATCCTGGGCGACGCCTTCGTGCGCCGCTTCGCCGGCCGCATGCTCAACATCCACCCCTCGCTGCTGCCCGCCTTCCCGGGGCTGCACACCCACCAACGGGCGATCGACACCGGCTGCCGAGTCGCCGGCGCCACGGTGCACTTCGTGACCCCGGCGCTGGACCATGGGCCCATCGTCGCGCAGGCGGTGGTGCCGGTGCGCGAAGGCGACAGCGCCGATCGCCTGGCCGCGCGCGTGCTGGCGGCCGAGCATCGGCTGTACCCGCTGGCGCTGCGCTGGGCGGTGCAGGGCCGGCTGCGCATCGAGGGCGAGCGCGTGCTGCAGCTCGACGGCGAGCCGCAGCACCTGTTCTGCGAGGACGCCTGATGCACCCCGGTGCGCTGCTCGACCTCGCGACCGAGCTGCTGCGGTCGCTGCTCAGGTTCGACCAGCCGGCCGATGTGCTGGTGTCGGCCTTCTTCCGTCGCCACCGCAATCTGGGCCCGCGCGAACGCCATCTGCTGGCCGAGACCGCGTATGCGGTGCTGCGGCGGCGCCTGCTGTGGAGCCACCTGGCGCAGAGCGGGCAGGGCGCGCTGGAGCGCCGGCTCGCGATCCTGGCCTGGCAGGGCGACCACGGCTGGCTGGCGCGCTGCCTGGGGCCGAACGAGAAGACCTGGCTGGCGCAGGTGCGCGAGCTCGACATTGCGAGCCTGGCCGACAAGCTGCGCCACAACCTGCCCGACTGGCTGGCGGCGGCGCTGCGCGAGTGCCTGGACGAGACCGAGTTCCAGGCCCTGGCGACGGCGCTCAACGAGCCGGCGCCGCTGGACCTGCGCGTGAACACGCTCAAGGCCAGACGCGATGAGGTGCTGGCGGCGCTGATGGCCGAAGGCATTGCCTGCGCGGCCACCACCCACTCGCCGTGGGGGCTGCGCGTGCCGGGACGCCCGGCGCTGCACAAGGCAGGCGTCTTCCTGCGCGGCGAGGTCGAAGTGCAGGACGAGGGCAGCCAGTTGCTGGCCCTGCTGGTGGACGCCAGGCGCGGCGAGATGGTGGCGGACTTCTGTGCCGGCGCCGGCGGCAAGACGCTGGCGCTGGGCGCGGCGATGCGCAACACCGGGCGCCTGTACGCCTTCGACGTCTCCGGCCACCGTCTGGCCGCGCTCAAGCCGCGGCTGGCGCGCAGCGGGCTGTCCAACGTCTACCCGGCGCAGATCACGCACGAGCGCGACGAACGCATCAAGCGCTTGGCCGGCAAGCTGGATCGCGTGCTGGTCGACGCCCCCTGTTCCGGGCTGGGGACGCTGCGCCGCAACCCTGACCTCAAGTGGCGCCAGAGCCCGCAGACGGTGGCCGAGCTGCAGGCCAAGCAGCAGGCCATCCTGGCGCAGGCGGCACGCCTGGTGAAGCCCGGCGGACGCCTGGTCTACGCCACCTGCAGCCTGCTGGCGGCGGAGAACGAGGAGGTGGTGCGCGCCTTCGAGGCCGGCGAGTCGGGAACGGGCTTCATCGCCGTGCCCGCGGCCGAAGCGCTCGCGGCGGCGAAAGTCGCGGATGCGAGCGCACTGGTCCAGGGCCCCTGGCTGCGCCTGTGGCCGCACCGGCACGGCAGCGACGGCTTCTTCGCCGCCGTCTGGCAGCGGCGCTGAGCCGGCACTCGTCGGGCTGGCGCCGAGCCGCCAGGCGCCGTGCTGGCGCCGAGCTGGCGCCGAGCCGCCACGCGCCGAGCTGGCGCGGGGGCACTGGCTTCAGGTGACGCGGAACACGCTCACGCTGTCCACCAGCCGCACCGACTGCTGGCGCAGGCTCTCGGCCGCAGCGGCGGCCTCCTCGACCAGGGCCGCGTTCTGCTGCGTCACTTCGTCCAGGTTCGTCACCGCCGAGCTGACCTGGCCGATGCCGGAGGTCTGCTCCTGGGTCGCGGCGCTGATCTCGCTGATGAGGTCGCTCACCCGCTTCACCTGGGTGACGATCTCGCCCATGGTCTGGCCGGCCTCGCCGACCAGGCGCGAGCCCGACTCCACGCGCTCGACGCTGGCACCGATCAAGGTCTTGATCTCGCGTGCGGCCTCGGCGCTGCGCTGCGCCAGGCTGCGCACCTCGCCGGCCACGACGGCGAAGCCGCGTCCCTGCTCGCCGGCGCGTGCCGCCTCCACCGCCGCGTTCAAGGCCAGGATGTTGGTCTGGAAAGCGATGCCGTCGACGGTGCCGATGATGTCGGCGATGCGCCGGCTGCTCTCGCTGATCTGCGCCATCGTGCCCACCACCTGGTCCACCACCTCGCCGCCCTTGGCCGCCACCGTGCTCGCGGACGCCGCGAGCTGGGTCGCCTGGCGTGCGGTGTCGGCGCTGTTCTTCACCGTGGCGCTGATCTCCTCCATCGAGGCCGCGGTCTGCTGCAGGCTGCTGGCCTGGGTCTCGGTGCGCTGCGAGAGGTCGGAGTTGCCGGCGGAGATCTCGTCGGCCGCCACGCGCACCGATTCCGAGGCGTCGCGCACCTGGGCGATCGAGGCCTGCATGCGCTGGCGCAGGCTGTCGAGATCGCGCATCAGGCGTCCGAGCTCGTCACGCCCACGCGCCGGCACGGCGCTGTGCAGGTCGCCGTCGGCCATGCCGCTGACCGATGCGGACAGCAGCCGCATGCGTCCCAGCAGCAGCCGTGCAAGCAGCAGCGTGAGCAGGGTTCCGGCCACCAGCGCGAGCACGGTCGCCACACCGATGAACATCTGCACCCGCGCCGCCGAGGCCGAGGCCGCCGCCACGTCCTGGCCGGCACCGTCGAGCTGGGCGCGGCTGATGAGCGCCGTCTCCGCGATCAGGCTCTGGTACTCCTTTTGCGCCGTGGTCAGGAAGGTGGCGGCCATCACGGCGCCGGCGCTCTTCATGTCCACCACCCCGGCCACCGCCTTGTCGTACTTGGCAAATCCCGCCGCCACGCTCTTCCAGGCCTCGTGCTCGGGGCCTTCGGTCTTGCTGCGCAGGCGTTCGGCGACGAGCTCGCGCAGCTCGGCGGTGGTCTTGGCCAGCGCCTGGTCGACCACCGCCACCTCCTGCGCGCTGTAGCCCATGGCCTCGAAGCCGATCGAGCTGTTGACGAGGGCGTTCATGTCGCGCAGGCCAGACTCGAAGCGTGCCGCGCTACCGTAGTCGGGCAGGCGCTGCGCAACCACCGAATCGAGGGCGCCGCGCTGCTGGGCAAAGCTTCACAGCGCGCCCGCCGTGGCCAGCACCAGCATCAGCAGGCAGACCACGGGCGCCAGCGCCAGCTTGGTCTTGAGCGATAGATCGTCGAGCCAGTTCATGGAGTCGTTCCCTTGTTGGGTGCGGTGCCGCCGGCGTGGCAGCCCGTCCCCTTATCGGCCGCCGCGGCAGGCTCTTGATCGGCGTCGCGGGCATCCGGGTGCCGCGGTGCCGGTGCATGGCCGCTGCAGCCGCGGCGGCGTGACTTTTGCACGCGGGCCGCAACAGCCATCTCAAGTCCGGCACCAGGCTCGCCGATCACCAGGGCAGCAGGCCGCCGGCCTGTGCCCCAAGTCAGCGGCGCGTGCGCCGTCATCTCTCAGACCACCGGAGTTCCACCCATGAAGTTCACCCAGATCGCCCTGATCGCCGCGCTGGCCGGCTCCACCATGCTGGCGCAGGCCAGCACGCCCGACGAAGCCAAGGCGCTGCTCGACCAGGCGATCACGATGATCAAGAGCAAGGGCACCGATGCTGCCGCGACCGAGCTGAACGCCGGCGGCTCGTGGAACAAGGGTGCGCTGTACGTCGTGTTCGGCAAGCTGGACGGCACCATCCTGGCCCACTCGGCGAACAACAAGATGGCGGGCAAGAACACCGCCGAGGCGAAGGACGCCGCCGGCAAGGAGTTCGTGAAGGAGAACCTGAACGGGCTGAAGGCCCAAGGCCACACCGAGATCACGATGCGCTGGGCGAACCCGGCGACCAAGCAGATCGGCGACGCCGTCATGTTCAGCAAGGTCGTCCCCGGCACCCAGACCTACGTCTCGTCGATCGTCTTCAAGTGATGGTCCGCTCGCTGCCCCGTGCTGCGTCAGCGCAGCGCGTGTCGCAAGCTGCATGAAAAAGGGGCGCCTCGGCGCCCCTTTTTCGCGTCCCGGCTGCCGCTGGCACGCCGGGATCAGTGGCCCCGTGGGCTCACTTCAGCTTGGTTTCCTTGTACAGCACGTGCTTGCGCGCCTTCGGGTCGAACTTCAGGAATTCGAGCTTCTCGGGCGTGGTCTTCTTGTTCTTGCTGGTGGTGTAGAAGTGGCCGGTACCGGCCGTCGATTCCAGCTTGATCTTCTCGCGTCCGCCTTTGGTGGCCATGGTGCGCTCCTTTGAACCGGTTTCAGGCTTCGCCGCGGGCGCGCAGGTCCGCCAGGACCGCGTCTATGCCCTTCTTGTCGATCAGGCGCAGGGCCGCGTTGCTCACCCGCAGGCGCACGAAGCGGTTCTCGCTCTCGACCCAGAAACGGCGGTACTGCAGGTTGGGCAGAAACCTGCGCTTGGTCTTGTTGTTCGCGTGGGAAACGTTGTTCCCGACCATCGGGCGCTTGCCCGTGACTGCACAGACGCGTGACATGGTGTCACTCCTTGCTCTTTGACAGCCGGCACCGCCGGGCGGCGACCTCTGACGGTCGCCGAAATTGGCGGTGGGTGGCGGCTTGACCTCGCCAGATGCGGGTGGCGGTTTCCCGTGTGCTGCGCACGACTCGCCCCAATCAGAGCCCCGGACGCAGCAAAGCCCGCCATTATAGCGTGCCGGGCGACTCCTCCAGGAAACGCTGGGCATCCAGCGCCGCCATGCAGCCCGTGCCGGCGCTCGTGATGGCCTGGCGATAGACGTGGTCCTGGACGTCGCCGGCCGCGAAAACGCCGGCCACGCTGGTCATGGTGGACATCCCGTTCTGGCCGCCGCGGGTCACGACGTAGCCGTCCTTCATCTCGAGCTGCCCCTCGAAGATGGCGGTGTTGGGCTGGTGGCCGATGGCGATGAAGCAACCCTTGACCGCGAGCTCGGTGCTGGCCGCCGCGTCCTGGGTGGAGCGGATGCGAACGCCGGTGACGCCGCTGGCGTCGCCCAGCACCTCGTCCAGGGTCTGGAACAGGTGCAGCGTGATCTTGCCGGCCGCGACCCTGGCCATCAGCTTGTCGATCATGATCGCCTCGGCGCGGAACTTGTCGCGCCGGTGTATCAGGTGCACCTGGCTGGCGATGTTGGACAGGTACAGCGCCTCCTCGATCGCGGTGTTGCCGCCGCCGACCACGCACACCGCCTGATCGCGGTAGAAGAAGCCGTCGCAGGTGGCGCAGCCGCTCACCCCGCGCCCCATGAAGTCCTGCTCGCTGGCCAGCCCGAGGTACTTGGCGCTGGCGCCGGTGGCGATGATCAGGCTGTCGCAGCTGTAGCGGCCGCTGTCGCCTTGCAGCGTGAACGGGCGCCGCGAGAGGTCGACCGCGCTCGCGTGGTCGAACACCACCTGGGTGTCGAAGCGCTCGGCGTGCTGCTGGAAGCGCTGCATCAGGTCCGGCCCCTGGACGCCCGCCACGTCGGCCGGCCAGTTGTCGACGTCGGTGGTGGTGGTGAGCTGGCCGCCGGCAGCCAGCCCGGTCAGCAGCAGCGGCTTGAGGTTGGCGCGCGCGGCGTAGATGGCGGCCGTCCAGCCGGCGGGGCCGGAGCCGAGGATGAGGACGCGGGCGTGGGTGGTCGGCGAGGACATCGGCACTCCGTGGTTGTTCCGAGAGGGTTCCGTGAGGATTCGGTGGGATTTCCCTGGCGGGCAGGGGCGGGCGGCGCGCCGTTGGCGCGGGTGCGGGGCAGCTGGCGCCATCCACCGGCCGGCTCGCACGCCATGGGCACAATAGGCCGATTTTAGGCGGCCTGTTTCGTGCCAGCCTTCACGCGGGAATCGGCTACAAACCCGCACGAGAATATCCGTACAACAACACCGGAGGCTCCCTGCATGTCGATGCTGTCCAACCTGGATCTGATTCGGCGCGTGCCGCTGTTCTCCATGCTCACCGTCGAGCAGGCGCAGGCCGTCGCCGACAGCGTGAGCAAGCGCCGCCTGCGGCGCGGCGAACTGGTCGTCGAGCAGGGACGCAAGAGCAACGCGCTGTTCATCTTGCTCAACGGCCGTGCGCGCGTGCTGACCTCGGACGCGCGTGGGCGCGAGGTGATCCTGGCGGTGCTGGAATCGGGCGACTACGTCGGCGAGATGAGCCTGATCGACAACGAGCCGCACAGCGCCACCGTGCGCGCCGAGATCCAGACCGACATGCTGGTCCTGCAGCGCAGCGACTTCCAGCGCTGCCTTCCCGAGCACAGCAGCCTGTCCTACGCCATCCTGCGCGGGCTGGTGCGCCGGCTGCGCAATGCCGACCGCCAGATCGAGAGCCTGGCGCTGCTGGACGTCTACGGCCGGGTGGCGCGCACCCTGCTGGACATGGCCGAGACCGATGCCGAGGGCGTGCAGATCATCCGCCACAAGGTCAGCCGGCAGGACATGGCCAAGGTGGTCGGCGCCTCGCGCGAGATGGTGAGCCGGGTCATGAAGGACCTGGAGGAGCGCGGCGTCATCGAGACCCAGGACAACGGCTTCGTCGTCATCAAGGAACGGCTGAAGAACGAGTGATCCGGCGCACGCTGCGCGGCGCTTGCCGCGGCGGCGCCTGAGCCTGCGAGCGAGCGCGCAGCGCCTGCCGCGCCGGCCCGTGGCCGGTGGCGGTGCGGCCTTGGGCGACAATCCGGCGCATGAGTTTTCCCCTCGGCTCACTGCGCGGCGACGCGGCAGCGCCGGCCGAAGGCGCGCCGCCGGCCTGGCGCCGCCGGCTGTGGCTGGGTGCGGGCGGCGTGCTGTGGCTGCTCGCCTTGCTGGCGCTGGCCACCCACGATCCGGCCGATGCGGCCTTCTCCACCTCCGGTGGCGGCGCGCCGGTGCACAACCTGGCGGGCCGCCTCGGCGCCTGGGCGAGCGACATCGCCTACTTCCTGTTCGGCTTCTCGGCCTGGTGGTGGCTGCCGATCGCCGCACGCGCCTGGCTGTCGGCGCTCGCCGTTCATCTGCGCGCTGAACCGGCGGCGGCGCATTCCGGCACACATCCCGGCGTCTGGGTCGGCAGCGCGCTGCTGCTGGCCGCCAGCTGCGCCCTGGAATGGACGCGCCTGTACCAGTGGGAGGACGCCCTGCCGGGCCATGCCGGCGGCGTGCTGGGCTATACGCTCGGACCGCTGTCCATGACCTGGCTCGGCTTTGCCGGCTCCGGCGTGCTGTGGATCGCCTGCCTGGTGGCGGGCAGCGCGCTGGCGCTGCGCTTTTCCTGGCTGCAGGCGGCCGATGCGCTGGGCGGCTGGATAGACGGCTGGCGCGAGCGCCGCCAGGCGCGCGCCGAGGTGGCCGAGGACAAGCGCATCGCGCGCCAGATGACGCAGGAACGCGAGCGCGTCGCCGAGCCGGCGCCCGGCGAGCTGCCAGAGCCGCCGCCGCTCGTCATCGAGCCGCCGGTGCTCGAGGTGCCGCAGTCCTCGCGCCAGGCCAAGGAGCGCCAGAAGCCCTTGTTCGTCGAGCTGCCCGACACCGCGCTGCCGCAGGTCGACCTGCTGGACGCCGCGCCCGACCGGCAGGAAGCGGTGAGCGCGCAGACGCTGGAGATGACGAGCCGGCTGATCGAGAAGAAGCTGGCCGACTTCGGGGTCGAGGTGCGCGTGGTGGCGGCCAGCCCCGGCCCGGTGATCACGCGCTACGAGATCGAGCCCGCCACCGGGGTCAAGGGCTCGCAGGTCGTGAACCTGGCGAAGGACCTGGCGCGCAGCCTGTCGCTGGTCAGCATCCGCGTCGTCGAGGTGGTGCCGGGCAAGAACTACATGGCGCTGGAGCTGCCGAATGCGCGCCGGCAGACCATTCGGCTGTCGGAGATCCTGGGCTCCAAGGTCTACAACGACGCGTCCTCGCTGCTCACCATGGGCCTGGGCAAGGACATCGTCGGTCATCCCATGGTGGCCGACCTGGGCAAGATGCCGCACTGCCTGGTGGCCGGCACCACCGGCTCGGGCAAGTCGGTGGGCATCAACGCGATGATCCTCAGCCTGCTTTACAAGGCCGAGGCGCGCGACGTGCGGCTGATCCTGATCGACCCCAAGATGCTCGAGCTGAGCGCCTACGAGGGCATCCCGCACCTGCTCACGCCGGTCGTCACCGACATGAAGCTCGCCGCCAACGCGCTGAGCTGGTGCGTGGCCGAGATGGAGCGGCGCTACAAGCTGCTGAGCAAGCTCGGCGTGCGCCAGCTCGCCGGCTACAACCGCAAGGTCGACGACGCCGCGGCGCGCGGCGAGAAGATCGGCAACCCCTTCAGCCTGACGCCGGACGCCCCCGAACCGCTGGAGCGGCTGCCGCACATCGTGGTCGTGATCGACGAGCTGGCCGACCTCATGATGGTGGCCGGCAAGAAGATCGAGGAGCTGATCGCGCGCCTGGCGCAGAAGGCGCGCGCCGCCGGCATCCACCTGATCCTGGCCACCCAGCGCCCGAGCGTGGACGTGATCACCGGCCTCATCAAGGCCAACATCCCGACCCGGCTGTCGTTCCAGGTCAGCAGCAAGATCGACAGCCGCACCATCCTCGACCAGATGGGTGCGGAGTCGCTGCTCGGCCAGGGCGACATGCTCTACCTGTCGGCGCCCGCAGGCGTGAACACGCCGCTGCGCGTGCACGGCGCCTTCGTCAGCGACGAGGAGGTGCATCGCGTCGTCGAGTACCTGCGCAGCCAGGGCGAGCCCAACTACATCGACGAGGTGCTCGAAGGCGCAGGCGGCGAAGGCGACGCCGCCATGCAGGGCATAGGCGGCGGCGCGGTGGACGGCGAGAGCGACGCCTTGTACGACCAGGCGGTGGCCGTCGTGCTGCAGCACCGCAAGGCCAGCATCTCGCTCGTGCAGCGGCATCTGCGCATCGGCTACAACCGCGCCGCCCGACTGCTCGAGCAGATGGAGAAGTCCGGCCTGGTCGGTTCCCTGCAGAGCAACGGCGCGCGCGAGCTGATCGTGCCCAAGCGCGACGAGGGCGCATGATGCGGGCTGGGTGTGCAGCCTTGCGGCGCAGCGTGCTGGCGCTGCTGCTGGCCGCCGCTGCGCCGCTGGCGCGCGCCGACGCCGTCGATCAGCTGCGCGAGTTCGTTCGCAGCGCCACGCGCGGCAGCGCCGAGTTCACGCAGACGGTGACGCCGGCCGACGGCACGCGCGCCAAGACCTCCAGCGGCCGCTTCGAGTTCCAGCGCCCGGACCGTTTCCGCTTCGACTACAGCAAGCCCTACCCGCAGACCGTGGTCAGCGACGGCCGCAAGCTCTGGCTCTACGACCCCGACCTGAACCAGGTCACGGTGCGCCGGGTCGACCAGGCCCTGGGTGCGTCACCGGCGGCGCTGCTGGCCGGTGCTGCGCTGGAGCGCGACTTCAGCCTCGCCGCGCTGGCGGACCGCGACGGCCTGGCCTGGGTTCGCGCGACGCCGAAGGCGGCAGACAGCGGCTTCCAGTGGATGGCGGTCGGTTTCCGTGGTCCCGTGCTGAGCGCGCTGGAGGTGCTGGACCGCTTCGGCCAGCGCACGCTGCTGAGCCTGCACGGCCTGCAGATCGGGGCCGCGGTCGCGCCCGAGCGCTTCCGCTTCGAGCCGCCGCCGGGCACCGAGCTGCTCGAGCAGTGAGCGTGCGGGTGGTCGCGATGGACGACTTGTTCGACGGCGACGCGGCCGCTGCGCCGGCCGCACCGTTCGCGCCGAGTGCGTCCGCCGCGACTGGCGCCGCCGCAGCCGCCGTGCCGCTGGCCGAGCGGCAGCGCCCGACCCGGCTCGACGAGGTGATAGGCCAGCGCCACCTGCTGGCGCCCGGCAGGCCGCTGCACGCGGCGCTCGCCGCCGGGCGGCTGCATTCGATGATCCTGTGGGGCCCGCCCGGGGTCGGCAAGACCACGCTGGCGCGGCTGCTGGCACAGGCCAGCGACGCCCAGTTCATCGTCCTGAGCGCGGTGCTGGCAGGGGTGAAGGACATCCGCGAGGCGGTGGAGCGCGCCGAGCACGCGCGCCGGCAGGGGCGGCGCACGGTGGTCTTCGTCGACGAGGTGCACCGCTTCAACAAGGCGCAGCAGGACGCCTTCCTGCCGCACGTCGAGTCGGGGCTGTTCCTGTTCATCGGCGCGACCACCGAGAATCCGTCGTTCGAGGTCAACTCGGCGCTGCTGTCGCGCGCCACGGTGCACGTGCTGCAGGCGCTGCAGCCCGAGGAGCTGATGCTGCTGCTGCAGCGTGCCTGCGCCGCCTGGCCGGCGCCCGGGCTCACGGCCGCCGCCAGCGCGCGCCTCGTCGCCCACGCCGACGGCGATGCGCGGCGCCTGCTCAACGCCTGCGAGAACCTGTTCGCGCTCGCCGGCACACGCCCCGAGATCGACGAGGACCTGCTCGAATCGGCGCTCGGCGAGATGCTGCGCCGATACGACAAAGGCGGCGACCAGTTCTACGACGCCATCAGCGCCCTGCACAAGAGCGTGCGCGGCAGCGACCCGGACGCCGCTTTGTACTGGCTCGCGCGCATGCTCGACGGCGGCGTCGATCCGCGCTACGTGGCACGGCGCGTGCTGCGCATGGCGAGCGAGGACATCGGCCTGGCGGATCCGCGCGCGCTGCAGCTGGCGCTGCAGGCGACCGAGGTCTTCGAGCGCCTGGGCTCGCCCGAGGGCGAACTCGCGCTGGCGCAGGCGGTGGTCTTCCTCGCGGTGGCACCGAAGTCCAACGCGGTCTACAAGGCCTGGAACGCGATGCGTGACTTCGTCAAGCAGGACGGCACGCGGCCGGTGCCACCGCAGCTGCGCAACGCGCCGACCCGGCTCATGAAGGACCTGGGCTACGGCGCCGGCTACCGCTACGCCCACGACGAGGCCGACGGCTACGCGGCTGGCGAGAGCTACTGGCCCGAGGGCCTGGAACCGCAGCGCCTGTACCAGCCGGTGGCGCGCGGGCTGGAGCTGCGCATCGCCGAGCGGCTGGCCGAGCTGCGCGAGCGCGACCGGCAGGCGCTGGCGGCGAAGAAGGGGCGCTGAGCGCGGGCGGCCGGCGGCGGTTGCGGCGGTGCCGGCCAGCGGGAAACCCCCCGAAAATCGGGCCGGAGCGCGAAACTACAATCCGCCCCGGCCCCCACGAGGCAGGCCGAAGCTGCAGGGCGCGTACGCCAGGCGCGACGACCCCGGAGACCCCCAAACCCATGGACATCTTCATCCAGCAGCTCATCAACGGGCTGGTGCTCGGCAGCATGTACGCGCTCGTCGCGCTCGGCTACACCATGGTGTACGGCATCATCGGCCTCATCAACTTCGCCCACGGCGAGGTGATGATGGCCGGCGCACTGACGAGCTGGACCGTGGTCACCGTGCTCGCGGCCAGCGGCATGCCGGGCTGGGCGCTGCTGCTGATAGGCACCCTGTGCGCCATCGTCGTGTGCTGCGTGCTCAACTACAGCATCGAGAAGATCGCCTACCGGCCGCTGCGCAACGCACCGCGGCTGGCGCCGCTGATCACCGCCATGGGCATGAGCCTGATGCTGCAGACGCTGGCGATGATCATCTGGAAGCCCAACCCCAAGCCCTACCCGCTGCTGCTGCCCACCGACCCGATCGCGATCGGCGGCGCGGTGATCAGCGTGACCCAGATCCTGATCCTGGTGACCACGGTGCTGGTGCTCGCCGGCCTGAGCTACATGGTCGGGCGCACCCGGCTCGGGCGCGCCATGCGTGCCACCGCCGAGAACCCGCGCGTGGCGGCGCTGATGGGGGTGCGGCCCGACATGGTGATCTCGGCCACCTTCATCATCGGCGCCGCGCTGGCGGCGGTGGCGGGCGTGATGTGGGCCGCCAACTACGGCACCGTGCAGCACAGCATGGGCTTCATGCCGGGCCTGAAGGCCTTCACGGCGGCGGTGCTGGGCGGCATCGGCAACCTGCCGGGGGCGGTGGTGGGTGCACTGCTGCTGGGCCTGGTGGAGGTGTTCGGTGCCGGCTACCTGGGCGACCTCACCGGCGGCGTGCTCGGCAGCCACTATGCCGACATCTTCGCCTTCATCATGCTGATCCTGGTGCTGACGCTGCGGCCCTCGGGCCTGCTGGGTGAACGCGTGGCCGACCGTGCCTGAGCAGGTGTCGTGATGATGAAGAACAACAAGCTCGCCGTCTTCGCCCTCAGCGCGCTCGCGCTCGTGGTGCTGCCGCTGTTCGTGCAGCAGCTCGGCGCCGGCCCGGTGCGCATCCTCGCGCTGGCCCTGCTGTACGTGCTGCTCGCCCTGGGGCTGAACATCGTGGTCGGCTACGCCGGCCTGCTGGACCTGGGCTACGTCGCCTTCTACGCCGTGGGCGCCTACATGTTCGCGCTCATGGCGAGCCCGCACCTGTTCGAGAACTTCCCCTGGATCGCGCAGGCGCTGCCGGGCGGGCTGCACACGCCGGTGTGGATCGTGGTGCCGCTGGCGGCCTTCCTGGCGGCGATCGCCGGCGTGCTGCTGGGCATCCCGGTGCTCAAGCTCAGGGGCGACTACCTGGCGATCGTGACCCTGGGCTTCGGCGAGATCATCCGCGTCTTCCTGAACAACCTGGAGCACCCGGTCAACATCACGAACGGACCGCGCGGGCTGGACCGCATCGACTCGATGCGCATCTTCGGCTTCGACTTCGGCGAGAAGCTGCAGCTCGGCAGCTTCACCATCCCCTCGGTCACGCTGTACTACTGGCTGTTCCTGGTGCTGGTGGTGTTCAGCGTCGTGGTCTGCTACCGGCTGGAGCGCTCGCGCATCGGCCGCGCCTGGATGGCGATCCGCGAGGACGAGATCGCCGCCAAGGCGATGGGCATCAACACGCGCAACATGAAGCTGCTGGCCTTCGGCATGGGTGCCACCTTCGGCGGCGTCTCGGGCGCGATGTTCGCGGCCTTCCAGGGTTTCGTCTCGCCCGAGTCCTTCAGCCTGATGGAAAGCGTGATGATCGTCGCCATGGTGGTGCTGGGCGGCATCGGCCACCTGCCGGGGGTGATCCTGGGTGCGGTGCTGCTGGCCGGCCTGCCCGAGGTGCTGCGCTACGTGGCCAGCCCGCTGCAGCAGATGACGGACGGCCGGCTCGACGCCGCCATCCTGCGCCAGCTGCTCATCGCCACCGCGATGATCACCATCATGCTGCTGCGCCCGCGCGGCCTGTGGCCCAGCCCGGAGCACGGCAAGGCCGCGCCCCACCCGGCGCGCTGAAGGAGACGATGCGATGAGCAGCAGCAGCGACATCGTGCTTCGCGTGCAGGGCGTGAGCAAGCGTTTCGGCGGCCTGCAGGCGCTGTCCGAGGTCGGGATCACGATCCGCCACGGCCAGATCTACGGCCTGATCGGCCCCAACGGTGCCGGCAAGACCACCTTCTTCAACGTCATCACCGGCCTGTACACGCCGGACGGCGGCAGCTTCGAACTCGGCGGCAGCGCCTACCGGCCGCAGGCGGTGCACCTGGTGGCCAAGCAGGGGATCGCGCGCACCTTCCAGAACATCCGCCTGTTCGCCGAGATGACGGCGCTGGAAAACGTGATGGTGGGCCGCCACGTGCGCACCGGCTCGGGACTGGTGGGCGCGGTGTTGCGAACCGCCTCCTTCAAGGCCGAGGAAGCGGCGATCGCGCAGCGCGCGCAGGAGTTGCTGGACTACGTGGGCATCGGTCACTTCAGCGACTACAAGGCGCGCACCCTGAGCTACGGCGACCAGCGCCGGCTGGAGATCGCGCGCGCCCTGGCCACCGATCCCAAGCTGATCGCGCTCGACGAGCCGGCCGCCGGCATGAACGCGACCGAGAAGGTCGTGCTGCGCGAGCTGATAGACCGCATCCGCAAGGACGGTCGCACCATCTTGCTCATCGAGCACGACGTCAAGCTGGTGATGGGGCTGTGCGACCGCGTCACCGTGCTCGACTACGGGCGCCAGATCGCCGAAGGCACGCCGGCCGAGGTGCAGAAGAACGCGCAGGTGATCGAGGCCTACCTCGGCGCCGGCCACGCAACGCATTGAAGGCCGCCGTCATGAGCGCGAAGACATTGCTGAAGGTCAGCGGCCTGAAAGTGGCCTACGGCGGCATCCAGGCCGTCAAGGGGGTCGATTTCGAGGTCCTGGAGGGCGAGCTCGTCAGCCTCATCGGCGCCAACGGCGCCGGCAAGACGACCACCCTGAAGGCCGTCACCGGCACCCAGCCGGTGGCCGCAGGCAGCATCGAGTACCTGGGCCAGCCGATCCGCGGCCAGGGCGCCTGGGACCTGGTGCGCCAGGGCCTGGTGATGGTGCCCGAGGGGCGCGGCGTGTTCGCCCGCATGAGCATCGTCGAGAACCTGCAGATGGGCGCCTACACGCGGGTGGACACGAGCGAGCTCGACGCCGACATCGACAAGGTGTTCGAGATCTTTCCGCGCCTGAAGGAGCGTGCCCGCCAGCTCGCGGGCACCATGTCCGGCGGCGAGCAGCAGATGCTGGCGATGGGCCGGGCGCTGATGGCGCGGCCCAAGGTGCTGCTGCTCGACGAGCCCTCGATGGGCTTGTCCCCCATCATGGTCGACAAGATCTTCGAGGTCGTGGCCGACATCCACCGCCGCGGCACCACCGTGCTGCTGGTGGAGCAGAACGCCAGCCGCGCGCTCGCGCTGGCCAATCGCGGCTACGTCATGGACTCCGGCGAACTGACCATGAGCGGCGCCGCCCAGGCCCTGCTCAACGACCCCAAGGTGCGCGCCGCCTACCTCGGCGAGTAGCACCCGGCCTGGCGCCGACTGCGCTCAGCGCAGTGGCTGCAGCAGCAGCCGCTCGACCATCTGCGCGCGCTGCGCCTGCGGCGGCGCGGCCGTCGCCGCCCCCGCCAGCAGCGACTCCGCGAGCTCGTAGCTGTAGAGCATGAAGGCGCGCGTGCGCGCCTCCATGACGCCGAAGCCGAGCGCCGAGAACACCTGCGCGATGTAGCCCATGCGCGCCGCGTCGGCCTCGTCGACGAAGCTGCGAGCCATCGCGTCGCGCCGCGCCCAGGCGCGGATCGCCAGCTCGATGCGCGCAGCGCGGCGCGCGCTGCGGCCGCGAAAGGGCAGCGAGATGAGGTCGCGCAACTGCTCGCGCGGGTCGTCGTGGGCGCGCTCCAGGCGCTGCGTGAGCTGTTCGGTGGCGCGCGCGCGCCAGGCCTGCAGCACCGCGCGCAGCAGATCCTCGCGCTCCCTGAAGTGCCAGTAGAAGCTGCCGCGCGTGACCTTCAGGCTGCGCGCCAGGACGTCGACGCGGACATGGTCTATGCCCTGGTCGACCAGCACCTCGGTGGCGGCCTCGACCCAGCGTTCGGGGGTCAGCGCGGTGCGCGGCCGCTCGGCGACGGAATCCATGGGCGCCCAGCATGACCGCGTGCAGCACTGTACGGAAGAGCGGGGAAACACCGACCAGTGCTGATTGAAGCCTCACTAGGATCCGACTTCTGTCACATACACCAGTGTACGGAGCAGGAGATGAGCGCAGGCGTGCCGGACGACTTCCTCGACGACCCACGGCAGATCGCCCCGCCGGGCACGCTGTGCGCACGGCTGGACGATGGCTCCATCGTGCTGCGCTCGCCGCAGGCGCTGCGCCCCTATGCGCGCTGCATCGGCGAGTGGCTGGAACGCTGGGCGCACGAGACCCCAGACGCCCCGGCCTTCAGCGAGCGCGACCCGCAGGGCGGCTGGCGCCGGCTGAGCTGGGGGCAGACGCGCCAGCAGGTCGGCCGCATCGCGCAAAGCCTGCTCGGGCTGAACCTGGCGCCGGATGCGCCGGTGGTGGTGCTGTCGGATAACGCGATCGACCACCTGCTGCTGATGCTGGCGGCGATGCACGTCGGCCGCGCGGTGTGCACCGTCTCCAGCGCCTACTGCCGGCTCACGCGCGACTACGGCAAGATCCAGGGCATCCTGCGTACCCTGGGGCCGGCGCTGGTCTACGCCGCGGACGCGGCGGTCTACGGGCCGGCGCTCGCCGCCGCGGACGTGCCGGCGGTGCACGTGTTCAGTCGCGGCGCCGAGGGTTTCCCGGGTGCGCTCGCCTTCGGCAGCCTGCTGCAGACCACCGAGGGGCCGGCGGTGCAAGCGGCCTTCGAGGTCATCACGCCGCAGACGCATGCCAAGTACCTGCTGACCTCGGGCTCGACCGGGCAGCCCAAGGTCGTCATCAACACCCACCGCATGCTGTGCGCCAACCAGCAGATGGTGGCCCAGGTCTGGCGCTTCCTGGACACCGAGAAGCCGGTGCTGGTGGACTGGCTGCCCTGGAGCCACACCTTCGGCGGCAACCACAACCTGAACATGGTGCTGTGCCACGGCGGGCACATGGTGATCGACGAGGGCCGGCCGGCACCCGGCCTGATCGAGAAGACGGCGCGCAACCTGGCCGAGATGCGGCCGACGATCGCCTTCAACGTGCCGCGCGGACTCGACCTGCTGCTGCCGCTGCTGGAGGCCGACGAGGCGCAGGCGCGCGCCTTCTTCGAGCGTCTGCGCCTCGTCTTCTACGCGGGCGCGGCGCTGCCGCAGTCGAGCTGGGACCGCCTGCAGGCGCTGGCCCGGCGCATCCGCGGGCGCGAGGTCTGGCTCACCACCTCCTGGGGGGCGACCGAGACATCGCCCGCCGTGACCGCTGCCCACTGGTGGCTGGACAAGGCCGGCGTCATCGGCGGCCCGCTGCCGGGCACCGAGCTCAAGCTCGTGCCCAACGGCGCCAAGCTCGAGATGCGGGTGCGCGGCGTGAACGTCTTTCCAGGCTACCGCCACGCGCCGCAGCTCACGGCGCAGGCCTTCGACGCCGAGGGCTACTACCGCATCGGCGACGCCGGCCGGCTTGCGGACCCGGCGCGGCCCGAGCTCGGCGTCGTCTTCGATGGTCGGGTGGCGGAGGACTTCAAGCTCGCCACCGGCACCTGGGTCAGCGTCGGCACGCTGCGCTTGCGCGCCGTAACCGCGCTGGCGCCGCACGCGCTGGACGTCGTCGTCACCGGCCACGACCGCGACGAGGTCGGGCTGCTGGTGTTTCCCAGCGCTGCCGCGGCGGCGCTGCCGGCGCAGGCGCTGGCCGAGCACGTGGCGGCGGCGCTGCGCGCGCTGCGCGCCGCGGGTGGTGGCTCCTCGCAGCTGCCCGCGCGTGCGCTGCTGCTCGCCGAGCCACCGAGCGCGGATGCCGGCGAGATCACCGACAAGGGCTACATCAACCAGCTCGCGGTGCTGCAGCGGCGCGCCGACGCGGTGCGCCAGCTCTACGCCGATGCCCCTGGGGTCATCCGGCCCTGAGCGGGCCGGCGCGGGCGGCCACGAGTGCTTGCCCGCCAGCAAGGGCTGGTGGGTCTGAACGAGAATCACGGCTTTCAGCAAGCACCGAGGAACGGCTCAGGATGAGGTCCGAAGAACCACTGGCGCCCGCGCGCGCCGGCGCCGCGGCGACGAGCGTGCGAGTCGCGGCATGAGCAAGACCCACATCCACCGCGTCAACGTCCGCTTCGGCGATTGCGATCCGGCCGGGATCGTCTACTTCCCCAACTTCATGAAGTGGATGGACGAGTCCTCGCTCGCCTTCTTCATGGCCTGCGGCGTGCCGCCCTGGCGCGAGCTCAACCGCATCAACGGCATCGTCGGCACGCCGCTGCTGGAGATCAACACGCGCTTCGTGAACAGCGCCACCTACGGCCAGGCGATCGAGGTGCACACCACGATCGAACAGTGGAACGCCAAGACCTTCAAGCACCGTCACATCATCCGCCGCGGCGACACCCTGATCTGCGAGGCCACCGAGGTGCGCGCCTTCGTGCAGCGCGACAAGGAAGACCCCGAACGGCTGCGCGCCATCTCGATCCCGCCCGACATCAAGGCCATGTGCACCTGAGGGCCGCGCCGCAGCCGGAGTGGCCGGCCAGCGACCACGCCCTGCGCCTGCAGCGGGCGTCCTTCTCGGCTTGGCCTTCACGGGCGATCAGCCCACCGTCGCCCCGGTGGCCTTGACGATCTTCTCGTACTTGGCGAGTTCGGCCTGCACGAAGCGTGCGAACTCCTCGGCGCTGGTGGGTGCCGGCTCGGCCATCATCGGTGCCAGCGCCGCTTTCACGGCATCGGAGCGCAGGGCGGCGGTGAAAGCCGCGTTGAGCGCCTGCACGCGCGCCACCGGCACGCCGGCCGGGCCGAACAGGCCGAACCAGGTGTCCACCGCCACCGCAGGCAGCCCGGCCTGTGCCATGGTCGGCAGGTCCGGCATCGCGCTGGCGCGCTGCGGCGTCGTCACCGCGAGCGCCTTCAGGCGGCCGGCGCGGATGTTGCCGGCGGCCGATGCCAGGTTGTCGAAGCTGAAGTCGATCTGCCCGGCCAGCAGCGCCAGCATCATCGGTGCCGCGCCCGCGTAGGGGATGTGGACCGCAAACACGCCGGCGCTGGACTTGAACAGCTCGCCGGCCAGGTGACCCGCACTGCCGTTGCCGCCCGAACCGTAGTTCAGCTTGCCTGGGTTGGCGCGCGCCCAGGCCACAAGGTCGGCGACGCTCGCGATCTTCAGCCGCGCCGCCGCATCGGTGTTCATCACCAGCACGTTGGGCACCTGAGCCACGCGCGTGATGGGCGTGAAGTCCTTGATCGGGTCGTAGGGGATCTTGGCGTACAGCCAGGGGTTGATGGCATGGGTGGCGACCGCGCCCATCACGATGGTCTGGCCGTCGGGTGCCGAGCGCGCCACCTGGTCGGCGCCCAGGTTGCCGCCCGCACCGGGCCGGTTCTCGACGATCACCGTGCCCAGGCTGGGCTTCACGGCCTCGCCCAGGATGCGCGCAATGCGATCCAGGGGGCCGCCGGCGGCATAGGGCACGACGAGCTTGAGCGGGCGCTCCTGCGCCCACGCGGGCAGGCTGGCAGGCAGCGCCAGCGCGGCGGCGGCGTGCAGAAAGTGGCGGCGGTGCAGGCTCATTAGGCAACCTTCGCCCCCGAAGGGCTTCGGTATGAGCGCTTGGGAGCGGCCCGGCGCGCTCATGCGGATTCTCCGTGCTTGTCGCGTTCCGAGGTGAAGGAGTCGGCAAAAAAATGCTCCGGCGGCAGGCCGCACAGCGCCGTGAAGTCACGCTGCGCCGACTCCACCACCACCGGCGCGCCGCAGGCGTAGACCTGGTGGCCGCAGAGGTCGGGGAAGTCCTCCATCACGGCGCGGTGGACGAAGCCGCCGCGGCCCTGCCAGTCGTCTGCCGGCAGGGCGTCGCTCAGTACCGGCACGTAGCGCAGCCAGGGCAGCTCGGCGGCCTGGCTGCGGCACCAGTCGTCCATGTACAAGTCCTGCGGCCGCCGGCCGCCCCAGTACAGGGTGGCGGCACGGCTGCTGCCCCGGTGGCGCAGGTGCTCGATGAGCGCCTTCACCGGCGCGAAACCGGTGCCGCTGGCGAGCAGGATGATCGGCCGCGTGTCGTCCTCGCGCAGGTAGAAGCTGCCGAACGGGCCTTCCAGGCGCAGGATGTCGCGCTCCTTGAGTGCGCTGAAGGCGTGGTCGGTGAAGCGGCCGCCGGGCATGTGGCGCAGGTGCAGCTCGATGCTGGGCGGACTGCCCAGCGCGTGCGGCGCGTTCGCCAGGCTGTAGCTGCGGCGCAGCCCACCCGCCAGCACCACGTCCATGTACTGGCCGGCGTGGAACTGCAGGTTCTGGTTCGCCGGCAGTTGCAGGCGCAGGATCAGCACGTCGGGTGCGGCACGCGTCAGGCTCAGCACCCGGCTCGGCAGCCTGAGCACGGGATACTGGCCGGCCGGCGGCACGCGCGCCTGCACCACGCAGTCGGACTGCGCGACCGCGCAGCAGGTGAGGATGTAGCCCTGCGCCTGCTCCTCGTGCGTCAAGGCCTTGAGCTGGTGCGGGCCGTGCACCACCTGGCCTTCGAGCAAGCGGCTCTTGCACGAGCCGCAGGCGCCGTCGCGGCAGCCATAGGGCAGGCCCACACCCTGGCGGATGGCGGCGGCGAGTATGGGTTCGTCGGACTGGACCTCGAAGGCGATGTCGGCGGGCTGGATCTTGACCTGGAAGCTCATCGTCGGCGGGCTCTTAAACTCCTGCGCCGATTGTGCCCGCGCCCATGAACCACTCCCCCGTGCTGCTGATCGTCGGCTGTGGCGACGTGGGCATGCGGCTGCTGCCGCTGCTGCGCCAGCGCTGGCGGCTGCGGGTGCTCAGCCACAGCGGCACGCGCGTCGCCGAGCTGCGCGCGGCCGGTGTCACGCCGCTGGTCGGCGACCTCGACGACCCGGCCACCCTGGGACGGCTCGGCGCGCTTGCGGACGCGGTGATCCACCTGGCGCCGCCGCCCGGGCAGGGCGCGCTGGACCTGCGCTCGCGCCACCTGGGCCGTGCCCTGCTGCGCGGCGGCCGGGTGCGCCGGCTGGTCTACGTCAGCACCAGCGGTGTCTACGGCGATGCCGGCGGGCAACAGGTGGCGGAGACGCGGCCGATCGCGCCGGCCACCGATCGCGCCTGGCGGCGCGCCGACGCCGAGGCCTGGTGGCGCTGGTGGGGGCGTGCCTGCGGGGCCGCGGTGAGCATCCTGCGCGTGCCCGGCATCTACGCCCTGGACCGTGCGGGAGGCGATCCGCGCGAGCGGGTACGCCGCGGCGCCCCCGTGCTGTGCGCCGAGGACGACGTCTACACCTGCCACATCCAGGCCGACGACCTGGCGCGCGCCTGCGTCGCCGCGCTCCATCGCGGGCGGCCGCAGCGCGTCGTCAACGTCTGCGACGACAGCGCGCTGCGCATGGGCGAGTACCTGGACCTGGTGGCCGATCGCTGTGGCCTGGCGCGTCCGCCGCGCATCTCGCGCGCCGAGGCCGAGGCCACGCTGACGCCGCTGACGCTGTCTTTCCTGCGCGAATCGCGCCGGCTGTGCAACCAGCGGATGAAGCGTGAACTGCGGCTGCGCCTGCGCTGCCCGACGGTCGCCGAAGGCCTGGCAGCTTCTTCAGCGCCGGCTTCAGCGCCGACGTGATCCGAACGGCGGCATGCCTCGCCAGTAGCGGATCATGAGCCAGCCGCCGACCATGCCGCCCAGGTGCGCGAAGTGCGCCACGCCGCTGCTGCCCAGCATGCCCAGGCCCAGTTCGAGGGCGCCGAAGATGATGACGAAGGTGCGCGCCTTCATCGGGATGGGTGGGAACAGCGGCATGATGACCCGGTTCGGGAACAGCATGCCGAAGGCCAGCAGCAGCGCGAACAGGCCGCCGGATGCGCCCACGGTCGGGAACATCGAGCCGGTGAGGGCGGTGAACGCCATCTGCGCCAGTGCGGCGGCGATCACGCCGGCGAGCAGGAACTGCATGTAGCGGCGCTGGCCCCACAGGCGTTCGAGCTCGGAGCCGAACATCCACAGCCCCAGCATGTTGAAGAACAGGTGGCCGACGCCGCCGTGCAGGAAGGCGTAGCTCAGCACCTGCCAGGGCAGGAAGCGGCCGCTGCCCAGGGGCCACAGCGCAAACACCGCATCGGTCACGGGGACGATCTGCTGCAGCATGAAGACTGCGGTGCAGATCAGCATCAGGTTGCGGGTGACCGGTGGAATCGGCGGCATTGGGTCAGAATGTCAAGCTGGTGCCCGGGAACGGACTCGAACCGTTACGCCTTGCGGCGGGGGATTTTGAGTCCCCTGCGTCTACCGATTTCGCCACCCGGGCCTTGGATGTCGCTGCCGATGGCACGCATGAAGCGGCCGATCATAACTGCAGGAGAAGCTACGCCGATGCGCGCCGACCGACCCGCCGACCGACCTGAATACCTCACGCTGGAAGACGTCATCGGACGCACACCGCTGGTGCGCCTGCAGCGCCTGCCGGGCGAGGACGCGGCCACGCGCGGCAACCTCATCCTGGCCAAGCTGGAAGGCAACAACCCGGCCGGTTCGGTGAAGGACAGGCCGGCGATCGCCATGATCCGCGGTGCCGAGGCGCGCGGCGAGATCAGGCCCGGCGACACCTTGATCGAGGCCACCAGCGGCAACACCGGCATCGCGCTGGCGATGGCGGCGGCGATCCGCGGCTACCGCATGCTGCTGGTGATGCCGGAGGACTTGTCGGTCGAGCGCGCGCAGACCATGAAGGCCTTCGGCGCCGAGCTCATCCTCACCCCGCGCAGCGGTGGCATGGAGTACGCGCGCGACCTCGCCGAGCAGATGCAGAAGGACGGCAAGGGCCGGGTCCTGGACCAGTTCGCGAACGAGGACAACCCGCTCGTGCACGAGCAGACCACCGGCCCCGAGATCTGGGCCGACACCGGCGGCCGCGTGACCCATTTCGTGAGCGCGATGGGCACCACCGGCACCATCACCGGCGTGTCGCGCCATCTGAAGTCGCGCAACCCGGCGGTGCGCATCGTCGGCGCGCAGCCGGCGGAGGGATCTCGCATCCCGGGCATCCGCAAGTGGCCGCCGGCCTACCTGCCCAAGATCCACGACCCGGCGGCGGTGGACGAGCTGGTCTACGTCAGCCAGGCCGACGCCGAAGCCATGGCGCGCCGGCTGGCCGCGGAGGAGGGCCTGTTCTGCGGCATCTCGGCCGCCGGCGCCTGCTGGGTGGCCTTGCAGGTCGCGGCCCGGGTCGAGGGCGCGACCATCGTCTTCGTCGCCTGCGACCGTGGTGACCGCTACCTCTCCACCGGGGTGTTTCCAGCATGAGCGACGGATGGCGCTACTGCCCGGCCTGTGCCAGTGAACTGGCGATGATCGCGGCCGAGGAGGATGGCGGCGAGAAGCTCAGACTGCGCTGCCCGGCCTGCGGCTTCACGCACTGGAACAACCCGGTGCCGGTGCTGGCGGCGATCGTCGAGTGCGTGGACCAGGGCGGCCGCGTGCTGCTGGCGCGCAATGCGGCCTGGACGCAGCGCATGTTCGCCCTCATCACCGGCTTCATGGAGGCCGGCGAATCGCCCGAGCAGGGCGTGCGGCGCGAGGTCGGCGAGGAGACCTCGCTCGAAGTCGTCGACACCACGCTGGTGGGCGTGCACGAGTTCCTGCGCATGAACCAGGTCATCATCACCTACCACGTGCGAGCACGCGGCGAGGTGCGCCTGTCGCCCGAACTCGCCGAGTACAAGCTGTTCGCCCCGGCCGACATCCGCTGCTGGCGCGCGGGCACCGGGCTTGCGCTGGCGCAGTGGCTGCGCGGGTGCGGTATCGAGCCGCAGTTCGTCGAGCTGCCGGCGCGACCGCAGGCCGTGGCCGGCTCCTAGGCTGCTCCTAGAATCGGCCCCATGGACGCCGACAAAGAGATCGACACCCGGGGCCTGAACTGCCCCTTGCCCATCCTGAAGGCGAAGAAGGCGCTCGCCGAGATGAGCAGCGGCCAGACCCTGAAGGTGGTCTCGACCGACCCCGGTTCGGTGCGAGACTTCAAGGCCTTTGCGCGCCAGACCGGCAACGAGCTGCTGGACCAGCAGACCGCCGGCAGCGATTTCATCCACGTCCTCAAGCGGCGCTGAGCGGGCGCGGCCGCAGCGCCGCTGTTCGTTGCCGCATCGGCGCTGCGCCGACGCCGGGGTTCAGAGCTCCAGGCCCTTGAGGTAGGCGCGAAAGCCCGGTCCGAGTTCCGGGTGCGCCAGCGCCAGCTCGACGTTGGCCTGCAGAAAGCCCTCCTTGCTGCCACAGTCGTAGCGCCGGCCGGCGTAGCGGTAGGCAAAAACCTTCTCGCGCCGCAGCAGCGAGGCGATGCCGTCGGTGAGCTGGATCTCGCCGCCGACGCCGCGCGGCTGGCTTGCGATCTCGTGAAACACGCCGGGCGTGAGGATGTAGCGGCCGGCCACCCCCAGGCGCGAGGGCGCGAGCTCGGGGGCCGGCTTCTCGACGATGCGCGAGACGTCCACCAGCCGTTCGTTGACCTCGCTGCCGGCGACGATGCCGTAGCGCCGGGTGTGGTCGGCGGGCACTTCCTGCACCGCCAGGATGCTGGCGCGCCACTCGGCGTACTGCTCGACCATCTGCGCCAGCACCGGCGGCTCGCCGACCATCAGATCGTCCGCCAGCAGCACCGCGAAGGGCTCGTCGCCGACCAGGCGCTGGCCGCACAGCACGGCGTGGCCCAGACCCAGGGCCTGCGCCTGGCGCACGTAGATGCACTCCATGTCGTCGGGCTTGACGCTGCGCACCACCTCCAGCAGATCGTGTTTGCCGCCTTGCTCCAGTGCCACCTCGAGCTCGAAGGTCATGTCGAAGTGGTCCTCGATCGGCCGCTTGTGGCGCCCGGTGACGAAGATCATCTCGCGCACGCCCGCGGCGTAGGCCTCCTCCACCGCATACTGGATGAGCGGCTTGTCGACCACCGGCAGCATCTCCTTGGGCTGCGCCTTGGTGGCGGGCAGGAAGCGGGTGCCCAGGCCGGCGACGGGGAATATTGCCTTTTTTACGTACATCTTCTTACATAGAATGGGCTCATAAAGAGCATGCGGCCAGGATTCTGGCACGCGGGCCTGCCAGGAGTGATGCGCAACTCCCATCACCGTCTTCATGGACCTGCTGATCGTCGAGCCGCTGGAGCCGGAGGTGCTCCAATGGCTCGAGGCCCGCTACCCGCTGCGTCACGCGCCAGAGCTGGCCCGTGACCCTTTGGCGCTGCGGCGCGCGCTGTTCTCGGTGCGCGCGATGATCACGCCCTCGTCGGTGGCGATCGACGAGCCGGTGCTGAAGGCGGCACCCCGGCTGCGCGCGGTGGGCCGCCTGTCCGCCGGGGTCGAGAACATCGACATCGACGCCTGCGCGCGCGCCAATGTCGAGCTCGTGCGCCCGAGCAGCGCCGGTGCGCGGGCCGAGGCCGAGTTCGTCATCGGCGCTCTCCTGCAGCTGTTGCGCCGGGTGCCGGTGGTGAACGCCGAGGGTCTGCTCGTCGGGCGCGAGCTCGGCAGCGCGCGCATCGGCCTGGTGGGCATGACGCCGACGGCGCAGCCGCTGGCCGAGCTGCTGCGCGCCTTCGGTGCCGAGGTGGTCGGCTACGACCCCGGGCAGCATGCCTCGGACCCCTTGTGGGCGCAGTGGGGCGTGCGCCCGATGCCGCTGCGTACCTTGTTCGAGCAGTGCGACGGCGTGTGCATGTTGCTGGCCTTCTTCACCCGCTACCGTGGCCTGGTCGGCGAGCGCTACCTCGGTGGCGGCAAGCCGCACCAGGTGCTGGTCAGCCTGACCCATTCCAGCATCTTCGACGAGGCTGCACTGGCCGCTGCGCTGGACGGTGAGCAGCTCGCCGCAGCCTGGTTCGACAGCCTGGAGCCCGGCGCCCTGGACCCCGGACGCCCGCTGCACGATGCGCAGGCGCTGCAGGTCACGCCGCGGGTGGCGAGCACGACGCGCGAGTCGCGCCGGCGCAGCGCCTGGGCAGTGGCGCGCCGGATCGACGAGCTGCTCGCCGACCCCGGCCCGCCGCAGGCCTTCAGGCCGACGTGGGAAGGCGACGTTGCTGATCTTGGAGACGACTGAGGCTGCGCCCGAAGTCGGCCGCCCGCTGGCGCTCCTGCTCCACCACCGCTGCCGGTGCACGCTGCACGAAGCTGGCGTTGCCGAGCTTGGCCTGTGCCTTGGCGATCTCGGCCTGCAGACGCGCGATCTCCTTGCCCAGGCGCTCGCGCTCGGCGGCGACGTCGATCTCCACGTGCAGCGCCAGCCGCAGGTCGGCCGCCACCGTCACCGGTGCGGTGGCGGTGGCGGCGGCAAACGCCGCCTCGACCTCGAAGTGGCGCACCTCGGACAGCCGCGCCAACGCCTGCAGCAGCGGTGCGGCGGCAGCGATGAAGCCGGCGTCGCCGATCACCAGCAGGGGCACCCGTTCGCCGGGTGAGAGCTGCATTTCGCTGCGCAGGTTGCGGCAGGCAGCGGTGAGCGCCTTCAGCCGCGCCACCCAGGCGTCGGCCGCCGTGTCCACGCGCTCGAGCTGGGCCTGCGGGTAGGGGGCGCTGGCGACCGTCGACGCGTCGCCCGCCTGGCGCCGGCCGGCGACCACTGCCACCGTGTCCCACAGCTCGGCGGTGATGAAGGGGGCGATCGGGTGCAGCAGGCGCAGCACCGTCTCCAGGCTGCGGATCAGGGTGCGCCGGGTGGCGCGCTGCGCGGCCGCATCGCCGCACGCGATCTGCACCTTGGCGATCTCCAGGTACCAGTCGCAGAACTCGTCCCAGACGAAGCCGTAGATCGCGTTGGCGACATTGTCCAGCCGGTAGTCGGCAAAGCCCTGCGCGACCGCGGCCTCCACCCGCTGCAGCTCGCCGGTGATCCAGCGGTCGGCGCTGGAGAAGCTCAGCGCGCCTGGCAGGTCACAGGCCTTGTCCAGGCCGACGTCCTGCCCCTGGCAGTTCATGAGCACGAAGCGGCTAGCGTTCCAGAGCTTGTTGCAGAAGTTGCGGTAGCCCTCGCAGCGCTTGCTGTCGAAGTTCAGGCTGCGCCCCAGGGTCGCCATGGCGGCGAAGGTGAAGCGCAGCGCGTCGGCGCCGTAGCCGGGGATGCCCTGCGGGAACTCCTGCTCGGTGGCCTTGCGCACGCGCGGCGCGGTCTCGGGCTTGCGCAGCCCGAGCACCCGCTTGTCCAGCAGCGCCGGCAAGGCGATGCCATCGATCAGGTCCACCGGGTCGAGCACGTTGCCCTCGGACTTGCTCATCTTGTGGCCGTGCGCGTCCAGCACCAGGCCATGGATGTAGACGTAGCGGAACGGCACCTGGCCGGTGAAGTGGCGCGTCATCATGATCATGCGCGCGACCCAGAAGAAGATGATGTCGTAGCCGGTGACGAGCACGCTGCTGGGCAGGAACAAGTCCTGCTCCACCGTCCTGGCCGGCCAGCCCAGGGTGGAGAAGGGCACCAGGGCCGAGGAGTACCAGGTGTCGAGCACGTCCTCGTCGCGCGTGAGATCGCCGTGGTAGCCGGCGGCCAGCGCCTTCGCGCGCGCCTCGGCCTCGCTGCGGGCGACGAAGATCTCGCCGCCGCTGCCGTACCAGGCCGGGATCTGGTGTCCCCACCAGAGCTGGCGGCTGATGCACCAGTCCTGGATGTTCTTCATCCACTGGTGGTAGGTGTTGACCCAGTTCTCGGGCACGAAGCGCACCGCGCCCGAGTCCACCGCCTCGATCGCCTCCTCGGCGATCGAGCGCCCGCTGGCGCCCGGCCGGGTCATGGCGACGAACCACTGGTCGGTCAGCATGGGCTCGACGATCTGCCCGGTGCGTGCACAGCGCGGCACCATCAGGCGGTGCTTGACGGTCTGTACCAGCAGGCCCTGCGACTGCAGGTCGGCGACCACGCGCTGACGTGCGACGAAGCGGTCCAGCCCGCGGTAGGCCTCGGGCGCGTTGTCGTTGACGGTGGCGTCCAGCGCCAGCACGCCGATCGCCGGCAGGCCGTGGCGCTGGCCGACCGCGTAGTCGTTGGCGTCGTGCGCCGGCGTGACCTTGACGACGCCGGTGCCGAACTCGCGGTCGACGTAGTCGTCGGCGATGATCGGGATCTCGCGTCCGACCAAGGGCAGGGTGACCGTCTTGCCGACCAGCGCCGCGTAGCGCTCGTCCTCGGGGTGCACCATCACCGCGACGTCGCCGAGCATGGTCTCGGGCCGGGTGGTGGCGACCACCACGCTGGCGCTGCCGTCGCTCAGCGGGTAGCGGATGTGCCAGAGGAAGCCGTCCTCCTCCTCGCTCTCCACCTCGAGGTCGGAGACCGCCGACTTCAGCGCCGGGTCCCAGCTCACGAGGCGCTTGCCGCGGTAGATCAGGCCCTCCTCGTACAGGCGAACAAAGGTCTCGGTGACGACCGGCGAGAGCTTGTCGTCCATCGTGAAGTACTCGTGCGCCCAGCTCACCGAGTCGCCCATGCGCCGCATCTGCTGGGTGATGGTGGCGCCCGAGCTGCGCTTCCAGTCCCACACGCGTTCCACGAAGGCCTCGCGTCCGAGGTCGTGCCGGCTCTGGCCCTGCTCCTGCATCTGGCGCTCGACGACGATCTGGGTCGCGATGCCGGCGTGGTCGGTGCCCGGCACCCACAGCGTGTTGAAGCCGCGCATGCGGTGGTAGCGCGTGAGTGCGTCCATCACCGTCTGGTTGAAGGCGTGCCCCATGTGCAGGGTGCCGGTGACGTTGGGCGGCGGCAGCTGGATGCAAAACGATGGCTTGCCCGCATCCAGCGTCGGCGCGTAGATGTCGCTGGCTTCCCAGCGCGGCGCCCAGCGCGATTCGATGGCGGCGGGTTCGAAGGACTTCGCGAGTTCGGTCATTGCGGGGCGCACGGATGCGCGTCGCAGGGCGCATCGGGGGCGCCGCTGTCAACGCAAGAGGGAGGCCGGGGGTTTGAGGGCATGATTGTAGGTGTCCACCTGCGCCGCGCCGAGCGGCAGCGCCCCGACCGGAGAGCCTCGACGATGAACCTGCGCCACCTCTGCGCCGCCCTGTGCACCAGCGGCCTGCTCGCCGCCTGCGGCGGCGGCGATGCCCCCGGCACGACGCCGCCCCTGAGCTGCAGCGTGGCCGACCAGAACGCCTGGCTGCGCGGCTACCTCGACGACTGGTACTTCTGGTACGCACTCGCGCCGCGGCCGCTGCCCTCGTCCTACGACAGCGTGCAGGCCTATTTCGACGCCTCGCTGTACGGGGGCGACACCGTATTCCCCTCCGACCGCTACAGCTACATGGAGTCCACGCAGTCCTTCAACCGCTTCTTCGGCGACGGCAAGACGCGCGGCTACGGCCTTTCGGTGGCGGGGCTGGAGGTCGAGGGCCGGCCCGACCTGCCGCTGCGCATCCGCCACGTCGAGCCGCGCTCGGACGCCGCGGCCAAGGGCCTGCAGCGCGGCGACCGCATCGTGTCGATCAACGGCCGCCCGGCGTCCGAGCTGATCGCCGCCGACGACTACGCCATGCTGGTGCCGCAGGCCGTCGGCGAGCAGCTGCAGCTGGTCGTGCGCGGCAACGGCGCAGCGGGCGGCGAGCGCAGCCTGACCCTGGTCGCGAGCGACTATGCCCTGACCCCGGTGACCGGCACCCAGGTGCTGAACTCGGCGCTCGGGCGCCGCGTGGGCTATCTGGCGGTGAAGGACATGATCGAGCAGGTGAACGTGCCGCTGGACGCCGCGTTCGCCCAGTTCCGGCGCGAGGGCGTGAGCGACGTGGTGCTGGACCTGCGCTACAACGGCGGCGGCTGGGTGAGCACCGGCGCGCTGGTGGCCAGCCACCTCAGCGGCCTGCGCAGCGCGGGCCAGGAGTATGTGCGGCTGCTCTACAGCAACCGCCACGCGGCGAGCAACCAGAGCGTTCGCTTCAGCGCGCCGGCCAATGCGCTGGCGCTGGCGCGCGTGTACGTGCTCAGCGGGCCGCGCACCTGCTCCGCGGCGGAGCAGGTCATCAACGGGCTGCGCGGCGCCGGTGTCGAGGTGGTGCAGATCGGCGACACCAGCTGCGGCAAGCCGGTGGGCTTCAACCCGCAGGACGGCGGCTGCGGCCAGACCTACAGCGCGGTCACCTTCGAGTCGGTGAACGCGCGCAACGAGGGGCGCTACTTCGACGGCCTGGCAGCGCAGTGCGAGGTCGCCGACGACCTCGACCACGCCCTGGGCGACCGCGGCGAGGCGCTGCTGGCCGCCGCGCTCACGCACGCCGACTTCGGCATCTGCCCGGTCGCGGCGCGCCAGCTGCTGGCGGCGCGCCGCGCCGACGGTGCGCCGCGGCGCCTGCGGGTCGAGCCCGGCGAACGCCAGGGCATGTTCATGCGCTGAAACCCGGGTTGCCGCGAGCGGGTGGCCGGGCGATCAGAACCAGATCCGCCACAGGCCCACCAGCACGTGGCCCCAGATCAGGATGTTGAAGGCCAGCATCCCGAACACGCGCGAGAGGTTCCACAGCAGCCTGGCGCGCTGCGCACAGGCCTGCTCGCCGGTGGCGGCGTACAGCAGCAGGTACAGCACCGAGGGCGCGAAGGTGCCGACCACCAACAGCCCCATGATCCAGTAGAAGACGAGCATGGGGCCCGATTCTGGCAGCGTCCGCTGCCGCCCCCGTCTTGCGACGCAGCGCTGCCCCTGCAGAACAGGCCAGCGGCTGGCGGCGGTCCGGCGCTGGCTGCAAGCGCGACGGCCCGCCGAAGCGGGCTACAGGCACGAAGGCCCGCTGAAGCGGGCCACAAACACGACGGCCCGCAAAAGCGGGCCGTGTCGACGCCGGGCTCGTGGGGCGACCCCGGCCTGCGCGCTCAGGCCTGTACCGTCTTCGCCGCCTGCGCGTACTCCTCGATCTGGTCGAAGTTCATGTAGCGGTAGATGTTGGCGGCGTCCTGGTCGACGATGCCCATCGCCTCGCGGTACTCGGCCGCGCTAGGAATGCGGCCGAGCCTGGAGCAGATCGCCGCCAGCTCGGCCGAGCCGAGGTAGACCTGCGTGTTCTTGCCCAGCCGGTTCGGGAAGTTGCGGGTCGAGGTGGACATCACGGTCGCACCCTCGCGCACCTGCGCCTGGTTGCCCATGCACAGGCTGCAGCCGGGCATCTCGGGGCGCGCACCGGCGCTGCCGAAGGCGGCGTAGTGGCCTTCCTTCATCAGCTCGCTCTGGTCCATCTTGGTCGGTGGCGCCACCCACAGCTTGGTCGGAATGTCGCGTGCGCCGCCGAGCAGCTTGGCGGCGGCACGGAAGTGGCCGATGTTGGTCATGCACGAGCCGATGAAGGCCTCGTCGATCGTGGTGCCGGCGACCTCGGCCAGGGTCTTCGCATCGTCCGGGTCGTTCGGGCAGCAGACGATGGGCTCGACGATCTCGTTCATGTCGATCTCAATCACTGCCGCGTACTCGGCGTCGCGGTCAGCCTGCAGCAGCTGCGGATTGGCGAGCCAGGCCTCGACCTTCTCGATGCGCCGCTGCAGGGTGCGCGCGTCGGCGTAGCCGTCGGCGATCATGGTCTTCATGAGCACCACGTTGCTCTGCAGGTACTCGATGACCGGCGCCTGGTCGAGCTTGATGGTGCAGCCGGCGGCGGAACGCTCGGCCGAGGCGTCGGAGAGTTCGAAGGCCTGCTCGACCTTGAGCTGCGGCAGACCCTCGATCTCCAGGATGCGGCCCGAGAAGATGTTCTTCTTGCCCGCCTTGGCCACCGTCAGCAGGCCTTGCCTGATGGCGTACAGCGGGATTGCGTGCACCAGGTCGCGCAGCGTCACGCCCGGCTGCAACTGGCCCTTGAAGCGCACCAGCACCGATTCGGGCATGTCCAGCGGCATCACGCCGGTGGCGGCGGCAAAGGCCACCAGCCCCGAGCCGGCCGGGAACGAGATGCCGATCGGGAAGCGGGTGTGGCTGTCGCCGCCGGTGCCCACGGTGTCGGGCAGCAGCAGGCGGTTCAGCCATGAGTGGATGACGCCGTCGCCCGGGCGCAGCGCGACGCCGCCGCGGCTGCTGATGAAGGGCGGCAGCTCGCGGTGCATCTTGGCGTCCACCGGCTTGGGGTAGGCGGCGGTGTGGCAGAAGCTCTGCATCACCAGGTCGGCCGAGAAACCCAGGCAGGCCAGGTCCTTGAGCTCGTCGCGCGTCATCGGGCCGGTGGTGTCCTGGCTGCCGACGGTGGTCATCTTGGGCTCGCAGTAGGTGCCCGGGCGCACGCCCTGGCCCTCGGGCAGGCCGCAGGCGCGGCCGACCATCTTCTGCGCCAGCGTGTAGCCGCGCCCGCTGTCCTTGGGCGCCACCGGCAGCCGGAACGCGCTGGAAGCCGGCAGGCCGAGGAACTCGCGCGCCTTGGCGGTCAGTGAGCGGCCGATGATGAGGTTGATGCGGCCGCCGGCGCGCACCTCGTCGAGCAGGACCTGGCTCTTGAGTTCGAAGCTGGCCACGGTCTGGCCGTTCTTCTCGATCCGGCCGTCGTAGGGCAGGACGTCGATCACGTCGCCCATGGCGAGTGCGGAGACGTCGACCTCAATCGGCAGCGAGCCCGAATCCTCCTGCGTGTTGAAGAAGATGGGCGCGATCTTGCCGCCCAGGGTGACGCCGCCGTAGCGCTTGTTGGGCACGAAGGGGATGTCCTGGCCGGTGGCCCAGATCACGCTGTTGGTCGCGCTCTTGCGGCTGGAGCCGGTGCCCACCACGTCGCCCACGTAGGCCACCAGGTGGCCCTTGGCCTTGAGCTCGTCGATGAAGGCCATGGGGCCGCGCTTGCCGTCCTCCTCCGGCTTGAAGGCGGCGTCGGGGCGCGTGTTCTTCAGCATCGCCAGGAAGTGCAGCGGGATGTCCGGCCGGCTCCAGGCGTCGGGCGCGGGAGAGAGATCATCGGTGTTGGTCTCGCCCGGCACCTTGAAGACGATGACCGTGATGCGGCGCTCCACCTCCGGGCGCGAGGTGAACCACTCGGCGTCAGCCCAGCTCTGCACCACCTGCTGGGCCGTCGCGTTGCCGGCGCGCGCCTTGGCGGCGACGTCGTTGAAGTAGTCGAACATCAGCAGCGTCTTCTTCAGCGCCTCGGCCGCCACGCCGGCCACCGCCGCGTCGTCCAGCAGCTCGATCAGCGGCTGCACGTTGTAGCCGCCGACCATGGTGCCCAGCAATTCGGTGGCGCGCTGGCGCGAGATCAGCGCCACCGCCAGCTCGCCATGAGCCACCGCGGCCAGGAAGCTGGCCTTGACCTTGGCCGCGTCGTCCACGCCGGGGGGCACGCGGTGGGTCAGCAGGTCCAGCAGGAAGGCTTCCTCGCCGGCCGGCGGGGACTTGATCAACTCGATCAGGGCGGCCACCTGCTGGGCGTCCAGCGGCAGGGGCGGAATGCCGAGCGCGGCGCGTTCGGCGGCGTGTTGTCGATAGGCTTGCAGCATGGCTGTGGCTCCTGGATGAATGGGGGGAGTGTGGCTGATCAGGCTTGCGGGACGATGACCCGCAGGCCCTTGAAGTAGTCGCGGTAGAAGCCTGCGTCGCGCGTGATGAGGGCGTCGCACTGCATCATGGCGTGGGCGCCGACGAGGAAATCGGCAACCACACGTTCGCGGCGACCGCCGCGGTCGCGAAAGCGGCGTTGCATGAAACCCGCCCGGACGGCAGCCTGCTCGCTCGTCGGCTGGTAGCGGATGCCGAAGTCGTTGAGCACGTCCATTGCGCTTTCGCTGGTGGCCAGCATCGACTGCACCTCCGCCACGACGGCATCGCAGATCACCAGGCCGCCGCTGCTCAATGCCTGCTCGATGGCGCGTGCGGACGCGGCTGCGAACGCCCCATCCTCGGTCAGCACGTCGAGCAACACGGACGAATCGACCGCGATCATTCGCCGTCTTCGGCCGGGGGGTAGGGGTCGCCGGGTGCGCGCCCGCGCAGCGCACGCATGGCTTCGTCGGTGGACTTGAAACCCTCGGCGAGCTTGAAGCGGCCGCGCAGGCGGCTGATCGCGTCGCCGACGTCCTTGTGCAGCACGATGCGGGCACCGTCGAGTTCGACCTTGAGCTTGCTGCCCTTGGTCAGCCCGAGCGCGTCGCGCACCGCCTTGGGCAGGGTGATCTGCCCGCGTTCGGCCACCGTGGCTTCCATCCGGCCCCCTTGTTCAAGGTCGGTCCGACGACGGTCGTCGGACTGATTCAGTATGTACGAATCATACATACCGGGCTGCTTGCAGACAAGGGTTGACCCTAGGAAGGTGGGTGACGGCCGCTTCCCGTCGACCGCGCGGCCGCTTCCCGTCTACCCGTGCGGCTGCCCGGGGACCGCCTTCTCAGTCCGGCGGCTCGGCGATGAAGCGGCGCAGCCGCTCGAAGGCGGCGGCGGGCTCGTCGCGCCAGGCGCCGTGGCCGCTGCGGGCGAACTCGGCCCAATGCCGGTGCGCCGCCGGCAGGGCGTCGAAGATATCGCGTGCGTCGGCCAGCGGACACACCGGGTCCAGCGTCCCGGCCATCACCAGCACCGGGCAGCGCGCTGCCGCCAGCCCGGGTGCGAGGTCCATGGTCTGCATCTCGCCGGCCGCGAAGTGGAACAGGATGGGCTCGTTGAAGCGCGTGCGCTGGCGCGGCTGCGGGTCGCTGCGCAGGGCGGAGGTGTTGTACAGGCCCAGGCAGGCCTGCTGGTAGACCGCCCAGGTGCCGGCGTCGGGGCGGGTCCAGAAGGCCTGCGCGGCCTCGCGTGCCGCGGTGCCGCCGAGCTGCTCGAACATCGCCAGCTTGCGCCCCAGGTTCATGGCCGGTGAGGTGGATGACAGCACCAGCTTGCCCGGATGCCCAGGGTGGCGCGCCAGGTAGCGCTGGGCGACGAAGCCGCCGAAGCTCTGGCCGAGCACGATGGGCTTGTCTATGCCCAGCGCGTCGCACAGCCGCACCACGTCGTCGGCCCAGGTGTCCAGCGTCCATTCGTCGACCGGGCAGGGCTGGCTGCGGCCGTGGCCGCGGTGGTCCAGGTAGACGATCTGGCACAGCTCGGCGAGGGCGGAGAAGGCCGGCTTGAACCCCGAGTGGTCGTAGCCCGGGCCGCCGTGCAGCAGCACCAAGGTCGGCTTCTCGCGCAGGCGCGGGCCGTCCGGCACCAGGGCGGCGCCCTCGACGTCGACGAACAAGCGGGTGGCGCTGGCAGCGCCGGTGGCAGGGATCGCGATCTGCATGCGGTGATTGTTGCCGCGCGAGGGGCCTGCGTGCGGTGCTGCACTGAATACGCCCTCAGGTTTCGCCGCCGATGGCCGATGACGGGTCAGGGTGGTCTGTCGCAGGTCCGGCGCGGTCCGCCCTGCACGCAGTTGATTTACACGGAGTACCCATGGCAGACCCGAAACCCATCATGAAGCTGGCCAACGGCCTGATGCAAGGCACGCTGGACCGCGAAGCCTTTCTGCACGGCCTGACGCAGGAGATCACGACCCAGCTCGGCTGCTCGCGCGCGAGCTTCTGGACCTATGGCGACAGCCTGCGCAGCCGCATCGAGCTGCAGTGCCTGTACGACTCGGGTACCCAGGAATGGGCCTCGGGCTCCAGCCTGTCGGAAGACGACTTCGGCCCCTACTTCGAGGCCATGCGCAGCGACGACCTCATCATCGCCAGCGAGGCACGCCAGCATCCCGCCACCGCCTGCTTCACCGAGCTGTACTTCGAGCCGCTGAACATCCATTCGCTGCTGGACGTGGGCATCAGCGTCGCCGGCGAGCCCTTCGGCCTGTTCTGCTGCGAAAACGTCACCTTCCAGAAGCACTGGACCGGCGCCGACGTCGACTTCCTGCGCCAGGTGGGCGTGCTGATCGGGCTCGCGCTCAAGCGCGCCGCCGCGCGCGAGGCGGCAGCGGCCTGATCGCGACGGGCGCTGCATCGGGCTTCAGCCCGGCTCGGTGCAGCGTGTCGTGTAGGGGTCGATGCGGTGCACGCCGTCGGGCAGGCGGTTGTCCTCGAGGTGGAAGACCACCGCCGGCCGGCCCGAGCGGTCGGGCTCCAGCGTGCCCAGCGCGCCGGCCCAGGGGCCGGAGCTCAGGCGGATCCTGTCGGCGCCGATGCGCTCGAAGCTGCCTTTGCCGCTGCGGCCACTGCGGTAGACGCCATCGGCCAGCGTCAGGCTGACCATGTTGGAGTGGGCCAGACGGTACTCGGTCGACTCGCCCCACTTGAAGCTGTAGCTGCGGTCCATGTAGGCGCACTGCAGCTTGATGCCGGGCAGGGCGTCGGTGGCTGCAGGGGCTGCAGGAGTTGCGGTGGTGGCGGCGCCGCCAGCTTGCAGGGCGACGCTGGCCCGGCCTTCGCCACCGCGCACGCCCTGGCCGGGCGAGAATGCCTCGAAGCGCCCGCTCATCGCCGTGCTGTCGCACTTGCCGCTGATCTCGGCACGCGCACGGCCCTGCTCGACGCGGAACCTGCAGCGGCCGTTCTCGTAGAAGCTGAGCCTGTCGTGCAGCGCCCCGGAGATCGTCTCGCCCGCCGTTTCGAACTGCCCCTGGCCGCTGAACAGCCCGTCCTTCAGCAGGGCACGGATCTCGAACCGGCCGCCGTCGGCCAGCGTGCCGCTGAGGACCAGATTGCCGGCCGAGGGCGACAGGGCTGCGGCCCAGGCGCCGAATGCCGTGAAGGCAGCGGTCGCAGCGAGTGCCTGCGCGACCATGGATGAGCGGTGAGACATGGGGTGTCTGCGGTGCCTGCTGCTGCGGTCGCGCAGCCTAACCTACCCGCGGCACCCGGCGCGCTGGCCTGCGCGGCGGTCGTGAATTCGGCCACTGGCGGGCGCCGATCAGCGCTGCCGTGGTCCGCGCGCGAACGGGGTCCGGGTGATGGAGTCAGCCCAGATCCGGCAGTTGACCGCTCATCGGCGCGGGATTCGTCCGGGTTCTCAAGCACTTGCAGCCACGGCAGCAATCACCTGCCGGGTGAGTTCGCTACGCACCCGATCGAGCCGCGCTGCGGCGCGCTGGCGGCGTTGCTCCTCCTCGCGGGCATGAGCCCGCAGCGTCGTCGCGTCTTGCCAGCACCCCGCAGCGCAGCCCGCTCGGGCGCGTCCAACTGCCGGATCTAGG